>NZ_AP028068.1:0-305975 GCF_030297155.1 Vibrio sp. FE10 | reverse complement strand
GAAAACCGGCAACCGTTAATAGCGGTTCTAGGGTTCAAATCCCTATCCCTCCACCATCATTGAAAAGCCCGCTGAGAAATCAGCGGGCTTTTTTTCGTCTTGAATTTGGTAAAAGAAAGCCCAAATGCATTAGATTCCGCTATTGGGCTTGTAGAGTTAAGGCATTAAAAAAGCAGAGCGTTTATGCTCTGCTTTGGTGTTTAGCTAAATATTTTTGGAACTTGTGCGGTTTTGGTTTATTTAGCTACATTACCTGCCACGTTTAGAGCATCCCATGTGCGGGAGAATGGTGGCGCGTAGCAGAAGTCCATGTAACCTAACTGTTTAGTGGTCATTTTCGCGGTGATAGCGACAGCGAGCGCGTTAATACGGCCAACCGCTCCTTTCTTACCTACGATCTCACCACCTAGAAGAACCTTAGTTTCTGGGTGATAAACCAGTTTTACCTTGATGTCTTCTTGGCCTGGATAGTAATCGGTTTGGTTTTTATCTGAAATGGTCGATACTTTCACATCTAAGCTGTGTTCTTTCGCTAGAAGTTCATTTATGCCGGTACACGCCAGTTCGTAATCGAGTACTTTCAAGCAAGACGAACCTAAGAAGCTTGACATATAGGTATCTTTACCTGCTAGCTTGTCGGCCATCATACGCGCTTGTTTGTTGGCTGTGGTTGCTAAAGGAACATAAACAGGTTTACCTAATGCTATATGATGGACAACGGCACAGTCACCGACCGCGTGGATATAAGCGTCTTCAGTAGCTCCATATTCATTTACTAATAACGCACCGTTTGCAGCTTTTGGCAGTTCGAATGCTTCGGTATTTGGTTTGAAACCGAGTGACAGGATCACGACATCGGATTCTACGTCTCCGTTATCAGTTTCAACGATGTAACCACCTTGCTCTGCATTGCGAATCGCTGACACACTGCAACCTGTTTTTAGCTCTGCGCCTGATTCACGAATCGCCCCTTCAACTACATCAATGATCTCTGGGCTGAACTGACGGCTCATGATGTGCTGTTCACGTTCAATAATCGTTACGTGTTTGTCTAAGCCGTGTGCTGCGTCGAATACTTCTAGCCCGATAAAGCCTGCCCCGATGACACACACGCGTTGTTTGCTATCATTTTTAAGCGCTTCTTTGACTGCTAAGCCGTCTTCCATGCTTGTTAGCGTGTATACGTGTTCTGGATTGAATTCGCCGAATGATGGAACGATTGGTCGCGCACCTGTCGCAATGACCAACATATCGTAAGCGATGACGCTTTCTTCATTTTGGTGACGCACTATAATTTGTTTTTCAGTGCGGTCGAACGACACCATTTCTGTTTCTACACGTACATCCAAGCCAGATTTGATGGCTTGTTCTGGCGTGCGAGAGATCATTCGTTCTGTGTCATCAAACATGCCGCCTGCAAAGTAGGGTAAACCACAGGCTCCAAAAGAGATGTAACTGCGTTTATCTAAAACGATGACTTCGTCTGATGGTTGATTACGTTTGTATTTTGCTGCGAAACTCATACCAGCGGCGCTACCGCCTATAACAACAACTTTCATATTTACTACCTAAATAACCTGAACTCAGGAAAAACAGAAGAGCACTCACGTGGAGTGCTCTTAATTAAGTTTGAGGATTATACTACTGCTTCTTTTGATACAGTCGCTGTAACGTCAGCGTCGTATTGTTCTGTGTTTAGCGAACCGTTTTTCTTAGCCGTTAGTACACCAGACAACATTGAGCCTGAGATGTTTAGTGCGGTACGTGCCATATCAATCAGTGCTTCAATAGACACTAGAATCGCAACCACTGTGATATCTAGGCCCATGATGGTTAGTACAGCTACTGCTGCGAATGTTGCACCGCCACCAACACCTGCGATACCGAATGAAGCAATCGCTATAACAGCAATTAACTGTAGGATGAAGCTTAAATCAACAGGCATACCCATTACTTGTGCTGCCATAATAGCGAGCATTGCTGGGTAGATACCTGCACAGCCGTTTTGACCGATACTGGTACCGAATGTCGCTGACATGTTTGCTGTTTCTTCGTCTACACCTAGACGTTGAGTTTGTGTTTCAACGTTTAGTGGGATAGCGGCCATGCTTGAGCGAGAACCGAAGCCGAATACCAATACTGGCCAGATTTTCTTCATGAACTTAGCAGGAGACAGGCCGAACATAGACACCATCACGAAGTGGATGCCGAACATCACGCCAATTGCTACGTAGCTTGCTAGAAGGAAGCGACCCATTTCAGCTAGTGCGAAAAGGTCATTCGTCATCATGAACGTGGTCATCAGAGCGAATACACCGTAAGGCGTTAGCTTCAGGATTTCACGTACCATTGAAAGCACCACTTCTTTTGCAGAGTTGATGAAATCAACGAAGTTTTGCACTTTCTCAGGCTTACGATTCTTCACTTGAAGGATACAGTAACCAAGGAACATACCGAACAGTACCGTTGATAGTGTAGAAGTACGTTGAGAGCCCGTTAGCATGTCGAAGATGTTGGTTGGAATGATAGACAGAGCCATACCAGACAGACCACTGCTCGCCATTGCATCTTGTGTCGCTACCAGTGAATCACCGCGAGCTTCAATCGCACTGTTTGTGCCAATTGTGCTTACTAGTGCGTTCGCATCGATACCAAATAGGTAAATACTTGCGATACCAACGGCTGCTGAGATTGCACAAGTGAAAAGTAGAATACCGATTATTTTTGGTGCGATACGAGATAACGCGCCGCCGCCTTCAACGTTCATGATCGAAGAGATCATCGCCACGAATACGAGCGGGATAACAATCATTTGTAGAAGTTTGATGTAGCCTTTACCGAACACTGAAATCAGTTCAGCAAACCCAGAGGTTGCAACGTTACCGACACCGAAAACAAGTTGAATAGCGCCACCGAACAGTAAGCCAGCAGCAAGCGCACTCAGTACGCGGAAGTTAAAACTTTTCTTTTGCTTTTTGAAGTTCGACAGCAGTGCGTAGAACCCAAAGAACAGTATGCTTAATCCAATAAATGAAACGCTCATGAGAATCTCCTATGATACCCATTAATACCTAAGTCGGTTATTTTTTGTATGCGATGGCTTCAACTTCAACCAGTGCGTCTTTTGGTAGTCGTGCTGCTTCAACACAAGAGCGAGCAGGTGCGTTCTCTGTACCAAACACCTCTGTATACACTTCGTTAAAGGCTACGAAGTTCTCCATGTCTGATAGGAAGCAGGTTGTCTTAAGCACTGTGTCCAGTCCCGCATTGCTCGCTTCTAATACAGCTTTTAAGTTTTCTAGAGACTGACGAGCCTGCTCTTTAATACTGCCCTCAACAAACTGCATGGTTTCTGGAACGAGAGGTAATTGACCTGATGTATAAACCATGTCGCCGTAAGACGTACCTTGTGAGTAAGGGCCGATAGCTGCAGGTGCTTGTTCAGTGGCAATGATCTGTTTCACGATGTAACTCCTAAATTATTGGTTTTATTCTGATTTAAATTCACGGATAAACTTGTAAACCGCCTGTCGGCTGATCCCAAGTTGCTCTGATACTTGTGTCGTCGTCTCTTTTAGCTCAAACACTCCGTTATCAAATAAGCAACGGATGATGGCTTTATTGCGACCTTTGGAAGAAATCGACTCGTCTTGATCAACCTCTTTAATGGCTGAACTCAATGCTTGTTGAATCACGTCGTTTGCATTGTTGCTGAATGTCTCGCTGACAATGGTTTGCGGTACATTGCACTGCGGCATGAGTGTCTTGACGATTTCTGGGAATGGGAAAGATAAGTTCATGTTGATGCACAACATGCCGATGGGCTTTTGTTGTGGGCCTGCCAGCACGCAGGTGGTCGATTTCAGTAGGGAGCCGTCTGCTGCATTGGTGAAATAACTCTTTGGAGAAACTTCGCCAGTTTTCTCGAATGTACTCCACATACGTAAACCTAAATCGGTGATAGGTGAGCCGATTTCACGACCTGTATGATGACCATTAACGATCTTCACGACAGAGTTTTCTAAGCTCTCAAAGGAATGGATGACCACTTCACAATAGGGACCGATTAAATCAGCAATCGTCTCTGCTAATCGGAAGTAGTTGCGTAAACATTCTCTGTCTTCATCGGTGAATCGAACTTGTTTTACATTCATGGTTTCGGTTTACATTTTTGAACTCAATGACTGAAAACTACTCCTTTGGTGGTATTTAGGCAAGATGCAGTAAACTTCTGTAAACCGACAAAAAGCGTTCAAAACATCAACGAAAATGAAATTTTAGATCTAAATCACGAGTGAAATTTGAACAAGATCACCAAAGATAGCCAAAATAGGTTTAATTTCTTAAACCCTATCAAAGTTTACATATTTAAAACCAAAGGTTGCGTTTTTGAATACTTTAATGATCTGGAACAAGTTCCATATCCTTGGGAAACGAGCTTCGCTGACTCTTCATCTTAACGCCTTAAAATTGTCACGTTGTTTAGCTAAGTTGGCGAAGCAAGATTGCTTTTACTATAGCTGTATTTAAATTATTCGAATTTTCTAGAAGTGTGGATTTATGAACAAAGCGGTTTGGGGTTTAGCCCTCGGCCAGACATTGCTCTGGTGTTGTCTCTATTACGTTTTTCCGGCGATGCTTCTGCATTGGGAGCAAGTGCACGATTGGAGTCGTTCTGAATTCATGTTGGGGCTAACCTTGGCAGTGGGCGTGTCTGCTATTGCGGCTTTGCCTGCTGGACGCTTGATTGACAAAGGTTATGGCGCATTGATGATGACGGTTTCGGCGGTTATTGGTGGCGTGCTGCTGTTTATGATCAGCTTAGTTGACCAACTCGCTTGGTTTTATGTGCTCTGGGGATTGATGGGAATCGCAATGGCGGGTTGCCTTTATGAACCTTGCTTCGCCTTTTTGATTCGAAACTTGAGGACTAAAGCCAAACGCGCGATCACTATGATCACCTTAGTGGCAGGCTTTGCGAGTACTATCAGCTTTCCAACAGTTCACTATTTGGCTCAGCATTACGGCCCGGTGGTTACATTGCAGGTTTTTGCCGTAGTTGTTTTGTTCGTCGCCGCTCCGTTACTGTTTATCAATACTAAATCGCTTGCTCGGCTTCATGTGTCTTCTAACAGTGAGGCTGACTCAAAACTGCCTAGCAAAGTATCTGGATCTTCAACTACTTATTTAAGCTCTGCCTCTTACCTGTCTAATCCAATGTTCTGGCTACTTGCTTTTGGCTTCTCGATGCTCGCATTAAATCATGGTGTGGTGTTAAACCATCTGTTGCCATTGTTGGATGAGCGTAATGTCCCTGATGACTTAGCGATATTGGTGATCTCTTTGATAGGGCCTATGCAGGTGGCTGGGCGCGTGATGTGGTTGTTGGTTGATAAACACTGGTCGATCATGCGAATCACTGTCGCGTGCTTTCTGAGCATCTGTTGTGCGACCTTGTGTTTGATTCTGTCTGAGAATGTTCTGTATCTAGTGTTCGGTTTTGTACTCTTACAAGGTTCCGCTTATGGTGTGATGAGCATTGTGAAACCACTGACGACTCGTGAGGTGATGGGGGAAGTTAACTTTGGTTCTTTGGCGGGCGCAATGGCGGTGCCTTATCTATTGGCGTTCGCTCTGTCACCTTATTTTGGCGCGGTTATTTGGCAGTTCGGCGGCTATCAGTGGGTGCTGTGGAGTATCTTTGGCAGTGCTGTTGTTGGCTTTATCTCGATAGTCACTGTATCAAGACTTCATCTAGCTCGCTCTCAATCGTGTTTATCGTAGACATAGATTGTGCTGAGGCAGTATTCACATCGCTTTGAAATTAAACACTTAACCACTTTGAGCACTCCTTTACGGGGTGCTTTTTTGTATGTGAATTTAGCAGCTATTGGAGGTGTGTATCTATTGAGCAGAGAATACTGAGGAGTTGCCATTTTACTTGAGCTTTTTATTGTCAAATTACTGTGAATTACGTCCGTATATAAGTTGATTTTCCCCATCAAATCTCTCCTGAATTTGGTATTTAAAACAGCAGGTTAAGCTTGTCTAGACAAGTAAGCTGACCGCTTGAAATATTTCATTTCTGCAAATAAACCGACACGTAACTTTAATAATCAGACGTCAAAGTGGCCTTAAATCAAACAGGGACATTGACGATGAATAACATCATTGAAGTTAAGAAGGTCAACAAAACATTCGGTTCGAACAAGGCACTGAATGGCATCAATTTGACGATTACTAGCCGCAAGATGACGGCGCTACTAGGCCCATCGGGTTCTGGTAAATCTACGCTGCTTCGCCATTTAAGTGGCCTGATCATTGGAGATAAAAGTGCGGAATCTCAAATCAACGTGCTTGGTCAAACGGTGCAAGCGAATGGTAAGGCAGACAGCAATGTCCGCAACATCCGTTCGCAAGCGGGTTACATCTTTCAACAATTCAACCTCGTTAACCGCTTATCCGTGATGACCAATGTACTGATTGGCGCACTGAGCTCTACTCCGAAGTGGCGCACTCTGACAGGCATTTTTACGGTTGAGCAACAGCAAGAAGCGCTTGAAGCACTGCGTCGAGTTGGCATGGAAGATTTCGCAGGTCAGCGTGTTGGCAACCTCTCTGGCGGTCAGCAACAACGTGTCGCTATTGCACGCGCACTGATGCAGAAAGCGAAAATCATTTTTGCCGATGAGCCTATCGCTTCGCTTGATCCTGAATCAGCACGCATCGTGATGGAGTTGCTTACGGACATCAATGAGAAGGAAGGTATTCCTGTCATCGTCACGCTTCACCAAGTCGACCACGCCCTTAAGTATTGCGAAAACATCATCGCGCTGAAAGACGGCCAAGTGTTCTACGAAGGAAAGAGCGCGGAACTGACTAAGCCTCAGCTTGAAGACCTATACCGTTCTAAAAAATCGATAAACACGCCACATATTCAACCTAACGACGTGCTCGCTGCGTCTTTTTAAATATCAGGGAAATCAAGATGTTTCATTCAATGAAATCAGGGATTAAGAAGGCAGTGACGCTAGCAACCGTGTTGATGACGACACTCACTGCTGGTCACGCTTTTGCTAAAGATTCGATCAACTTCGGCATTATCGCGACTGATGCACAACAAAACTTGCGTAGCCGTTGGGAGCCTCTTCTGGATGACCTAGGTAAAGCGTTAGGCATGTCAGTGAATGCTTATTTCGCACCTGATTACGCAGGCATCATTCAAGCTCAGCGTTTTGGCAAGGTCGATTTTGCTTACTACGGAAATAAGGCGGCGATGGAAGCCGTTGATCGTGCTGACGCAGAAGTCTTCGCTCGATACATAGATGAAGAGGGCTTACAGGGTTATTACAGCTTACTCATTGTGAATGCCAAAAATGACAATATCAACACGCTTGAAGACGTGATCGAGCAGCGCGAAACACTCAAATTAGGTAATGGCGATCCTAACTCTACGTCGGGTTTCCTTGTGCCGAATTTCGAAGCGTTCGCCAGCAATGGTATTTCCGCTAATGACTTTCACCGCAACGTAACCGCAAGCCATGGTGCCAACGTGATGGCTGTCGCGAACAACCAAGTGGACGTCGCAACCAATCACACCATGAGCCTTATCCGCATCGAAGAGCAAAACCCTGAGTTGTTTAGCAAGCTGAAAGTAGTTTGGAAGTCAGAGCTTATCCCATCAGACGTGGTTACCTACCGTAAAGATTTAGATGAAGACTTGAAGCAAAAGGCGCGTGATTTCTTCGTCAGCTACGGCGAAGAGCCTGAACAGCTTGAAAACCTGCATCAACTGGCTTGGTCTGGCTTTGCTGCTACTGATAACAACCAACTACTGCCTATTCGCCAAATGGAAGCATTCAAAAAGCTGGTTGATGCTGAAAACAACAGCAACCTAAGCGAGAAAGACAGAACCAAACGCATGGCGCAATACCAAGCAGAAATCGACCAGCTGCAAACAGAAATTGATGCGCTGAAAGGCTAATCCCATTCCCTGCGCCGCTTTGGGCGGCGCAAAAAAGAGTAGAGAACAATGACTGCAACAACTCAAAGTTACGAGCCTTCATCGAAGCTGTCGATTAAAAACGGCGTGATCGCTGTGATAGCACTACTGGTCCTTAGCTGGGCGTGGCAAGGCGCAGAGATGTCACCAATGATGTTCTTTGAACACCCAGAGAACATGGTTCAGCTCGGCAAAGATTTTTTCCCCGCAGATTTCAGTGAAAGCAACGTGTACCTCAGCGAAATGCTAGTGACGATTCAAGTGGGCATTTGGGGAACCGTGTTATCGATTCTGTTAGCGATTCCATTTGGCATTCTGAGTGCTGAAAACCTGATGCCGAGCTGGGTGACATTTCCAATCCGTCGATTGATGGACTGTCTGCGTGCTATCAACGAAATGGTGTTTGCGATGCTGTTTGTGGTGGTTGTCGGATTAGGACCGTTTGCTGGTGTGATGGCGCTGTTCATTCACACGACAGGCGTGCTTGCCAAGCTATTTGCTGAAGCCATTGAAGCGATTGAACCCGGGCCGATGGAAGGCGTGAAAGCGACAGGCGCAAACCCAATCGAAGTGATTCTTTACGGCGTAATTCCACAGGTGATGCCGCTTTGGATTTCATATTCACTGTACCGCTTAGAGTCGAATATTCGCTCGGCAACGGTTGTGGGTATGGTTGGTGCGGGCGGTATTGGTGTGCTGCTTTGGCAATCCATCTCAGGCTTCCAACTACAACAAACCGCTGCAATCATGTCGATTGTAATCGTGACGGTGAGCGTTATCGACTTCGTTTCTCAAATCATCCGTAAGAAGTTTATTTAGGCATCTTAGATGTCTATTTATTTGAACTTATCTAGATAAGTAATTGAACTTTGGAGAGGAAAATTTTATGCCCGTTTACTTAGATATTGCCTCAGAGCTTGAAAAGGAAGTGAAAGATCGCTTTGTTCCGGGTGACTACTTACCACCGGAATCCAAGTTGGCTGAGCGCTTTGCCGTGAATCGTCACACGCTTCGTCGCGCGGTCGATGAACTGGTATCTACGGGCTTGATTCAACGTCATCAAGGTAAAGGCAACATGGTGATTCGTCAGCCAAGTGACTATCGACTTCACTCAGGAGCGCATTTTACCAAGAACCTGATTGAGCAAGGTGCGATGCCAAGGTGTGAGGTACTTCAATCTCGTCTTATCAACGTATCACCCAAGATTGCGGGCTACTTGAAAATGGAAGAGGGAAGCAAGGTCATCCACATCCGTACCCTGCGAAAAACAGGAGATACACCGAGAACTATCATCGACCACTACCTGCCGAATCTAGAGTGGTGGCCGATTCTCAAGAACTTCACCAATGGTTCTTTGCACCAATTTATTCAGCGTGGTTTGGATACTGATTTAGAGCGAAAAGAGACTCGGGTGGGCGCGAAAATTCCAACCAATGAAGAGTGTCGTTTATTGCAAATCAGTACCAGTACACCGCTACTCAAAATTAAAACCACCAACGTAATTAAAGGCACTCAAGTAATAGCGGAATTCTCAAGTTCCAATACTCGTGCCGACGCAACCGAAATAGTAATGGAGCACTAAATGACAGCTTTGAAAGAGCGACAAAAGTGGATGTCAGTACTCGCGCAGAGCCAGTTCTCAGAATTGAAAACGCGCTGGGAAGCATTAGGGCTGAACGCGGAATATGCCATGGTTCGCCAACCAGAGATTGGTTTAGCACAAGTGCGTGCGCGTATGGGTTCAACAGGCCGTCAGTTCAACATGGGGGATGTCACGATTACTCGCGCAGTAATCAAGCTAACAAGTGGAGAACTTGGTTACAGCTACCTACAGGGGCGAAGCAAGCCTCATGCAGAGCTAGCTGCTGTTGTTGATGCCTTGATGCAAAACGGACAACAAGCCGAGGTGATCAACACGAAACTTATTGAGCCTTTGGCTGCGATGAAACATGAACGAGACAGTCAACGCCGCCAAGAAGTGGCTTCAAGCAAAGTGGACTTTTTTACCATGGTTCGTGGTGAAGATTAGGTTCGCGGAGAAGACTAGGTTCGTGGTGAAGATTAGGTTCGCGGTGAAGCTTGCTTTATAGAGAAGAACAGCTTCGCAGGCAAGCTACAGAACCACATGTCATTCAAGAATAAGATTAACGAATTAAACAGGTTAGAACGAATTCAATGAGTATGATTTCTCCTGCATTTCAAGATGCAGTTCATGACAGCCAGCAGTGCTTTCGATTACTGCTGAAGGCGATGTCTGAACCCGGCAACGTCGTAACGCTAAACCGTTGTGAAGGCTTTGGTTCAATGATGAGTGCAGCCGCTCAAACGCTGCTTTCCATGGCCGACAATGCAACACCGATCTGGCTATCTTCGACATTAAAGGCCGATCACGCGGTGACTGAAAACATCAAGTTTCACATTGGTGCTCCGATTGTAGAACAGACTCAACAAGCAAGTTTCGCTGCGATTTCAGCGCTAGACTTACTGGATATCGATTGGTCAGAACTGACATTTAACCTTGGCAACGAAGAGTATCCAGATACCTCAACAACGGTTGTGATTGAAGTTGATAGCTTAACGTCGGGTACTGAGCTGTCATTGAGTGGCCCTGGTATTCAAAGTGAACAAGCTGCGTTCTTTAGTGGATTACCGGCGGGCTTTGTTTCTTACCTTAAAGAGCGTCAATCATTGGTGAAGTTCCCATTAGGAGTCGACTTTATCTTTGTGGCGAACCAGCAAGTGCTGTGTCTGCCTCGTACAACCAAAGTGGAGGCGACAACATGTACGTTGCTGTAAAGGGTGGAGAAAAGGCCATTAGTCTGGCGCATCAACTGCAAGCGAAGAAGCGTCGCGGTAATCCTGATTTACCAGAATTGAGTGTTGATCAGATTCAAGAGCAGCTGTCGGGTTCGGTAGACCGAGTGATGACGGAAGGCGGCATTTATGACAAACAACTCGCGGCATTGGCCATCAAACAAGCGGCGGGCGACTTAGTCGAAGCGATCTTCTTGTTACGCGCTTATCGCACCACGTTACCTCGCCTTATCACTGCACAACCTGTTGATACTAACTCAATGCGAATTGAGCGTCGTATTTCGGCAACTTATAAAGATCTGCCTGGCGGTCAAATTTTAGGCTCAACCTACGATTACACGCATCGCTTGTTGGATTTCAGCCTGCTTGCTGAAGGTGAAACACCGCAGATCCTAACTCAAGATGTGGCTGACTCCGAACCTTGCCCACAGGTATTAGGCATTCTTGAAAACCTCGACATGATGTTGACCGAAGAAGATGACCAACAAGTACCAGAAGACATCACTATGAATCCGGTGAACTACCCGTGTGACCGTAGTGCACGCTTACAAAACTTGGTGCGCGGCGATGAAGGTTTCTTATTGGCGCTGAGTTACTCGACTCAACGTGGTTATGGTCGTAATCACCCATTCGCGGGCGAGATTCGTACCGGATTTTCAATACTATCGATTGAACCGGAAGAACTGGGTTTTAGCATCGACATCGGTGAGATTGAGCTGACAGAGTGTCAGATGATCAATGGCTTTGTTGGTAATAAACAGAACAAAGCCAAACTGACTCGTGGTTACGGCTTAACGTTCGGTGCGACTGAGCGTAAAGCAATGTCGATGGCGTTGGTCGATCGTTCTTTGCAAGCCGCAGAATACGATGAGCCTGTCGATGGTCCAGCTCAAGATGAAGAGTTTGTGCTTTCTCATTCTGACAATGTTGAAGCAGCAGGCTTTGTGTCTCACCTAAAACTTCCTCACTACGTCGATTTCCAAGCGGAACTAGAGCTGCTTAGAAAAATGCATAAAGAGCACGATGAATTGATGGCTCAACTAGGTAATGAAGAACAAGGTAATGGCGTACAAGGAGGTCAGTCATGAACACAGCAACACTTAATGCGCCGATACTTAACTCTTCAACGACGTTAAGTAACGAAGAGAAAGCATCCCACAGCCCAGTAGTTGCGACAGGTTATAATTATGGTTACCTTGACGAGCAAACTAAAAGAATGATTCGTCGTGCATTGCTTAAAGCGGTGTCTATTCCGGGTTATCAAGTGCCGTTCGGTGGCCGTGAAATGCCAATGCCTTACGGGTGGGGAACCGGTGGTGTGCAGATCACCGCTGCGATTATTGGCCAGCCAGACACGCTAAAAGTGATTGACCAAGGTGCCGACGACACAACCAACGCAGTGTCGATTCGTGAGTTCTTCAAATCAATCGCCAGCGCGAATACGACAGAAAAAACCACGGAAGCAAGCATCATTCAGACTCGCCACCGCATCCCAGAAGTCGATCTTCAAGAAGATCAGATCTTGGTGTATCAAGTACCGATCCCTGAGCCACTTCGCTTCATTGAGCCTCGTGAAACTGAAACTCGCAAGATGCATGCACTGCAAGAGTACGGAATCATGCATGTAAAGTTGTATGAAGACATCGCACGTTTTGGCCATATCTCGACGGCTTACGCTTACCCAGTGCGAGTCAATGATCGTTACATCATGGACCCATCGCCAATCCCTAAGTTCGACAACCCGAAAATGGACAACATGGCCGCACTACAACTGTTTGGCGCGGGGCGCGAAAAGCGTATCTATGCCGTTCCTCCTTACACCAAGGTTCAGAGCCTAGATTTTGAAGATCACCCGTTTGAGATTCAGAAGTGGGACGAGCCATGTGCAATTTGTGGCTCTACGGATACCTTCCTTGATGAGGTCGTTATGGATGACCAAGGCTCACATATGTTTGTTTGCTCAGATACTGATTACTGTCGTGAGCAACAAGATCGCAGTCAACAACTTGATGGCAATCAGTTCGTTCATAACGAAATAGGCCGCAAAGAGGAGAACAACGTATGAACGCGGTGACAAATATGAAACACGAATGGAACCAATCAGAGCAGCCTCTGTTGTCTGTCTCTAATCTCACTAAGTTGTATGCGCCAGGTAAAGGGTTTCAGAACGTCTCGTTTGACCTTTTCCCTGGAGAAGTGCTGGGTATTGTCGGGGAATCTGGCTCTGGCAAAAGCACCTTATTGAAGTCACTTTCTGGCCGTCAAACACCAGACAGTGGTGAAGTGATTTACTTGCGTGGTGATGCGGATAAGCAAATCTCACAACTGGAAGACTTGTACCAAATGGCGGAAAGCCAACGTCGCCATTTGCTGCGTACAGAGTGGGGCGTGGTGCATCAACATCCAATGGATGGTTTGCGTGGCCGAGTATCGGCGGGTGGCAACATTGGTGAACGCTTGATGGCTGTGGGCGAACGTAACTATGGGGAGATTCGTGAGAAATCAGCGAAATGGCTGGGTGATGTCGAGATCCCAACGGATCGAATGGACGACATGCCGACGACCTTTTCTGGAGGTATGCAGCAAAGATTACAGATCGCACGCAATCTCGTTACTCACCCTAAGTTGATCTTCATGGATGAGCCAACAGGCGGTTTGGATGTGTCGGTGCAAGCTAAGTTGCTCGATCTTCTTCGTCGCTTGGTTACAGAGCTTGAATTAGCTGTGGTGATCGTAACTCACGATCTTGCTGTGGCTCGCTTGCTTGCACATCGTTTAATGGTGATGCGCCGCAGTGAAGTAGTCGAAAGCGGCCTTACAGATCAAGTGCTCGATGATCCTCAACACCCATACACACAACTGCTGGTTTCTTCTGTACTGCAGAATTAAGGACGATGACATGAATACCAAACTAACCGTAAACAACGTCAGCAAAACTTTTGTGCTGCACAACCAAAATGGCGTTGAACTGCCAGTGTTAACAGGCGCGAACTTCTCGGTAGACAGTGGCGAATGTGTGGTTCTGCACGGCCATTCGGGCTCAGGTAAATCAACGTTACTGCGTGCGCTATATGCCAACTACTTGGTGGATTCTGGCTCAATTAATATTGTGCATCAAGGGAGCATGCTCGACCTTGCGAAGGCTACGCCACGAGAAATCATCAACGTGCGTAAACACACCATAGGTTGGGTCAGCCAGTTTTTGCGTGTGATTCCACGTATTAGTGCGCTGGAAGTGGTGATGCAACCTATGTTGGAAATGGGTGGCTGCGCGCAAGAAGCAGAACAGAGAGCAAAGTTACTGCTGACTCGATTAAACGTGCCAGAGCATTTATGGCACTTAGCACCAGCAACTTTTTCTGGTGGTGAACAGCAACGTGTGAACATCGCGCGTGGTTTCATTGTTGATTACCCAATCCTACTGCTTGATGAACCTACCGCTTCGCTCGATGCGACCAACAGTGCTGTGGTCGTGAGCTTGATTGAAGAAGCCAAAGCGGGCGGTGCTGCAATTATCGGTATCTTCCATGATGAAGCAACGCGAGATTTGGTCGCTGATCGTCTGTATGACGTGAAGCTTCAAAAAGACATTTCACCAAAACAACTCACTACAGCGTGTGCGTAAAGGGAGCTGACGCAAATGATTATTACCAACGTAAATCTGGTGCTTGAAAATGAAGTGGTGCGCGGTTCGGTTGAACTGCGAGATGGCGTGATTGCCAATATGTCTGACTCGACTAGCCAAATTCCGGGTGCCTTTGATGGTGAAAATGGCTTCTTGATGCCGGGCTTGATTGAGCTGCATACCGATAACCTAGAGAAGTATTTCACGCCAAGACCCAAGGTAAACTGGCCACCGCTTTCTGCAATGAGCGCACACGATACACAGCTGATTGGCTCTGGCATTACTACAGTGCTTGATGCGGTTGCTTTGGGTGATTACCGAGATGGCAATCGCCAAGAGAATCTCGACCAGTTTATTAATACTGTAGCCGAGAGCCAGAAGCGTGGTCTAACTCGAGCCGAACACCGCATCCACTTGCGCTGTGAAGTACCGCACTCAACTACCGTTGGTTTGTTTGAGCGTTACGTGAACATGCCAGAAGTGCAGTTAGTCTCTGTAATGGATCATGCACCGGGTCAGCGTCAGTTTGTGAACTTAGATAAGTACCGTACCTACTATCAAGGCAAGTACAACATGACGGATGTCGAAATGGCTGTCTACGAAAAAGACCAAGTTGCTCAGTCAGAACGTTGGTCGAAACAGAATCGCGATGAGATCACCCGTCAGTGCCGTGACTTGAATATTCCAACCGCAAGTCATGATGACGCAACCAGTGCTCATGTAACGGAATCCAAAGAGTTGGGCATGGTGATTGCTGAGTTCCCTACCACGGTCGAGGCAGCGCAGCGCTCTCACGAATTAGGCTTAAAGGTGATGATGGGGGCGCCGAACGTGATTCGCGGTGGTTCACACTCGGGGAACGTTGCAGCGCATGAGTTGGCGTCTTTGGGCGTGTTGGATATCTTGTCTTCGGATTACTACCCAGTGAGCTTGTTAGACGCGGTATTTACGCTAGTGAATGATGAGCGCAACAACCTCGATGTGGCGCAAGCGGTGCAATTGGCGACGCTTAACCCAGCGCAAGCACTTGGTTTACACGACCGTGGTGTGATTGCAGAAGGTAAGCGTGCCGATCTGGTATTAGCGCATCGTTTGGATGACCATCAGCTAGTATCTCGTGTGTGGTGCGAAGGCAAAAAGGTATTCTAATCTATGTCTAAAGGTTACTCATTTGATGTGAATGGGGTGGTCAACGCCGCCCCAAAAGCTGACAAACCGGGTCAGCTTTATTATGTAATCGGTCCTTCTGGCTCAGGGAAAGATTCGATTATCTCGGCGCTGCGTGAGCAGTTCGTTAAAGACTTGGTGGTTGCCCATCGCTACATTACACGTGCGGCTGATGCTGGTGGCGAAAACCATGTCGAGCTCAGTGACGATGAATTCTTTATTCGCTACTCGCGCAATATGTTTGCGATGAGTTGGCAGGCACATGGCATGAGCTACGGTATTGGCCAAGAAGTTCATCAATGGATGGATGCGGGCTTGAGTGTTGTGGTTAATGGCTCGCGTGCGTATTTGGATGCAGCAAGAGACTTGTTTGGTGAACGATTAGTCCCCGTTGTGGTTAGCGTTAAGCCAGAGGTGTTAGAAGCACGCTTAAGAGCGCGCGGACGTGAAAGTGAAGCTGAGATTGCCCTTAGATTGCAACGTGCGGCGGACTATTGTGTGGACTCAGAGTCCACTCTAAATAACACGCTGTGTATTGATAACAGTGGCACGCTTGAACAGAGCATTGCGCAGTTTGCTCGTTTAAAAGAACCAGCTGAAATACTCGCAGAACCAGCAGGCGGTGTTGCATGAAGTTGACCATGTTAGGCACTGCCAACAGCGCGATGGTGCCAGTTTACGGGTGTGATTGTTCGGTGTGTGTTTCTGCCCTTGAAAACCCCAGCTTAAGACGAGAAAAGTCATCAGCGTTCCTTGAACATAATGGCAAGTTTCTACTGTTAGATGCCAATGCGCCTGACCTGATGCGCCGGTTTCCTGCAGGATCGATTGACCAGATCTTATTGACTCATTACCACATGGATCATGTTCAGAGTTTGTTTGATCTCCGATGGGGTGCAGGCGATCAGATCTCGGTGATTTCTCCCGATGACCCGCTGGGTTGTGATGATCTCTATAAACATCCCGGTATTTTGGATTTTTCCATGCGAGCACAAGCGTTTAAGTCGTTTAATTGGCAGGGAATAACCGTCACGCCATTACCCCTCAATCACTCTAAACTTTGCCTTGGTTATTGCTTTGAATTTGATGGAAAGCGGTTGGCTTATTTAACCGATACAGTAGGGCTGCCAAAGCAAACCGAGCGTTGGCTGAAAGAATTTCCCGTTGATTGGTTAATCACGGATTGTAACTCCCCACCAATTGAAGATCCTCAAGCTCGATCGAACTTAAACCATAACGACTTTCACCATATATTAGATATTGATGAAACTTGTCGTCCTAAGAACCTTGGTTTGATCCATGTCAGCCACCACATGCTCGGCTGGGCAGCACAACATCCCCAAGCTTTCCCACAGCGATTACGCATTCTCAACGATGGCGAGGAGATAACCCTATGAGCCAACCTCTTTCCCCAACCTTAAACAGCGAACCGAGCGTCGCTGAAAGCAGCAAGCTGCACAACGTTGAGCTTGGGCGTTGGACTGAAATTGCTGACCGTTGTGTGTTAAATAACGTATTGGTTGGAGATTACAGTTATATCCAAAACGACTGTAATCTGATGTTTACCGAGATTGGTAAGTTCACATCAATCGCAGCGGCGGTTCGTCTGAATCCGAGCAATCACCCGTGGTGGCGTCCTACATTGCATCACTTCACTTATCGCCCTGGGAAGTATCAGTTAGGTGAAGATCCTACGTCACTGGATGATGAGGTGTTCTCGTGGCGCGAAGAAGACAAAGTACAGGTTGGACACGATGTGTGGATTGGTCACGGCGTGATTGTGCTGCCGGGTATTACGATTGGCAATGGTTCGATTGTTGGGGCTGGTAGCGTGGTGACGAAAGACGTACCACCATACTCGATTGTGGTTGGCAACCCTGCCAAGGTGCTGCGTCCTCGTTTTGATGATCCTAGCTATGCTGAGCGATTAGAAAGCCTTGAGTGGTGGCATTGGGATGATAAAAAACTGGCAGAAGCATTGCCACTTTTCCAAAAAGATTGCGGTGAGTTTTTGAGTCACTTTGAGCAAACCTAAATCCAATATCCTTTAAGCCTGAAAGCTAAAAAAGCAGCCTCAGTGGCTGCTTTCGTGTATACGATGGAAAGTGAAAATTTCGATTGATTCAAGTAATCAGTTCTTTGATCATCAATGTTTCGCCAATAAGAAATCTTTAAAATGAATAGCAACGGCGGATGCGGTTGTGGCTGGTTGGTAGTACATATTTAAGCTCCAAATACTGGTGTCATAGCATTCAAAAATAGGCACTAGTGTTTTGTCATTGATGTGCTTTTCTACCAAAAATTGCGGTAGATAAGCGATACCAGTTCCGTTCAGTGCGGCTTGCAGTAATAGGTCACTATCATTAACCTCCAACGATTTAGGGATTTTAATAATCTGGCACTCATTATCCTGAGTAAACACCCAGTCATTACTTCCGGTGAGCGTCGTTGCAAACAGGCATAAATGAGTTTTTAGTTCAGAAGGGCGTTGTGGAGTATTGTTTCTAGCAAGATAGCCCGGAGAAGCGACGACGACAAAGGGACTTTGCATTATCTCACGACGAACTAGGTGTAAGTCTTTTTCTCGATAGCCTTGATAAGATGCGTTAGCGCTGATGGTAATATCACTGTCAGCGGCATGATCAAGTGCCCAAGGTGTAATGTTGAGGTTAAAAGTGATCTCGGGGTTGGTGAGTAAGTACTCGCTGATGTGATTCATTAAAAAATGGTTGGCATAGACTGGTGTGCAGATTACATCAATATGGCCTTTATCGTGTTTTTGGTAATCTTGCATCGTGCGCATGACAGTTTCAGATTGATCGACGAGTACCGAAAACTGATCAAATAAAGTTTGGCCAGCAGGTGTGGGTTTTAACAAGCGATTATTGCGTCGATATAATGGCATTCCAAATTTAAGCTCAAGATCCTGAAGCCAGCGGCTACCGGCTGATACTGAAATGTTGAGCTTACGCGCTGCGGCAGAAATTGACCCTGTGCGTACAACGTAAATAAAAAATGCCATTTTATCTAACATCAAAGGTTCCTGAAATTGATAAATGAAAAGACAGGCTATCTTTAGATAAGTACCTGTCTTCAGTTTGAATTATGCAGCAGCTTCCGTTTTTTTGTTTGGAGCTTGTTTCCCGAGTTTTTTCGCCATGACTTTTTCCATGTCTTCGAGGGCAACCCCTTTGGTCTCAGGAACGTACTTAACAACGACAACCATACAAATGAGGGACAACGCGGCGAACACCCAAAAAGCGAAAGCGCCGTTGAAGTTTTCTTTTAGATATGGATTTTCGTTAAGCATAGGGAAGCTTTGAGTCACAATAAATCCAGTAAACCATTGTGCACCCACAGCGATAGCCATTGCTCTTGAACGAATGCTGTTAGGGAATATTTCTGAGATCATCGTCCAACATGCACAACCCCAAGATGTAGCGTAAGCGACAACATACAAACACAGCGCAAACAATGCTGCATAACCTTCCGTTCCGGTATAGAGCACATATCCAACAATAGTCATGCCAAGTGCACAGCCCAGAGTTCCGTATTTCATGAGCGGCAGGCGACCAACTTTGTCGATTAAGTACATACCTAATCCGTTACCAAGAATGAACACCACACCTACAAATGTCGTTTGGAACAACGCGTTCTCAGTACCACCGGCTATAGGTTTTAAGATTTCTGGGGTGTAATACATGATGACGTTGATACCAGTAAGTTGCTGCGCTGCCGCGACAAATGTACCAATGACAAGGATTGAAAAAAGAAGAGGGGAACGTAAGCTGATTTTACTGTTTTTGGATGCGTTCGCTGGAACTAAAGATTTTTGTACCTCTAGGATCACTCTGTCTGCATGTTCTGGGTTGGAAATTCGAGAGAGTGTCTCTTTTGCTTTACCTATTTTCCCCTTGAGTACTAACCAACGTGGGGATTCAGGAATCATGATTAATAGGCAACCGAATAATGTCGCTGGCAATACTTCAGAAGCCAACATCCAGCGCCATCCGACATCAACTAACCAAGCTTCGGACATTCCTTTCGCAATTAGATAGTTAACGTAGAACACCCCAGTTTGACCTATAACAGCGGATTGCTGGAACATACTGACCGCTCGACCGCGAAAATCTTTTGGGGCAACCTCTGACATGTACATTGGGGAAACTACACAAGCGATACCAACTGCCACACCACCGACGATTCTGAGTAACACATAGATGGTAAATGTAGGTGCGATAGCGGAACCGATGGCGGATATGATAAACAACACAGCAGATAAGAAGAGTGCACTTCGACGACCATATTTTAGGGCAACAGTTCCTGCAGATACAGCACCGATAATACTTCCCAACACTACACTGGATACTGCCCAGCCAGTTTGAGCGGGCGTTAAACCAAAATGCTCTCTTATTGGCCCAATTGCCCCTGATATTACCGCGGTATCATAACCGAGCAAGATTCCCCCAAGTGCAGCGATACAACAAATTCTAACTATGTAAGCGATATTATGTTTGTGAGACTGTGTCCCATTATTAGGTGACATTACATACTCCTTTGTATTGTCCAAACACTCTCTTAACCATCAAATAAGGTCGTGCTGGGCGATGATTCGATACCCAATGAATGTAGGGTTAGAGTATCGAATTAATAACTCGCCAATGAATTTAGTAATAATAATAAATAGATTTGATAAATATTTTTCATTTTAGCGATGTTGAGAATCATAATAGCTCAGAATGACTACGGCTATTAAATTAATGTCTCTTTGGTCAATAATGTTAACCTGATCAAGGTGTGGAAAATATTTTTCAAATGCTTTATTTTTCCTAAATTGTTGTTTTTAATTGAATTAAATTAATTGTGATCTGTGCCATTCTTTTCTCGAACCCCCCGTAAACACTCGCTTTTTCCATATAATTTCAAAAATTAAAAACAAATTTATCAAAATGAAAAATATTTTTCATTTAGTTTGGTTTGGATTATATTGAATCTCAGTGAAGCAAACCTGTTTGGCCAAAATATCGATCAGATGCAATGAACCTATCTAATTGAAATTTTACTGGCCTAAGTAAAATTAAATATAAAAATTTTGGAGTACGACCATGAGCAAAGTTCAATACGGAATTAGCCCTTTAACTTGGACAAATGATGACATGCCAGAACTGGGTGGTGAGATCCCGTTAGAGACGTGTTTGAGCGAAATGTCTGAGTCTGGCTTTACTGGTACCGAGCTAGGCACTAAATACCCGAGAGATCCAGAAACTCTTATTCCATTGTTGAAAAATCACAACCTAGTATTGGCATCTGGTTGGTTCAGCGGAAATTTGATGACATTAACTGCAGAAGAAGAAATTGCGGAAATGCAAGG
This sequence comes from Vibrio sp. FE10, assembly GCF_030297155.1. NCBI lineage: Bacteria > Pseudomonadati > Pseudomonadota > Gammaproteobacteria > Vibrionales > Vibrionaceae > Vibrio > Vibrio apostichopi. The sequence goes on along the minus strand of NZ_AP028068.1, from coordinate 284,996 downwards.
TCATATCTTGTTGCTTAAAGCCGCTGGTTGTAAGGCGATGGTTTACGGTGAGGTCAGCAATACTGTGCATGGCGACATCAGCAAGCCGTTGTCATCTCGCGTGATTTTGACTGAAGATGAGTGGAAAACTTACGCTGAAAAACTAACTACTGTTGCTGATTACCTGTTGAACAAGCATGACATCAAGCTTTCATTCCATCATCACGTGGGAACGATTGTTGAAACGGAAGAAGATATCAATCGTTTGATGGAAGCGACCGGTGATTCTGTTTATCTGACACTAGATACGGGCCACATCACTTACGGGGGTGGTAACCCTGTGAATGTTATTGAGCGTTGGGGTCACCGTATCGGTCATATGCATTTTAAAGACCTTCGTATTGAAGTGATGAACGCAGCTCGTGATGCTGATAAATCATTCTTAAACGCCGTGCTTGATGGGGTATTCACGGTTCCAGGTACGGGTGATGTGAATTACGACGATGTGTTTGCTGCACTTAAAGCGCGTAATTATGAAGGTTGGCTATTGGTAGAAGCGGAACAAGATCCAGCGAAAGCACATCCGCTTACGTTTGCAAAAACGGCTTACGAGAACATTACGGGCTACGCAAATAAATACGGCTTGTAATTAAAAATGGCTTATTGAAGGGCAATCCCAACAATAAGCCAGAGTCGACACACGGACAATACGTAATTGGCAAGGTAACGCGCCAATTACGTATAAGAAAGATCGAGGAAGAAGATGAAAACTGTACGCCTAACCGTTGCTGAAGCCTTAGCTAAATATCTTGCAGCGCAGAAAATTGTAGTCGATGGGAAAGAAGAGCAATTATTTGGTGCCGCTTTCGCCATTTTTGGTCACGGCAATGTGACATGTTTTGGCCAACAGCTGAAAAACATCGAAGAAAAAATCCCAACGTGGCGTGGTCAAAACGAGCAATCAATGGCTACGGCTGCTATCGCTTATGCAAAAGCGAATAAGCGTCAACGTATAGGTATTGCGACCAGCTCAATTGGTCCTGGTGCCACCAATATGGTCACTGCAGCCGGTATTGCACATACTAACCGTCTGCCACTATTACTTATCTCTGGTGATGCTTATGTAAGCCGTCTTCCAGATCCTGTATTGCAACAGCCAGAAAATTTTGAAGATCCATCGGTGACTTCTAACGACGCATTCAAACCATTGACTCGTTACTGGGACCGCGTGTTGTCGCCTGCTCAATTGATGCATACGCTTCCACAAGCACTAGATACTATGCTCGACCCTGCGACATGCGGGCCAGTTTTTCTTGGATTACCGCAAGATGTTCAAGGCATTGCTTACGATTTCCCAGAGATATTTTTTGAAGAGAAATGTCATCGTATCCGTCGCCCTGAGCCGGAAATGGTCGTACTAGAAGAAGCGAAAGAGATCTTAATTAAAGCGAAGAAGCCTTTGATTATTTCAGGTGGAGGTGTGCATTACTCGCTTGCAACTGATGAACTAGCCGCGTTCGCAGCTAAGCATAACATCCCTGTTGTCGAAACTATTGCTGGTCGTGCGACCATGCTGCAAGACAATCCACTCAACGCAGGGCCTATCGGCGTTACTGGCTCTAACTCTGCTAACCATATGGCTAACGAAGCTGATGTCGTACTTGCGATTGGTACACGTTTACAAGATTTCACTACGGGATCTTGGAGCGTATTCAAAAATCCAGAAATGCAGCTAATTAGTATTAACGTGGCCAAATTCGATGCGATTAAGCATCGCTCTCATCCAGTTATTGGTGATGCGAAAACCAGTATGACGAAATTATCTGGTCTTTTGGCTGACTGGCGATCAGGTGATGAGTGGTCTTCAAAAGCCAAAGTAGAAGCTGATGAGTGGAAGGCGTTAGTCCAACGTCGTACTCACCCACAAGCAGGTGAATTGCTTGAAGGTACTTCTTCTTACGCTGAAGTGATTGGCAAGCTGAACCGTAGTATGGAAGAGGGCGATACAGTCTTGACTGCCGCCGGCGGATTGCCTGCTGAACTGTCTATGAACTGGCAGAATTACCAAATTGGTAAGTTTGATATCGACTTTGGCTATTCGTGTATGGGTTATGAGATCGCAGGTGGCTGGGGGGCGAAAATTGCCAACCCAGACAGTGATGTTGTGGTTCTTGTTGGTGATGGTTCGTACCTCATTCAAAACTCAGATATCTATTCGTCGGTTTTGACTGGACACAAAATGATCGTTGTCGTTTGTGACAATGGCGGCTTCGCTGTTATCAACAAGCTTCAGAACAATACAGGTAATGAATCATTTAATAACCTCTTAGAAGATTGTCGTCGCCCTGACGGAGAATTAGCCCGTGTTGATTTTGCTAAGCATGCAGAAGCACAAGGTGCAATCAGCGAGAAATTGACCTCAATTACCGACTTTGATGCTGCATTCGCAAGAGCGAAAGAAGCTGACCGTACCTACGTTATCGTTGTAGACATTGACCCAGTATCTCCGGCGGCATGGTCGAAATGTGATTGCTGGTGGGAAGTAGGACTTCCTGAGGTTACACGTAACGAAGATACCGCAAAAAAAGTCGCTGATTGGGAAGAGGGCCGTGCGGCTCAGCGTCGCGGTGTTTAATCAAGAATATTCAAAATTAAAATCACAATAACTTTAACCACTGATACATCATTCAATCAGTTGATGTATCAGGTAACGGAGCAAGATTATGTTTAATGAAGAACGTCGTTTTGAACAACCTCTACGCTGGGCGATGATTGGCGGTGGACGTGGTAGTCAGATTGGTTACTCACATCGCAACGCTGCACAACGAGATGGACTTTTTAAGCTTGTTGCTGGCGCTTTTGATTTAGATGCTGAGCGTTGCAGAGATTTTGGAACCAACTTGGGATTAGACCCTGATCGTTGTTATGCAAACTACAAAGAGATGTTTGCAGCAGAAGCACAGCGTGAAGATGGTATTCAAGCCGTGTCTATTGCGACGCCAAATTCTACACACTATGAAATCTGTAAGGCGGCACTCGAAGCAAACCTTCATGTTGTTTGTGAAAAACCTATCACATTTACATCAGAAGAAGCGGAAGAGTTAAAAGTTATCGCTGAGCAAAACAATCGAGTGATTGGCGTGATGTATGGCTACAGCGGTTTCCCTATGGTTCAGCAAGCTCGTGAAATGGTACAGCGTGGTGATTTAGGTGACATCCGCGTTATCAATATGCAGTTTGCTCATGGTTTTCATAACGAAGAGTACGAACTTAACGATCCAGGCTTGAAATGGCGCGTGAGCCCTGAAGTTTCAGGTCCAACGTATGTACTGGGTGATATCGGTACGCACGCATTTTACTTGTGTGAAGTGATGACTGGCCTTGAAGTCGATCGTTTAGCGTGTATGCGTCAGAGCTTTATTAAGTCACGTACACCGTTAGAAGACAACGCACACGTAATGATGGAATTCAAAGGCGGCGCAGTAGGCACGCTTTGGGCTTCTGCGGTGAATGCTGGCTCTATGCACCAACAAAAAATCAGAATCGTAGGCTCTAAAGCATCAATTGAGTGGTGGGATGAGCAACCAAACCAACTGCGCTTAGAAGTGCAAGGTGAGCCATCGCGTATTCTTGAGCGTGGTATGGGGTACTTGCACCAAGATGCGCCTGGCGTTGCTGTGAATCGCGTGGGCGGTGGTCATGCGGAAGGCTACTTCGAGTCTTGGGCGAACCTTTATCATCGTTTCGCGCTTGCGTTTGACGCGGCAGACCGTGACGACCAGCAAGCGCTATCTGATATTTGGTTCCCTGGTATTGATGCGGGCATCGAAGGTGTTCGTTTATGTGAGAAGTGCGTGGAGTCTGCGGACCAAAACGCTGCTTGGGTTGAATACAGCAGATAGGAACTGACTATGACAAAGATTGCACTTCCAAAAGATCGCAAGCTGGATGCCATCGTATTAGGCCGAGCTGGCGTTGATCTCTATGCTCGCGAATTCAATACGGACATGGCTGATATTTCAGGCTTTAACAAATTCGTTGGCGGTTCTGCAGCAAATATCGCAGTAGCAGTTAGTCGTTTGGGTGGTAGAACAGGCTTTATTGGTTGCGTGGCAAATGACGCGTTCGGTGACTACGTAAAAGGTTACATGCAAGAGCAGGGTATCAACCTTGACGGAATGATGACTGATGACACAGGTTCTCGAACTTCTGTTGCATTTACCGAGATGAAGCCAAGCGACTGTACAGTTCTGATTTATAGAAACAACGCATCAGACCTAACCATAAAACCAGAACAGGTGAGCGCAGATTACATCGCGAGTTCCAAGACTTTGGTTGTAACGGGTACTGCACTTTCTGAGAGCCCAAGCCGTGAAGCTACGCTCATTGCTATGGAACATGCTCGTAGAGCGGGCACTATCGTGATTCTTGATGTGGATTACCGTCCATATTCTTGGCGCACAGATGTCGATGCGTCCATTTATTACGGTATCGCTGCGGGGCTATCTGACATTGTTATCGGCAATCGTGAAGAGTTTGACATGATGGAAACGGTCCTGGCACCGGGCAATCAAGATGATGACCAAACGGCAGAACGATTTCTACGTGAAAATACTCAAGTAGTTGTGATTAAGGCTGGAGAGCTTGGTTCTAAAGTGTATTGCAAAGATGGCTATAAGTTTGAACAAGGGATCTTCCGAGTCAAAGTGAACAAACCCTTTGGTTCTGGAGATTCGTTTGCTGGCGGTCTTATCTGGACGCTCATCAATGATGGTGAACTTGAAGACGGTGTTCGTCACGGATCGGCTGCTGCGGCAATCAATGTGAGTGGTGAAAGCTGCACTGAAGCAATGCCAACGAAAGAAGAACTACTCGATTTCATTGAGAGTCGAGCGTAACGCTTTTGACTTAAACCTTCTTTACAAATCAAGGGATGAGTCAGTCGGATCGGTAATTTTCTCAGTCATTAATACGTTCAGTCATTAATGCGCTTTGGATTACGAACCATCTCGGTCCGACATTTTTATTCGTTTTGAATTAAATAATAAGAACTATGTTGAGTTGCAATGACGACTCGACAAATGAGGAGAAAGGATTATGGGTAAGCATATACCCCCATTTAATAATCAAAATCAGCCAATCGTTGATGTTAACGATGAAGTTACACCGCTTTGTTATTTCAACCAGGTTCACTTAAGCCAAAGTGAGCAACACACTCACACTGTTGAAGGGTATGAGTCGGTAGTTGTACTTGCTGGTGGTACGTGTTGTATCACAGTGAGTAACGGTGTCGATAAGCCTCAAGTCTTTGACAATATAGGCAAGCGTCGCACGGTATGGGACGGTGAGCCAGAATCTGTTTATGTACCGCTTGGCTATACAGCGACCATTGATTGTGTAAGTGAAAGTGCAGATGTGATGATTGCAGGTGGTAAATTTGATGCATCATTAGAACCATTCTGCGTTCGTGCTGATGAAGTTGAAATGGTTCAATACGGCTCAGATGATACAAAAACACATCGTAAGATCAAACATGTGCTTGGGCAAAGTAACGCAGACAAACGTGGCCGCTTACTTGTCAGTGAGCTATTTACGGTTGGCGCTGGTGGCTGGTCTGGTTTTCCTCCGCATAAACATGATGAAGACCGTATCAAAGAAGATGGCAGCAAAGAGACATTGTACGAAGAGGTGTATCAATTCCGTTTCAATCCTGATTTTGGTTTTGGCGCCCAGTTTTTATACGAGCATGAAGATGATTTTGGCCCTGTTTATCACGTTCGCACTGGTTCCGTAATTGCGATTGATAAAGGTTACCACCCGAGTGTTGCTGCGCCGGGCTATGAAATGTATTACTTCACTATCATTGTAGGGAAAACGTCTAAATCTTTGATTCAGCACTTTGACCCTCATCATGAGTATCAGGTTGAAACCATTCCTGGCATCAAGGATATGATCGCCAAGTTTAAGTAAAAGAGGGAAACGTTATGTTGGTTAATTTAAACGATTTATTACCTGATGCTGCGGCGTCAAATTATTCAGTTCCCTGTTTTAATGTCTTTGGCTTTGAAGATGCTCGCGCCGTTGTAGAGGCTGCGGAAGAAGTGAACAAAGCGGTCATCTTAGCGTGTAACAAAGATGTCGTTGATTTTTATGGGGTCGAAACGGCAGCGGCGATGTTTTTAGGTCTAGCGACTAAAAGCACAGTGCCAGTTTGTCTGCACCTCGATCACACCTATGAAGAAGACATTGTATATCGAGCATTAAAAGCGGGCTTTAGTTCGGTGATGTTTGATGGCTCACAGCTGAGTCTAGAAGAGAACATTGCTCGAACTCGTAAAGTCGCAGATGTTGCTCATGCATTGGGCGCTTCAGTCGAAGGTGAGATTGGCTCTGTGCCGTACGATGAAGGTCGTGACCATATTAAAACGATTGATACCAGCCCAGCTGATGCAGCAAGATTTGCTCGCGAAAGTGGTGCTGATTGTGTTGCGATTTCTGTCGGGAATGTCCACCGTCTAACCGAACCAACATGCACTATTGATTTTGGCTTACTTGACCGTATTGCTGCCGAAGTGACGATACCATTGGTGATACATGGAGCTAGTGGCATTCGAGACGAGGATATGGCGAGACTCAAGCAAAGTCGTGTCTCTAAGTTCAATATTGGCACCTGCTTACGTCAGGCTTTAGGTAACAACCTACGTGGCTATATGAATGATGAACCAGAGAAGTTTGATAGAATTTACTTCATGCAAAAAGCAATGCCGTACGTAAAAGATGAAGCTATTCGAAACTTCGAACTTTTATCTTAGAATTAATACCCCAAGTGTTAAAGCTTGGGGTATTATTGATTTATAAACCAATATTTAACGGGAAAGAAGTTAGGTATGGAAGTTGAAACTAACGAGATTGTACATGTGCCTAGTGATTTAGACTCTCTGAAAGAGTTAATCGTCAAACGCTATGACAACCTGAGTCAACGCTTACAGCAAGTCGCGGACTATGTGTTAGCCCAGCCTATGCTAGTTGCCGTTGAGACTATGGCGACCATTGCGGAACAAGCTAATGTACCATTGTCGACATTAAGTCGATTTTCAAATGCGATGGGCTTTAGTGGGTTTAGCCAAATGCAGGCTCTGTTTAGAGACCAATATCTAAATAGACCTCGGGATTATAAAGACCGAGTGCGCAAAGCAAGAGACCAAGAAACATATCAACCAGAATCGCCAACCGCTATTTTTAATGATTACGGTGTCGCTAACGTTGAAGCGATAGAAAAATTACAAGTATCGGTTTCACCACAGAAGCTTGAAAGAGCTGTGAGCTTGATGGATCAAGCCGAAACGATATATATACAAGGAATGCGCCGAGCTTATCCGGTTGCCTTTTACCTTTGGTATGCACTCATGAAGTCAGATAACAATGTTGTCTTACTTGATGACCATGGAGGGATGCTGACCCCTATGATCCGCAATATGAACGATAAAGACGTATTGCTTACTGTGACTTTTGCCCCTTATGCAATGGAAACCAGTAATGTCATAGAGTGTGCTCATGATCGAGGTGTTCCTATCATCGCGATTGCAGATAACCAGATGATGGCGCATGGCAGTAAGATGGACGTGTGTTTTGAAGTGGAAGAAGGGGAGGTGATGGGCTTTCGCTCATTGAGTTCTTCGATGTACCTAGCTCAAACATTAGCCGTGAGTTTGATGTGCCGTGAGATTAAATAGCGTTTACCTCAGAACATTCTAAATAACACTAAAAAGCCGATAATTATTGGCTTTTTTAATGCTTGCGAAAAACCTAAAGAAAGTAACTGCCAAGCATAGAAAAAGCTACCGTATTGGTAGCTTTTTTTTGGATCAGGGTTGTTGGAGTGTTCTGGTTATGAAAACAAACGCTTCATTCCTGAAAGCATGCTGGTGGCGGTGTCGTAATGATCACTTTCCCAAAGTTGATCATTGAGAAACTCTCCTGAATAGAACCCATCATACCCCGTACTTTGAATAGCTGACGTCCACTCTTGTAATGGAATGTCTCCTTGGCCTAGCAAGCAGTCTCTAAGTTCTTTTTCATCGACCCAAGGCGCACCAACTTCAGGACGGTGTCCATCGGAAAGGTGAACATTGTAGATGAGCGATTTATCGATCTTTGCCATGTCTTCTGGTGTTGCTCCGCGACATGCCCAGAAGTGCCAAGTATCGAGCACAAAGCCAAAGTTATCTCGGCTGACGGCATCGTGTAATTGATAATATTGCTCTAAGGTAGCAATGGGGGTCCATGCAGCACCTTCGTATTGGAAGCGGATTCCATGCTCTTTTCCGATATCGGTTATATTGCGGATGTTTTGAGCAGTAATGCGAATGTTATCTTCAACTGATAGGCCCGTCAGCGCCTCGAAAGCGTTTAATTGAATGGTTGGTGCACCAATGTCTTTGGCAAACTGACACAGAATCTCTGTGTCTTTAAACAACTGGTTTTGGGCTTCTTTGGTCGTACTCTCCACACTACCGATAATATCGATCGCAGAAGGCGTAATGTTGGCGTCATTCAACCTTGTTTTTAGGGCTTGGCTTGTTAAACCAGCATTGATGTATCGCCACAATTTTTCCGTATGAATTTCTAACCCGTCATAGCCTGTTTCTTTGGCCAAACGTATATCGCTGACAATATTATTGTGTAGTGAACACATCCCGTGTAGTGCATAGCGCATAAAGTAATCCTTTGTCAGTTGCCAAAAAGCTTGTGTTGTTGGCGTAGATGATCGCGTCAACACTATTGTTTCTCTTGTGATAAATATTTTCCATCGTTACGTGTTCTATCTGTGATGTTAACTGGGTAAATTTAAACTTGGCTACTTTTTGGTCTTTAATGCGTAGATTTACGTTTTATAGTCATGTAAATTTAATGATAATATTTTTTCATTTTGTTGCTTCGGTTAGTGATTTTCGTGTTCGGGAGTGACTAATTCAGGTAATAATAAATGGAATGTAAATTGGAAATCAGAGGGTCACGAATACGTGACTGTATTTAGCTATCGCTGTTTATTCGTTTAGGCAGTAACTCTACGTCATGAGGGAAAGTATGTTTAACATCGCTTTATTTGGTGCAGGACGCATTGGCAATGTTCACGCGGTTAATATTAATAATCATCCGAGAACAACCTTATATTCTATTGTCGATCCATATGTGGAGGGAGCGAATCAACTTGCTAGGCAGTACAACGCAAAGATTCAAACCATTGAAGAGGCTATGGCAGATCCCAATGTTCATGGGGTATGTATTGGTTCTGCAACCGATACTCACGCTGATTTTATTGAGTTAGCTGCAAAGAATGGTAAGACGATTTTATGTGAAAAACCTATCGATTTAGCATTGAGCCGTGTTCGTGATTGTCTAGGTGTGATTGAACAATATCCGGTGCCAATGCTTGTTGGCTTCAATCGCCGCTTTGACCCTCAGTTTCGCAGGCTCAAAAGTCAGCTAGGTGCAGGTGTGATCGGCAAAGCAGAATCGCTATTGATTACGTCTCGCGACCCGTCACCACCACCGGCACACTATGCTAAAGCTTCCGGTGGTATGTTTCGCGACATGAGTATCCATGATCTTGATATGGCGCGCTTTATTCTTGGAGAGGATCCAATTTCAATTACGGCACACGGTAGTTGTATGGTTGACCTGGCCATTGGTGAAGCCGGAGATATTGATACTGCTGTCATTGTCATGAACTTTCCGTCCGGCGCGATTGCCACTATTTCAAACAGTCGTCGTTCTGGCTATGGCTATGATCAGCGACTTGAGCTACATGGCGAAAAAGGCCTACTGCAAGCCGGTAATATGAAAGAGGACCTCGTGCAGCACTGGGGAGATACTGGTTGTGTGAGTGCGAAACCCCAACATTTCTTCTTAGAGCGTTACGAACAAGCATACATTAATGAATGGGATCACTTTGTTGAGATTCTAGCGGGTGAAGCATCGCCGCTTTGCAGCGGTAAAGATGGTGAGTTTGCTCTCGTGCTTGCTGAGGCTGCTCTAGAGTCCATGAAAACAGGGGCAACAGTCAAACTTTAGCCAATAGGTTTGTCGCTTTATCCGTTTGCTAGCTTCTTACTAGTTTATCAAGGCAGAACTTGGAATTAATCGAGTGTTCTGCCTTTTTTAAACGCGAGTGATACTGCCAAGGATTGCGCCAGGCACAATGAAGCCGACTGTGATCGAAATGCATCGACGCTGGCCTCTTTAACGGTAAAGAACACGTCGCTGAATTCCGACAGTGGACTGATCTGGTTGTCGGTAATCACTATTTGCTTGGCGCCTGCTTTGGACGCTATTTCACACAGCTTGATCGTTTCTTCTGCATATGGATTAAAGCTAATTGAGACAACCACGTCGTTCGGTCCAACCATACTGACTTGCTCTTCAAACATCCCGCCTAAACCATCGATAAGGAATGCTCTACATTCGATGTGACGTAGTGCATACGTGAGATATGACGCCACACTAAAAGAGCGTCTAAGGCCGATCAGATAAATGTTATCGGCACTGTCCAGAACATCGACTGCTTGCTTTAGCTTCTCTGGAGAGGTCAGCTTCGCTAACTGCAGCATTGCTTGTGAGTTGGCTTGAGCAAATTCGTACAAGATGTCTTCAGGTTCTTCTCGAAGGTTTTTATCGTTAAGCGCTTTAACTAGACGCGTACGTTGAGTGTAGCTCGTGGTTTCTTCTACAAGATTTTGTCGAAATATTTGTTTTAATTCGTTGAAACCCTTAAATCCAAAGGCATTTGCAAAGCGAATGAGTGTCGAAGGTGGAACATCGGCTGCTTTGGCAATCACGGCAACGGTATCAAAGGCAATGCTGTTTGAGTTTTCGAGTACGTAATGCGCGACTTGTTGTAGCCTTTTGCTCAACGTACTGTGTTTTAAACGAATTTGGTTTTCTAGTTCGTTGAAATTCGTTGCAACATGCATAAAACAACATCCTAAATTTAATGGAGAAAGGGAGCGGAATGCTTCTTATATTACAGAGTAAATAGGTGATGTGAAGTTGAGTAGGTCTAAATGAAACATTTATTTCATTTGCTATGACACTGACTAAAACGATACGACAGTCGTGCTATAAACAAAAAAATGCCACGAGAGTGATGAACTTACGTGGCATGGAAAACCTCACTTGAGGACCCTACATTCAACTTTTGTGTGAGCTATCTGTCGACGGCTTACATTATTTCTAGGTGCTTCTATTTATCAAATATGCGTTCTTAAGCATGATGACTGTAAATTATCTTATGGCTACTTACTTTTCTTTTGGCGTTTCATATCAAAAATGACGGCAACGACAATCACTAAGCCTTTTACTACTTGCTGCCAATAGGCTGATACGTTGAGTAGATCGAGTCCGTTTTGTAGGACACCCATAATCATGGTACCTACGATCGTGCCTTGGATTGTTCCTATTCCGCCGGCATGTGATACCCCACCAACAGTGGCAGCAGCAATAGCATCAAGCTCATACATGTTACCTAAGCCGGGTTGACCTGAGTTGATTCGAGCAGTCAAGATAAGCGCTGCAATACCAGCTAGCAGGCCAGCGTAAACGTACACGAGAATTTTGTACTTGGTGACGTTGATCCCCGATACGTAAGCCGCTGTTTCGTTGCCGCCGATAGCGTAAGCATATTTGCCAAATCTGGTGTAGTTGAGGAGCACATAAGTGAACAATGCCATAACGAGGAATATCACCACAGGCACGGGGATCCCCGCAATATTTCCTTGTCCTATCCATTGGTATGAATCGATTAGGCTACTGATAGGGCGACCGTCTGAATAGAGTAATGCAGCCCCACGAGCGATGATCATCATGCCCAGTGTAGCAATGAATGGAGGGATTCCTGTATAAGCGATGAGTGCGCCGTTAATCAACCCGCAGAGAGCACCAACTCCTAATGCAACCAAAATCGGGACAATAACAGGCAGCTCAGGCAGGTTGGGGTACATTCTCATCCCCCAATCAAGGGTTTGAGCTGTACTGGCAGAGACTACCGCAGCTACCGCTAGCACTGAGCCGGAAGACAGATCGATTCCGCGAGTGATGATGATGATCGTTACACCTAGGGCGAGTAGACCAATACTGGCCATCTGAGTCATTACATTAAGTAAATTGGCAACGGTAAGGAATACCGGAGACAAAATGCTCATGACGATACACATAGCGACAAAGACGACATAGATTGCGTATTTGGATAAAAAACGTGTTTTTTTGCCAGTTTCCGGCTGTTCCGAAGTGGCTTGAAGAAGTTTAGCTATCATAACGACTTTCCTTGATATGTTGGACTAGCTTATTGTTTCTAGTTGAATGCTAATGACATGACTTGTTGCTGTGAGGCTTCGTGACCGTCGAGTTCACCTTTGAATTGCCCATCGTGCATGACGAGAATGCGGTCACTCATTCCAATGACTTCCGGTAACTCAGATGAAATCATGACAAGGCTTTTGCCCATACCAGTGAGAAGACGCATTAATTTGTAGATCTCAGATTTGGCACCCACATCGATGCCTCGAGTCGGCTCATCGAGAAAGAGAATGTCTGGTTTCGTTAACATCCAACGCGCGAGTAATACTTTTTGTTGGTTGCCACCACTTAAATTATCAATGGCTTCAGACATGCCTGGCGTTTTTACTTTGAGAGTCGAACATTGCGTTGAGCAGTCTTTTTGCATTTTTCTTACATCAAGTAGGCTAACGACTTTATTACGATAAGCATCAAGATGGGCGATCGAGGTGTTAGCGAAAATATCCAACATCAAGTAAAGCCCGGAGTGACGTCGGTCTTCTGTTAGAAAGGCCATTTTGTGATTGATGGCATCGGTTGGCGTTTTTATTTCTACTTGATCGCCGTTGATCCAAATTTCACCGACATCTTTTTGTCTTACGCCAAACAGAGTTTCAATCAATTCGGTGCGACCAGAGCCAACAAGACCTGCAATGCCAAGAATTTCACCTTCATGCAATTTGAAACTGATGTCACTGAATTGCCCCTCAACAGTGAGGTTTCGGACGTCTAATCTGACTTTTCCGGGTTTGGCGGTGATCGGAGGATAAACATCGCCTAGGTTACGTCCTACCATCATGTGAACGAGTTCATCGTTATTAGTAGAAGATGCTTCTCTTTCGCCGATAAAGTTACCATCTCGAAAGATAGTAATGTCGTCACAGATACGAAAGATCTCATCCATTTTGTGGCTGATATATACCACGGCCACACCCTGAGATTTCAGTAGTTCAATGATCTCAAATAGGTGGTCTACTTCTTTACCTGTAAGGGCTGAAGTTGGTTCATCCATGATGATGACCTTGGAGTGGTAAGAGATGGCTTTCGAAATCTCGATCATCTGCATTGTGGCTACCGTAAGCTCACTCATGGGCGTTCGAGGGTCGAGTTGCAGGTCCAGTTTTTCTAATAGTTTGGTGGTGTCGCTATACATTTTACCGTGATCGATAAGGTTGAATGGTCCTTTGGTCGGCTCTCTACCTAGCCAAATATTTTCTGCAATACTTCGGTGAAGTATTGGGGACAACTCTTGATGGATCATCGATATTCCGGCTTCAAGGGCATCTTTAGCACCACTGAAATTCACAGGCTGACCTTGATAACGAATAGTACCGTCATCTCTTTGATAAATACCAAAAAGAACTTTCATTAGAGTGGACTTTCCTGCGCCATTTTCACCCATTAAGGCCATGACACGACCCTCTTTTAATGTGAGTTGCACATTATCAAGGGCTTTCACTCCAGGGAATGACTTTGAGATTCCACGCATTTCTAGTAAGGCTTGACTCATATTTACTGCTCCGATTGAAATGTTCTATGCACTTAACCTTGTCAGTGGATTGGTACATAGAACATATGAGTGAAGAGGGCGTTAGCCTTGCTTAGCTTTGAATTCTTCGAGGTTGTCTTTGGTAACAAGCTCTGCAGGGATCCAAGTGATTTTCTCGCGAGGTTGATTCGTGATGCCACTGATTGCCGCATCAATTGCGCCACGTGCTTGGCCACCCCCATCTTGGAATACAGTGGCATCAAGCGCCCCATTTTCAATTGCCATTAACCCATCAGGAGTTGCATCAACGCCTACAACAATCGTGTCATCTAGTTTTCCTGCAGCACGCAGAGCTTGAATTGCACCTAGCGCCATATCATCATTGTTGGCAATAATTACGTCGAGTTTGTCTCCTGAATTGATCCAGTTCTCCATTACTACCATTGCCTGCGAGCGTTGCCATAATGCGGTTTGCTTGCGGATGATGTTGAAATCAGGCTTGTCTTGGAAGTAATCTTCGACGCCTTCAGTACGGAGAATTGCAGCTTCAATTGTCATCATGCCCATCAAAATACCAATGTTGCCGCCTTCGCTTTTATCTGCGACGTACTTAGCTTGTTCTTTGCCAAATTGCAGCTCTTCAGAACCGACATATGCCACACCTTCTGGTAAGTATGAAGGACGACGGTTGAGGTAAACGAGTTCAATCCCTGCGTCTAGAATCTTGTCTGTCATTGGTTGGGTCGCGTCAGTATTAACAGGAACTAAAATGATGCCGTCGACTTGTTGGATAATGAAGTTTTGAACTTGGCCAAGCTGTTTGACTGTGTCTTCTTTGGCATCGACAAAAATGAGTTCAACGTTGTCTTGTTTTTCAGCGTATGCCGTCATGGAATCCTTCATATTTACAAGAAATGTATCGTCAAAGTTGGGAATTGCGACACCTATTGTGACGACATCATTTTTTGTCTCTTCACCACCACAGGCAACAAGACCAAGTAAGCCTATTGCAATGAATCCTGTTTTTACTCGTCTTGCTGTTGAGCTTTGGAAGAGAGTGGTTTTATGAGCAAAACGGCGTATGAATTTTGAAAATGTGTTGGTTATCGATGACATGTTATGTCTCCTTGTTGTTATCACTGCTTCTGCCAATCACAAGATATTTTGTGATTGAATCCCTAAGAACACTTCTATTTGTCTTAGAAATTTGGCAACTTTCATTCCTTTAAATAGGCGTTTTAAGCTTACCTCTTTAATGAAAAATATTTTTCATATTCATTGTGGGTAACTATATATTTAGAATTTTCGTTTAGCTATTAGATATACTGCGCAATTGTTATAATTGTTACATAGATCTTGTGGTTGTTAAGTTTTATGCTGCGTCAGGGTTTATTTAACTGATTGATTTTAATGGTATTAAAAATTAAACGCTCATTCTTGTGGTCGCTAAGTCATTGATTTTAATTGTTAAAAAAATATAGGCTTTAAAATTGTTGATATGAAAAATTTGGTGAAAAAAATTTTCTGAAATTTCCTCAATTTCTGAGATTAAAGTCTAATTTCAACATTAAATGTAAACTGGATCACTTTAATGAATTGTATGTTTCGTTTTTAATTGATTTTGGAATTTTTATTTCATATAAAGGGCTGGTGCAGTCTATAGGCGGGATTTATTTCTCTTAGCTGAGTTTTAGTTTGCAGAGGCGACAGAGTTTGATCTCTGCACTCGATGAAAGCTGAATGAATAAGCGAACCAATTTGTCTACAAGGAATGGGATATGCAATTTGAAGAAAAAAAACTGGATTTGATTTGTCTGGGGAGAGTGGCGGTTGATCTATATGGGCAACAAATTGGCTCGCGATTAGAATCTATGGGGTCGTTCTCTAAGTATCTAGGGGGATCATCAGGCAATGTTGCTTACGGGACAGCAAGGCTTGGATTAAAATCGTCAATGCTTGCTCGAGTTGGTGATGAGCATATGGGGCGATTTGTTCGTGAGGAGTTGCAATCTGTGGGGGTTGATACTCGCCATCTCATTACCGATCGTGATCGTTTAACGGCTTTAGTATTGTTAGGCATCAAAGATGAGGAGACGTTTCCATTAATTTTCTACCGTGATAATTGTGCCGACATGGCACTCAGCGTAGACGATATTTCAGAATCTTACATAGCCTCTGCACGATGCTTAGCGATTACAGGTACTCACCTTTCAAACCCACAGACCCGAGATGCGGTATTACTCGCCTTAAAATACGCTCGTAAGCATGGTGTGAAGACTGCATTAGATATCGATTATCGGCCCGTCCTTTGGGGATTAACTAGCCTTGGCGATGGCGAAACTCGCTATATCGATTCTGCTGAAGTGACGCATCAACTTCAGAAAGTGTTACCCCTTTTCGATCTTATTGTTGGTACCGAAGAGGAGTTTCATATTGCGGGCGGCTCCACAAATACAGTTGTCGCTCTAAAGTCGGTTCGATCTGTGTGCCTGGCTGAACTCGTGTGTAAGCGAGGTGCGTTGGGTAGTTCTGTTTTTTCTGGTGATGTGCCTGATTCGCTGGATGAGGGCATAACTGTCGAAGGCGTTAAAGTGGATGTTCTTAATGTACTTGGTGCAGGTGATGCCTTTATGTCTGGCCTGCTACGAGGTTACCTCAATGATGAAGGTTGGGAGAAAGCTTGCGCTTATGCCAACGCGTGTGGCGCATTAGTGGTATCACGCCATGGCTGTGCGCCAGCGATGCCTACAAAAGAAGAGTTAGATAACTATTTAGCTCGTGCCCAAGATGTATTACGACCAGATCAAGACAGTCAATTAAACCATTTACACCGAGTTACGACACGTCAAACTCAGTGGGATGAGTTATGTGTTCTAGCATTCGATCACCGTAGTCAGTTTGAACAAATGGCCAAAGACGCTGGCGCCGATTTTGACCGTATTTCCATATTGAAACAGTTAATTTATAAGGCGTCGTTAGATGTCAGCCAAAAAGAGAGTCTGGCTGGAAAGTTTGGTCTGCTCTGTGATGGCACTTTTGGTCAGCATGTCCTTAATGCTGCTACCGGGACAGGTACTTGGATTGGTCGACCGATAGAAGAACCAGGATCCAGACCTTTGCAATTAGAGCATGGTGACATCGGCAGCCAGTTGCGTACTTGGCCATTAGAACATGTGGTGAAGTGTTTAGTATTTTGCCACCCAGACGATGGCATTGCCTTGCGTCTATCACAAGAAAAGACAGTTAAAGAAGTCTATGACGCGTGTTGCCAATCGGGTCACGAATTGCTGCTAGAGGTTATTTTACCTAAGGGAATGACGTTGGGTGATAAGCAGTATCTCACGCTGATGAATCAATTCTATTCCATTGGTGTTAAACCTGACTGGTGGAAATTACCGCCGCTTTCTGAGTCGTCCTGGAAACAAGTGGAGTTGTTGATACAAGACAATGACCCACATTGTCGAGGTATTTTGATTCTTGGGCTTGATGCGCCATTAGATGAGGTACAAGCAGGCTTTAATGCTGCAGCAAATTGTCCGCTGGTAAAAGGTTTTGCGGTTGGGCGAACAATATTTGGATTGCCATCAAGTTTGTGGCTTGCGAATGATATTAATGATGAGGAGCTAATTAGCCAAATCAAGTCAAACTATTCGATCTTGGTTAGAGCGTGGCAGCAACGCAATTTATCTACATCTTGTCAGTCATCTTCACAATCTCGTCTTAAATCACAAGCCGCACCTTCATTCATTTCCAACTAAAGGACTCAGTTATGAAAACTGTATTTAATTTTATCAATGGTGAAATAAGCGAATATCAAACGGAACGTGTCGCTCCGATTTTCGACCCCGCAACAGGCCAACAAACAAAGCAAGTTGCTTTAAGTAATAAAGAACAAACTGCACAAGCGATCGAATCTGCTCAACAGGCCCATCTGGGCTGGGCCAAAACATCACCATTAAAACGAGCCCGTGTGCTATTTGCATTTAAAGCCTTAGTGGAGGCTAATCTTGACCGTTTAGCGCGCCTGATCTCCAGTGAGCACGGGAAAGTCTATTCAGATGCAATAGGAGAGTTAGCTCGAGGGCTAGAAGTGGTTGAGTTTGCTTGTGGTATCCCACACCTACAAAAGGGGGAGCACTCTTCGAATGTTGGTACTGGCATAGATAGTCATTCATTAATGCAACCATTGGGCGTGTGCGTTGGCATCACTCCATTTAATTTTCCTGCAATGGTTCCTATGTGGATGTTCCCTGTAGCACTGGCTACGGGTAATACATTTGTCTTGAAACCTTCTGAAAAAGATCCTTCACTGGCGCTCGAACTGGCGTTGTTACTTAAAGAAGCAGGGTTACCAAATGGTGTCTTCAATGTGGTGAATGGCGATAAACAAGCGGTGGATGTATTGCTTACCGATGAACGTGTACAAGCGGTAAGCTTTGTTGGTTCTACATCGATTGCCGAGTACATCTATACGACGGCTTCTGCTCATGGTAAGCGTTGCCAAGCATTAGGTGGTGCAAAAAATCACTGCTTAGTAATGCCTGATGCCGAGCTAGATATGACGTCTCAAGCGATCATGGGAGCCGCTTACGGCGCTGCGGGTGAACGCTGTATGGCACTATCTGTGGTGGTTGCTGTCGGGGATGAAACAGCCGACCGTTTAACCGATAAATTACAAACGCAGATACAGTCCATGCGAGTTGGGCCTGGGATTGTGGAAGGACAGGAAAACGATATGGGCCCCGTTATTTCGGCGGCTCATAAACAAAAAATCTGTGACTATATTTCAGAGGGAGAGTTGCAAGGTGCTGCACTTCTGGTTGATGGACGCTCGTTTGAAGTTGAAGGCCACAAAGATGGGTATTTTGTAGGGCCGACTTTGTTTGACCATGTTTCTCCTGAGATGACAATTTATAAAGAGGAAATCTTTGGTCCAGTGTTGGTGATTGTACGAGTGCCTAATTACGCAACAGGTTTAGACCTCATTAATCGACACGAGTATGGCAATGGTACGGCTATTTTTACTCGAGATGGAGAGGCCGCGCGTCAGTTTCAAGAAGAGGTATTGGCTGGGATGGTAGGTATCAATGTTCCTCTTCCTGTACCAATGGCATTTCATAGTTTTGGTGGGTGGAAGCGTTCGATATTTGGGCCTTTAAACATGCACGGTAATGATGGAGTTCGTTTTTATACAAGAATGAAAACCGTCACGAGTCGCTGGCCTGCCAGCGTGCGATTGGAAGAGCACACAAGCAGCTTTAACTTTCCGACGATGTAGTCGGAGCTATTGTTTTAGGTAGTTTTACGACAAGCAGTGGTCGTTTAGGTTGCTGCTTTTTTCACTAGAAGAGGACGATACGCAGTTATTGCAGTTATTGCAGTTATTGCAGTTATTGCAGTTATTGCATTAAAGGACGTGTTTAATTAATCGAAAGGATCTGTGCTTTTTAATCAACTACCTTGGTGCCGTCGAGAATACAATAAAAAGCCCATACTGTTACAGCATGGGCAAATATGACGTGGAGCAGTCATAACAAAAAAGAGCAGAAATACGACTTACTATTTAAAAAAGCTAATGTTTTGGAAGTGGCATAATGTTGAGAGGTGTTGCGATTATCAAGGTTGCTTCTGTTGCTTGTTGCACTTCTTCTGGCGTGTAGCCGGGGGCTATCTCCGTCAATATCATTTGGGAGTCATGAATGGATATCACGCCCATCTCTGTGATGACCATGTCGACCTGATTAAGTGCGGTTAATGGCAGAGAGCAGGTTTTAAGAAGCTTGTGTTTACCTTTCGCCGTGTGCTCCATTGAAACGATGACTTTTTTCGCGCCTACGACTAGATCCATAGCACCGCCCATACCTGGGACCATTTTCCCAGGGATAATCCAGTTAGCAAGATTACCTTGCTCATCGACTTGCAGTGCTCCGAGAACCGTTACGTCGACATGACCACCACGAATAATAGTGAAGGAGTCGGCACTGTTAAAATAGCTTGCGCCTTTGGTTGCGGTAATCGGTTGTCCACCGGCGTTGACTAAATCGGCGTCAGTATTACTGTCGTCAGCAATGGCATCAATGCCGAGTAATCCATTTTCAGATTGCAGTATGAGCTCGACTTCTGAGTCAATTTCATTAGCAACCAAAGAGGGGAGGCCGATACCCAAATTTACGATGTCGCCATCATGCAGCTCTTGAGCTACGCGCCAAGCAATATTTCGACGTATAGCTGCCTTGTCGATAATCTTGCTCGCCAAAGGCGTATCGCCATAAGTAGGTTGAGGTTTACAGATAATATCCGTCATTATTTCGATTCCTTTTGATAGACGTAATCTACAAATAGACCTGGGGTATGAACCGCCTCTGGTTCGATGTCGCCAAGTGGAACAATTGTTTCAGCTTCAACAATCACGAGGTCGGCAGCGGTCGCCATTAATGGATTGAAATTTTGTGTGGTTTTTTTGTAAAACACATTTCCTTTGGTATCGACAACTGAGCCGCGTATAAAAGTAAGGTCAGCGCGGAGAGGTTTTTCTAACAAATAGTCTTTCTCATCAATGGTAATCACTTGTTTACCCTCTGCTACCAAAGTGCCAAGGCCTGTTGGGGTGAGGATTCCACCAAGTCCAGCACCTCCTGCACGAATACGCTCAGCTAATGTGCCTTGTGGAACCAGTTCAACATCTAGCTCCTGATTATTCATCTGGTTTCCCGTTTCTGGGTTGGTACCAATGTGTGAGGCGTAGAGTTTTTTTACGAGTTTTGCTGCAATCAGTCGACCGGAACCTGTGATTTGAGTCCCCGTATCGGTCGAAATTAGTGTGATGTCTTTGATGTTGTGTTCAAGCAGTAGGTCGATAAGGCCCTCAGGGGCACCATTTGCCATAAAACCGCCAATCATGATGGTCATCCCGTCATGCAATTTTTCCGCAATCTCGTTGGCTGTGATTTTCTTTCTCATAGTTCGCCCCTATACAGAGTTGGCTTATCGCCTTGTCTAACTTAATTTTTGGTATGACCGCTGATGATGATTTTTCCGCAGTCATGCTAGTCGTTCTTTCTTGGTCGTTTTCTACTTTGTCGTTTAGTACTTGGCTACGCGCAACGTTTGATGATCACGGCAGTCCCCATGCCTCCACCGATACATAAAGATGCTAAGCCATAGTCTTGTTGTTTTCGCTCTAGTTGATACGCCAAGCTAACAAGGATACGGATACCTGATGCTCCAAGTGGATGACCTAAAGCAATAGCGCCACCATTATGGTTTGTGCGATCTAAGATCCAACTTTGCTCAACATTGTGTTGTTCAGCGAGCTGCTTTGTTACGCCGATAGCTTGAGCTGCAAAGGCTTCATTAAGCTCAAAATACTCGATGTCTTGCAGTGAGAGGTCAGATTTTTCTAGTGCATTCGCGATAGCTGGAACAGGTCCTAACCCCATAATTTCCGGAGACAAACCTGCTTGAGCGTAACTAATGATTTCAGCCATTGGTTTTAGTTGATACCGTTCCACAGCTGATTTAGATGCCAAGATGATCGCGGCTGCACCATCGTTAATACCCGAGGCATTTCCAGCGGTAACTGTGCCATCTTTTTTAAAAGCTGGACGTAAACGGGCAAGGCTCTCTGATGTGCTATCGGCTTTTGGGTACTCATCAAGTTCTACGGTATATTGCTTACGACGTAACGATACTTCTATTGGTTCTATTTCACTTCTAAAGCCGTGGGTTTCCAGTGCACTTGCCGCGCTTAACTGACTTTTGAGTGCAAACGCATCTTGTTCTTCACGCGAAATAGACAGTGATTCTGCAATGTTTTCTGCGGTGATTCCCATGTGATATTGATTAAACGCATCGGTTAAACCATCGGTAATGATGCTGTCTTCTAACGAAATATTTCCCATGCGAACGCCACTTCTAACTTTATGCGTTTGTACAAATGGGGCTTGAGACATGCTCTCCATTCCACAGGCAACTACGATCTCAGCATCTCCCGCTTTGATATGACTTGCCGCATCCATGACCGTTTTCATTCCGCTTCCACAGATCATATTGAGTGTGTATGCCGGGACCGTTTCTGGAACCCCTGCCTGAATTGCGGCTTGGCGCCCCGGTCCCATGCCAATACCAGCACTGAGCACATTACCGACTATGACTTCATCAATAAGAGTCGGGTCGATATGACATTGACTGATTGCACCTTTAATTGCTGCAGCGCCTAGCGTGGGCGCAGAAACTGAAGATAGTGCGCCGTTGAAGCTGCCGATTGGTGTGCGTTTCGCTGCGACAATGTAGATAGGTTCCATCGTAATATCCTGTATCAAGGTAAAGCTGAATTAACAGCTCAATGAGGCGCTGTGAGTTCGTAAATACACAAAACGCAGCGTGCAGTTATTTTCTGTTGATGAATTCATTCTAAAGGCACTGATAAAGAGGTGTTATAGCTATTGGCACAAACGCGGTTTGCATAAATGCAAGATGAAGCTGCAAGTAATTGGCGTATATTACTTGAGCGTTATTGCTGCGTATTAACGTCAAATCGAATGGAGAATAGTCATGAATAGCTTAATTGCATGCGCACCTTGTTGTTGGGGCGTGGAATCTGCCACTAACGTCCACAATCCATCATGGAATACCGTCATATTGGAAAGCAAAGTTGCTGGATATCAAGGTATAGAGCTAGGCCCGTTTGGCTATATGCCTCTAGAGGGTGAGTTTGTTAATACGGCGACCAAAGAGAGTGGTTTGGTGATTTGTGCAGGGACACTTTTTGAGCCACTTTCCTCGTTAGAACATAAAGAGGACATATTGAGCCGAACACATGATTTATGTTCGATGCTTAAGCGTATTGGCAGCAATAAATTGGTTGTGATCGACTGTGTTAATGATGTGCGAAGTGCATGCGCCGGATTGAGTGATGAAGCTCCAAGATTAGATAACCAGCTTTGGGACACAATGATGCAAACGATTCGTGATATTGCTGCTATCGCGAAACACTATGGAATTCGTCCTGTCGTTCATCCTCATGCTGGAGGTTATATAGAATACCGCGATGAGATTGACCGAATGTTGGCAGATTTGACGAGTGAAGAGGTCGGGCTCTGTTTGGATACAGGTCATCTGTATTACGCTGGAATGGATCCAGCGGGCAGCTTAATCGCGTACGCCTCTCGTTTAGAATATGTTCATTTTAAAGATATCAACCACGCGGTTTTTTCTGGTGTTATTAAGGCAAAGGTTGGTTTTTGGGAGGCTTGTACACAGGGTGTAATGTGTCCGATCGGTGAAGGCGTAATCAATTATGCTGAAGTACAGTTGGCTTTAAATCAAATCGGTTATTCAGACTGGATTACCATTGAGCAAGAGCGTGATCCTAGAAATTCTGATGGTACTTTAGCTGATATTAAACGCAGTCGACTTTTTTTGAATCAAAAAGGGTTTGGTTGATGGTAAGAAATGGCGTTGCTAAAAAGACCTTTGTAAACAAATGGTACCGTTTATGCTTATTGTGACTGAACCTTGGTTTTATGTTACTGCAATCCCTGCTGTTTTGATTTATGGAATTGGAAAGGGGGGCTTAGGTGGTGCATTAGGTATTATCGCGGTACCTCTTATGGCTATGACCATCGCACCTACTCAAGCTGCTGCTATCTTACTACCAATATTGTGTGTAATGGATGTGTTCGCGGTTAAACATCATTATCGCAATGCTGACTATTCCGTAATTAAAAACATGCTTCCGGGTGCGGTTCTTGGAGTCGTACTAGCAGGGTTGTTTTTGAGTACCACACCAGAGTCAGGCCTGAAGTTACTCATTGGTATTCTTTCCTTACTATTTTGCGGCCAGTATTTGCTATTAGGTATGGAAGAACAAAAAGCTGGTGGAAAAATAAGTGCGTGGTTTTGGAGCACGTTAAGTGGGTTTTCTAGCACTGCGATTCACGCAGGTGGCGGGCCAGCCAGTATTTATATGTTGCCATTGAAACTAGACAAAGTTGTTTTGGTAGCGACGATGGCCGTATTGTTTGGTTTAGTCAATTTAGCCAAACTGCTTCCTTATGCTGCCTTAGGTGAGTTCGACACGATGAATGTGATGACGGCATTGATTCTGATGCCTCTCGCTCCTGTTGGCGTTAAGCTCGGAGTGTGGTTATTACACCGTGTAAATCAAATATGGGTGTATCGATTGTGCTATCTGTTTCTCTTTATCTCTGGAGTGAAATTAACCATCGATGGGTTGAATCTTTGAACGTTTAGAGTGTTGTTGAGAACCAGAGTAATGTAAAAAGCAGCCTAAGTGGCTGCTTTTTCGTTCAATAATTTTCTGGCGGTTTAGCTGGTAAGCCGTTTAGTTCGCTAGTTAATTAGCAAGCTTAGCCTCGACTTGCCCAAGTGCGCGTTGGTACATAAACCATGCACAGGTTCCGGCAAGCACATTACCTACCATTGCGCCCCAGAACAGACCTTCAATACCAGCAAGCTGCGAGCCAACCCACAAGCAAGGCAAGAAGAAGGCGAATAGACGCAGCGCTGAAATCGTCAAGGCGGTGTAAGACTTGCCCAGAGCATTCGAGACAGAAACCATCAGCATACAGATTCCCAATGGCCCTAAGCTAATAGGCACGATCAGTAGGTGATAGTTCAAAATCGTTGAGACTTCGCTTTCACTGGTCATTAGGTTTGCTAGTCCGCCTGAGAATAACCAAGTCACCAGTGCAATCACTAATTGGAAACCCAATACGAACATCACTGCAATCTTAACGAGCTTGCGTATGTTACCTAGGTTGTTCTCTCCTAGCATGCGGCCAATCATCGGAGGCATCGACATCGTTAGTGCTAGCACAGCGACAATCGAGAAGAATTCAAAACGCGAACCCAGCGCCCAAGCTGCAACGGCAGCGGTGCCATAGCCAGCAAGCAGCTTAGTGGCGAACATTGATGAAACCGGTGGCAGCAGCTGACTGATCATCGCAGGCCCCATGATGTTACCAATGGAGCGAATACTCTTGCCGATGTCGAGATCGTGCCAGTCGAACGTCATCCAATGCTTCTTAGTTACCTTAGGAGCAACGATAAATATACCCGCACCGAACGCTAAGATGGTCGCAATAGCGGCTCCATTGATGCCCATGTCGAGCGTAAAGATGAAAATCGGATCTAATATCAAGTTGATGATACTGGTCGCGATCATCATTGAACCGGGCAGCATGGTATTACCATTGGCACGACACACACTGTAGAAGAAGTAGAGCAGTGCACCTGTCCAAGAGCTGACTAGCCAATAGATCCAATAAGAATCAATGATTGGTAATACCGTCGGTGGCGCATCCAACAACTGCAAAATTGGCCCACGCAGCAGATAGATGATGACGGAGAAAAGCGCGACACTCACGCTGCCCATCGCAATCACTAATCCACCGAGCTGTTTAGCATAGCGCGTTTCATTCGCGCCAATGGCTCTAGCGATTACCGCGGTCGTCGCGATACCTAGCCCGACCTGAATACCAATGATGATCATCTGTATTGGAAGCGTAAAGCCTTGAACAGCCAGTGGTAGCACGCCCAGTTGGCCAATAAAAGCACTGTCTACAAGCTGGAAGCTCATGAGGGAAAGTACCCCAAACAGCATTGGCCATGTCATTGTATAGAGTTGTCGGCCAAGAGAAGGCGAGGGAGTTGCGGTAGTCGAATTCATAACACTCTTATCGGTCTTGAAGTTAGGCTTGTTGTGGTGACAAACCTCTCAATGAAGAATTGCGTAAAGGATAACGTAAGGTCAGCTCGATACCAATAATTGTTACCGGATCTAAGCATATTACTTAACGTCGAATTTGGCGGTGGTGGCGCATTGTGTGCTGTCACTTTAGGGAAGCATCTCTCAAACCTTATTTATTTTATAGGGTTATCGTTGTTGGCTAATGTAATTATCAAATCCATAAACTAATATCGTTGGAGAGAAAAGGAATTGCGAGTCAGCAAGCACAGTTTTAACTGCATATTGGAGAAGGAACCTAAATATGCCGACCACAGAAGAAATTCAGATCAGCCAAGAACAAGTTAGAAAGAACAAGGCGAAGGTACTCGCCAAGATAAACCAACAAGGCATCATGTCTCAGGGCTTTCGGTTGGTTAACGTCAAAGATTACCAACAGAAGCTGCAAGCATTGAAACAAAAGGTCGAAAACTTCGACTACATGAATGCCGCTAACAAGCAGCAAGATCAAGTCATTCTCGACATCATGACTCAGAAAGAGAAGATCCATGACTATTTGGATGAGTCATCTAGTCAGAAGTTAGCGAACGGCAACCTAGATTTTGGTTCTCGAAATCAAGTCGCGAATGCCACGCTCAAGAAAAAGCAGCTGTTTCTGATGTTTATGGAGACAGTTGAAGCGCAAGAGGCACTCAGAGAGTTTGCTGTGAAAGTCGCATCGGTGTGCAACGGGACACTCAAACAGCCTCCCGGCGCTTATCTAGGTGTCAAAGATTTCCATGGCGCACTGGATAAAATCACTAACCGAAAACGTCATTACGATATTGGTGATCTCAAAGATGCCGCGCGTATGACGATCGTGTTTGAGAGTATGGATGATATGATCATTGCCAAAGCGATGATCATTTTGACCAAAGAGTTTGTCGAGTTGAAACATCACCAATCTGCGATGAAAGATCGTTACGGCACCAGCCAAGGCGACAATGCTAAGTTCAACTGTGGTGCAACCGATGCTGGCTACAAAGACATTAAGTTCTTCCTGAAGATGGCCAACGGACACATTGGTGAATTGCAGCTCAATACCAAGAACATGATGGTGGCGAAAAAGAACGGTCACATCATTTATGACATCCTTCGAGATGGAGGTAATCTTGATAAGGCATTTACGATCACCAATACAGAAGTGCTCGCTAAGATCAGCCGTAACATGAGTGAAAAGTGGTTCACCTTTATGAATACTCGTGTGCCTAAAGCGCGAGATGATTTGATGGCCGTGCAGCAGTTAGTCGATCGTTTAAGAGCAAACCTAGGAAGAGGGCAGAACTCACTTCAAGTCAGTTTAGAAGAGATAACCATACTGTCTCGTGTCAGCCTCTACATCTATGAGCAGGGTGATAACGCCAGAGCTTTATTAGAGCAGTAGAACAATGAACTGATATTAAGATCTGCGATTAAGTCCGGTTATTTGACCGGACTTTTTTTATTTCGACTTCGGTAACTTGGTGCAGTCTTGCCAACCCAACCTTTAAAAGCGCGGTTAAAGTTACTCAAATCACTGTAGCCGAGCTGCCAACTGATCTCTTGCACTGAAAGGTCAGTCTCATCGAGCAACTGCTTGGCTTTACGTTCCCGAACCTGTTCTTTGGCCTCTTTAAAGAGAATACCTTTACTCTTCAGGTTTCGTTGCAGTGTTCGCTTTGTCATTCCGAGCATGGTGGCAAACCATTCAATATTGAACCAAGGTAAGGTCGCGTAAGTGTTTATCAGTGTCTCAACAGCTTGATGCCAATTTTGGGTGGTATCTTGTTCTGAGATAGCGCAATAGTCATCAGGTAAAGGAATGGTTATAGCGCCATATTGCTGCTCAAATTGAATATCCGAATTAAAGAAGTGCTTGGGTAACTTACGCTCGCGATTATTTGTCGAGATGAACTTTGCATGTGATGGTTGCCATGTACTCTCTATAAATTGACGACATAAGGTAATCACAGTCAGTGTGCGAAACCATTCGGATTGCTCAAAACCCGATGTCGACGGGTGATAGCAGCTTCGATGACATAGCCACCACATCCCATCTCGTTTTTCTGTCCACATAGTGACGTGATTGCTTAAGGTTGATATCTCAACAGTTAAACAACGTATTGCTTGCTCAAGTGATGTGCATTGGTCGATTTTTTGGTTTAGTTCTGGCGACAGTTGTTCTAGAGAAGCTTTTCGCCCAACTTCAATCCCAATTGAATAACCAAATTTACGCTCCAGACCATGAATAAAGCGAACCAAATCTTGAGTAGGAAGCCATTGGTTAGAGTGAGTTAGTTCAATTGGCAATCCGCATTCGATAGCCACCAAGTGCCAGTTTAAAGAACGTTTGTCGCAATATTGAATATAAGGCGCAATGTTACTGGTAGAGCTTAGCAGTATGTTGTTGGTGTTCGATGATGCTTTCTTAGTTTTCATAGCTTTCTGAGCTTGCCTTTAAATGTCACCAAATGACCTAATTAAGTGTAACGCAACTTCATATACTTCTTCCAACCCAAATGAGGAGAAGAACATGAAACTTAAACCCCTTGCCTTAATTATCTCATCACTCACGATTTCATCGCTTGCTGTGTCATCAACTGTATTTGCAGAAATGGCTTTTGCCGAGAACCCCGTTGAAGCAGCACTGAAAGTCGAAGGCGCAGCGGTGACCCTTACGGTGAAAGATGCTCAACAATCTTTTACCCCCGCTTTTGTTGCTTCAGCACGAGAAAATTTCAACAATTTCCATTGGCAAATGGGTGGTGACCACAGTGTTTATTACAACCTGCACATGAGTGAGTTCATGCCAACGGCGTTTGCTGCACCGAGCGAGAATTACAAGCCATTGGTTAAAAACATTGATCCACGCCTTGCCAAGCTGAAGGTTGAGACGGAAAGCAAGGGTGAAATGACAATGGCAGCGTACCTTGCTGATGAACAGTTTAGAACTCAAGGCTTCATGCTAATTCACAAAGGTGAGGTTGTTTACGAAGCGTATCCAGGCATGAGCCCGACGGACAGTCATGTATGGGCTTCAACGGCCAAAACTACGGTCGGTACGGTTGTCGCGATGCTGGTGGAAGAGGGCAAAGTCGACCCAGAGAAAAGCATCGCTCACTATGTTCCAGAACTCAAAGGAACTAACTGGGAAGGCATTACTGTTCATCAGGTGCTCAACATGTCTACCGCGTTAGACAACGAAGAGACACTCAAATCGATATTGAACCCAGATTCTGATGTTGTACGTTTCTTTGCGGCTTCATTCAACTCGCCAAGAGCCAAGACCGGTGAAATGGAAACATGGATGAATGTCGCTAAAGGCGCTCAGAAGCTAGATGGCGAGAAAGCGGGCGACCACTTCCGTTATGCCTCTATCAACACCATGGTACTAACCCAAATGGTGGAGAACATCGAAAACAAAACATGGACTCAAGTGTTTGAAGACCGAGTTTGGTCGAAAGTACATGCTCGCCAATCGATGGAATTTAACCTAACGCCTGATGGCATGGCGATCGCAGTCGGTTTGGTGTCGACAACGGTAGAAGACATGGCGCGTTGGGGAACTTTGTTTACGCCAAGCTGGAAAGCGGTGGCGGATGAGCCTGTCATTTCTCAAGCGGTGATTGATCGTATTCGCAATGGTGGCGATCCAAAAGCCTTTGTCGGTACTAGCAAAGAGACCAGTTCTCTTCATGCCTACAACGAAAAAGCCGATTACAACGCATACCAATTCGATTTCATCTTCAATGACGGTGCAATGTCTAAAAGCGGCAACCTTGGTCAGTTTATTTACATCGACCCAGAGCGTGATTTTGTTGGCGTGATGTTCTCGAATAACCCATACCACTCTGGTTTTGGTGAGAACAAAGGCCCTGCGTTGATGCGCTCTGCTGCAAAACTACTTGCTGACAAATAACAACCCATTTGAGACAGAAGGACTTTCTAGCTTCAAGGAAGAAGCAAACGACTTTCGAGAGATACAATGAAAAAGTTTGCCCTTATTATTCCATTGAGCTTAGGTTTATCGATTCCTGCATATGCCGAATCAGAGCGAGTTATCGACCCTGCCGACGTGACCAAGGTGTATACACAGACTGCGCTGATGGTAAGCGGCAGTTCTGATATTCAATTTCAGGGACAGGTTTCTGGTGGGATGGACAATGGTCAGCAGTTTGCGTTACTCGCAGAAGCGACCTTTGTTGATGACAATAATGAATCACAACGTGATCCGAACGACTTTGGCTCGGAATACAGCAATTCGAGAGTCCAATATTTCCATGTGTTCGAGACAGGCGCTAAGGCCACGCCTAAAGTGGGTCTATCGTTAGACTATGTGAATACACGCACAAGCATTAAGAATGACTTGTTGTCGGTCGGCGGTGTCGTGGCGATCAATCCGGCTTATACCGGCGGTTTCTTGGTTTTCCCAAGAGCTGGGCTGATGACGGGCAGTATGGAGATTCCCGCTATGAGCTCTTCTAAAGATGACTTAACGGGTTATTCGCTCGGGCTTATCACGGCAAAGCACTTAGGTGATTCAGGCGCTTATGTTTCTTTGGTGCCAGAATGGCAAGACCTATCGGGCAGCGATATCAACATGCAAAACTTCTCGTTGAAAACATCACTGAATGTACCAATGAACAGTGCCCGTACTTGGTGGTTGAATACTCGTTATGACATTACCAAAGGCGATATTGATGTGAACGGTTTGTCTATGCCAAGTGAGTGGCAGACCGAAGCTTGGGTTGGCGTTAGATACTATTTCTAGAGTGCTCAGTGTCTCGTCCTAAAATACAGTAAACAAAAAAGCCAGTCGCGATGGCTGGCTTTGTTAACTCTACTTTCCGTTGTGTCTACTTGTTGGCTCTAAGCGTTACTTATTCGCAACGTTACCTAACTTCAACCAAGTGTCGATAACCGTATCTGGGTTCAATGAAACCGAGCTGATGCCTTGTTCCATCAACCACTCAGCTAGGTCGTCATGGTCAGATGGGCCTTGGCCACAAATACCCACGTATTTACCCGCTTTAGCTGCTGCATCGATTGCCATTTTCAGCATCGCTTTAACCGCTGGGTTACGCTCGTCGAATAAGTGCGCAACGTCACCTGAATCTCGGTCTAGGCCAAGTGTCAGCTGTGTCATGTCGTTTGAACCGATAGAGAAGCCATCGAAGTACTTCAAGAACTCATCAGCCAAAATTGCATTGGATGGCAGCTCACACATCATGATGACTTTCAGACCTTGGTCGCCACGGCGTAGGTTAAACTTAGCCAGAATATCGATAACCGATGCTGCTTCGCTCGGAGTGCGAACGAATGGGATCATGATTTCAACGTTCTTCAATCCCATCTCGTTACGAACACGTTTTAGCGCTTGAGTTTCAAGCTCGAAACAGTCTTCAAATACTGGAGAGATGTAACGAGATGCACCACGGAAGCCCAGCATTGGGTTCTCTTCATGTGGTTCAAACGTTTTACCGCCAACAAGGTTGCTGTACTCGTTCGACTTAAAGTCAGACATACGTACGATCACACGCTTAGGCCAGAATGCAGACGCGATAGTCGCGATGCCTTCCGTTAGCTTGCTTACGTAGAAATCGATAGGATCTTTGTAGCCACGAATACGCTGGTTGATTTCTGCTTTGATCTCATCCGTTTGCTCATCGAAGTTCAACAGAGCTTTAGGGTGAATACCGATCATCTTGTTGATGATGAACTCAAGACGAGCAAGACCAACACCTTCGTTTGGAATTTGAGCGAAGTCGAAAGCACGATCAGGGTTACCCACGTTCATCATTACTTTGGTTGGCAGCATTGGTAGTTCATCAACCTCAGAACGCTTGATTTCAAAGTCGAGTTCGCCGTTGTAAACGTAGCCAGTTTCGCCTTCTGAACATGACACTGTTACGGTGTCGCCGTCATTTAGGCTGCTTGTCGCGGTACCACAACCAACAATTGCAGGGATACCGAGCTCACGAGCAATGATTGCTGCGTGACAAGTGCGGCCGCCACGGTTAGTGACAATCGCAGAGGCTTTCTTCATTACAGGTTCCCAGTCTGGGTCTGTCATGTCGGTTACCAGTACATCGCCTTCTTGAACCAGTGACATTTGGTCTAGAGAGTCAACCAAGCGAACCGGGCCAGAACCGATACGTTGACCGATAGCACGGCCTTCAACCAAGACATCCGCCTTGTTGTTTAGCTCGTAACGTTCGATAACGTTTTGGTCGCTCTGAGAACATACGGTTTCAGGACGAGCTTGAACGATGTAAAGCTTGCCGTCGATGCCATCTTTTGCCCACTCAATGTCCATTGGACGCTGGTAGTGCTTCTCGATGATCATCGCTTGTTTTGCTAGTTCTTTGATCTCTTCATCGTTCAGTGAGAACTCGTTACGCTCTTGAGTATCTGTGTCGATGATATCAACTTGCTTGCCGATCTCTTGGTTGGTTGAGTAGATCATCTTGATCAACTTAGAACCAAACGTCTTTTTAACAACTGGGTAGTGACCCGCCTCTAGCATTGGCTTGTGAACGTAGAACTCATCTGGGTTCACAGCGCCTTGTACGACCATTTCACCTAGGCCCCAAGAAGAGGTGATGAATACCACTTGGTCAAAGCCTGACTCAGTATCAAGCGTGAACATCACACCTGAAGAAGCTTTGTCTGAGCGAACCATACGCTGGATGCCCGCAGACAATGAAATGCCTCGGTGGTCAAAGCCTTGGTGTACTCGGTAAGAGATTGCGCGGTCGTTAAACAGAGAAGCGAACACGTGTTTAGTCGCTTCGATAACCGCATCGATACCTTTCACGTTAAGGAAGGTTTCTTGTTGGCCTGCGAAAGAAGCATCTGGAAGGTCTTCAGCTGTTGCCGATGAACGAACCGCAACAGACAATTCTTCGTTGCCTTCAATCAGTTCGCGGTAGTTATCACGGATGTCTTGCTCTAGTGATTCTGGGAATGGTGCGTCTAGAACCCATTGTCGAATCGTTGCACCTGTCTTACGCAGTGCGTCAACGTCTTCAACATCAAGTTCATCAAGAAGTTGGTGAATGCGCTCATCAAGACCTTTGTAGTCAAGAAAGTTATTAAACGCATAAGATGTGGTAGCAAAACCATTAGGTACTGATACGCCAGCGTTGGCTAGGTTAGAAACCATCTCGCCAAGTGAAGCATTCTTACCGCCGACTTTGTCGACATCTTCCATGGAAAGGCCATTGAACCATAGGGTGTTATTTTGCATTTATTTCTCCAGAAACATAGCAAGCATTGTAGGGATTTAAAGGCAAACGATTACGTATCAGTTTAAAAAAATGTAAATTATTTTTAAAAGCTGTGGGGGACGTAATAGTCAGCAGGGTTTCGTTATATATATTATGGTTCCCATCCTACTCAAAATAATTTTAAACATTAAATAAAAAATGCAAATTGATATTCAAAGTCGTGATGTATTCTATGTTTCTGATGGAACGGCCATAACATGTGAGACTTTAGGGCATGTTGTTCTAGGTCAATTCCCATTCAAAGCTAATGAGAAAACCTTCCCGTTTGTCGAAAGTGAAGACAAACTTTCTGATTTATTAAAAGAGATCGAGATTTCATATCGAGCAACAGGGCATGAACCTTTGGTGTTCTTCTCGATTGTGATTCCGGAGATAAAACTTAAGTTATTAGATGCGCCTGCACACTGTTATGACGTGTTAGAGAGTATCGTGCAGAAGGTGCAAGATGATACGAAAATGGCGCCTAAGCCGAAGCTGCAGCGTTCTCGTAGCGTCAATAAAGACTCGGACAAATACTTCGACCGTATTGCTGCTATCGAATACACGTTAGCGCACGACGACGGTATTACTTTAAAAGGCTTGGAAGAGGCAGACATTATCTTGTTGGGCGTCTCTCGCAGCGGTAAAACACCCACGAGCTTGTACATGGCAATGCAGTTTGGTTTACGCGTCGCAAACTATCCGTTTATCCATGATGATATTGCTCGCTTAAGGTTGTTACCGGAGTTTGAGATATATCGCCATAAGCTGTTTGGTTTGACGATTGATGCGGAAAGGCTGACCGAGATCCGAGAAAATCGATTGGCAGGCAGTGAGTATGCGAGTGACTCTCAATGTTTGTATGAGCTGAAAACGGTAGAAGGGTTGTTCAGACGTGAAGCCATTCCATACATCAACACCTCGTCACTGTCTGTTGAAGAGATTTCGACACGAATCTTGGAACGTATAGGGTTGAGAAGACGCTTGCTCTGATAAAGGGAATTGAGTGTTTAAAGAAACGAGAATCTCATTCGGTGAGATTCTCGTTTTTGTTTGTTACTTGCTATTCTTTAACGAATTAACGAATTAACGAAGTAGAGACAGTTTTAGTGTTTCGCTTTGTTTCTCTAACCAACGTTCAAGCGCTGGTGGCCATGTGATGCTTGGTTCAACACAGAAACCGCGCAACATAGAGAAGTACACCGCTTGGTCAATAAGCGGCAGTGCCGACTCACCATTTTCTAGGTTCAGTAGAAGCTCTGCATCTTTCAATAACGGGTTAATCTGTTCAACGAACTGCGGCGTTTGCTCAATTAGTCTATCGAAGTTGAGTTCTTCCGTCTCTTTGCTCGCGCGCCATGCAGCTTTGCTTGCTTCTGATTGGTATTCAGCAAGGTCTAGTTTCCACCAACGTGGTAAACCGATGCGTTGGCTTAGCGGGAATGCACGAGTTTGGAACAGAGTGACTTGTTCTGATGGTACACGCTGCTCATCACTTGATTTCAAGTCCATGAAGTAAGCGATGATATCTAAGCTTTCCGCCATGATAGAGCCATCGTCTTTCTGTAAGACTGGCACTATCTTTTTACCGATCAGATCGATAAGGGTTTGGGCGTCATCATAATCCACAGAGACAAGCTCGATGTTCAATCCTAGAGATTGAGCGATGTAGGCCACTCTTGCACAGAAAGGGCAGTGGTCGTAAATGTAAAGCTTCATAGCTTCCCTTAGTTCAGGTCATTATAAATATAAGTTAATGCTAATGTACCAGAAAGTATTGCGAACATTAAGCGTCAATAACGTTAAGTATCAATAAACTCTAAGCACGAATAAACAGTGAGCATCAACCGACAATAAGTACTTGGTATAAATACTATTTTATCAATTCTATTGTCCGTTGGATTCGGCTTTACTGCAATGAGTAAACTAATGAGAAGGTTGCTGGGAAATGGCAGGTACAAAAAAGGCTCTGGCAATCCCCTCTAATGCAGAAGAGTGAGATCAGCCAGAGCCTGTATTCTGTTACCTTTAGCAGATGGTCTACTAAAAGAGCAAAGTGGTTAAACTATGCTTTTTTAAGATCTTGCATTGGGTAAGTAAGCGTCATTGCGCCTTCTACAGTTGTAACGTGAACGTAGCCGCCACCAGCGCTTAGGCCAGTCACTACCATTTCACCAAGTTCAACACCTTTTGTTGCTACAACGCGATCATCAACTGAAAACACTTTACACACCTTCAATAAATTAAATAAGTACGATAGATATCGAACGCGGATTTAAACAGATGACTCTCTAATCAACTAATCCAGTTGTTTGTCGTAAAGATTAAATTTGGTTATGTATAAATGACTATTTCTTAGTTATCAGACCATTAGCGTATTTGTGGTGCCTATTTGTCTGCAGGGTAAACGACACCAACTTGCTGACGCATCTCTGTAATTAGCTTGCAAACGGTTAAAGCGCGCTGTGTTGTTTGAGCTTTGATTGCTTGATCGCCATGGATACAATCGGCAAAGGCTTGCGCTTCATAACTCATTGAGTTCTCACTTTGATGTTGAGTGAGGTTTTCTACTGTGCCATCACGATAGCGGATCTTAACGTCGGTACATTCAGCGATGTGATCGATAATGATCGCCCCTTGTTCCCCTTGGATCTCACTAGGTGCGTAGGAATCACTGACCTTAGAGTGTGCGAGAGTCACATCGAACTCAGGGTATTGGAAGATCGCACAGCCATGAGCATCCACGCCAGAATCAAGCAACTTAGCAGAAGCGTGAGCTGCTTGAGGCTTGCCAAACAGTGCCACGGAAGCGGCAACACAATAGAAACCAATGTCGACCATTGAGCCGTTTGAGAAGGCAGGGTTGAACGTATTTGGATTTTCACCGTTGAGGTACTTTTGGTAGCGCGATGAATATTGGCAGTAATTGATGTGCGCTTTATGCACTTTGCCTATTTTTTCTAACCCAAGTTGGATTTGCTTAAAGTTCGGTAGGAACTGAGATTTATACGCTTCAAACAGCACCACGCCGTTTTGCTCTGCGACTTCAAACATTCGAGTGGCTTCATCAATATTCGACGCAACAGGTTTCTCACAAATCACATGCTTGCCGTGCTTCATCATCAAGATCGATTGCTCACAGTGCATTGAGTTTGGAGACGCGATGTAAACCGCTGTTATTGTGCTGTCATTGGCTAATGCTTCAAGAGAGTCATAAGTCGTTTCAACGTCAAATTCTTGGGCGAACTGTGCCGCGCTGTCTAAGTTTCGTGAATAAACCGCAGCAAGTTGCATCGATTGAGTTTCATGGGCAGCTTGAACAAACTTTTGTGTAATCCAATTGGTTCCAATTACAGCAAACTTAATCATATAGGTATCCAGTCGTTAGTGTATTGATTCTGCAGAGATAGTAGCATTCAAAGGCTACTAATGTGCCTTAGATTTGCGGAACAATTCCCGTTTAAATACAGCCTAATATCCATTTGGAGCCTCTATAAGATACCTGAGTTGGCTAGGACAACGGTGCACAAGTAAGTCATTTTTGCTAAGGTATTATGGAATTCAAACAAGGTGATGATATGCAAATCCGTACCGCAAAGGTAACTGACATTCGCTCTATTTTAGCGCTTTCTGAGCAGATAAACCGCCAACATCATCTTGGTGCACCTATGGTGTTTGCACCACCGTCACGAAGCCTTGGCGACAGCGAAGAGTATTGGTTAGGGTTGATGATAGATCCGCTTGGTTCCTTCTTTGTTGCGGTTCAAGACGAACAGGTCGTTGGCTTTCTTGCCGGCAAAGTGACGCAGAACAAAGGGGTAAGTTTTATTCAGCCACATAAGGTTGCGCGGGTGAACACGATTGTGGTCAACGATCAGATTCAAAGCCAAGGTGTCGGCAAGGCGTTGATGAAGTCATTCAACCAATGGTCGCAGGCCAGAGGAGCGATAGAGCTTCGTTTGGAAGTGATGGAGTTTAACCAGCAAGCTCAGAGTTTCTACGAGTCGTTAGGAATGGAAACTCAATCTCGAACCATGTCTATGAGCTTAGAGGGAATATAAAGGTGCGGTTGTTTTTGCCTTTATCACTGTACTTACTCTTTGCGAGCTCTCTGATTTATTCAGCGACTTCTTCTGCTACGGATACGCCGCAATATGTAAAGCCGCCAGCAACGCAGAAGTCAGTAACTCAGAAATCACAAGCGCAGAAGCTTGTAGTCGAGAAAATCGTTTCCGATGCAACGGCGATAGAAACCATTGTGTTTGAGTCTGCTCCTTCTCGATCTCTAGAGAACTCAAACAATGTGATTGTTGTGGATGATGTTCTTGAAAGTGGTTCTGACGACAATAAGAATAAGGTTGCTCAGCTTTCTCAAGGTTCATCGAAACGTCCACCTCAAAGCTCATCCCAACAGTTTTACAGCGTACCTAATATTGATTCAGAGATAGACCCGTTACTTCAAGTGGTCACTTTGGTTAAGGTCGATAAATCAAAGCGTCGAATGTACTTATTTAAAGACGATGAGGTCGTACAGGAGTTTCGTATCGCCTTGGGTAAGCAGCCCAAAGGGCATAAGCGATTTGAAGGGGATAATCGAACTCCAGAAGGGCAATACAAGCTCGATTATATTATGGAAGAGTCTGATTTTTATCGTTCAGTGCACATCAACTACCCACAATCCGCCGACAGAGAGTGGGCCGAAAAACACGATGTGAGTCCTGGAGGAAATATCAAAATCCACGGCATCAAAAATGGTGAGCGTCGTTCGCAAAGTTTTATTCAAAGTTTTGATTGGACGGATGGTTGTATTGCTTTAACCAATCAAGATATGGATGCGTTTATTGAGCTAGTCAAAATGGGCACTCCTATCCATATCGAATGGTAGCACCCAGATTGTTTTTACTCGTCCAGCTTAGGTTTTCACTAATCTAACTTTAGTTTTCACCTGCCGAGCTTAGATGTTCACTTACTTAACTTAGATTAACACTCGCCCTGCACTGAATATGGCAATCACCACCAGCAGGGCAATAGTGACAGGCTTGAATTTCTCTCCGCCAAATCTCTCGAACAGTTTCGACCCGACATAGCCACCAAACATGCTGCTTGGCAAAAGTACAATCGTCAGCCAAACCACATCACGGTCGACTAATCCCGCTATCGATGCCGAAACAAACGCACTGGAATCGGCCAATACAAAGAACGCGATAAGACCTGCCCTGGCAATATGAGGCTCGACTGGGCTTGCTAGTGCATGCGTGCCAACCGGAGGCCCAGACATTGAAGCCGCACCATTCATTACTCCAGCAAGACTGCCGAGAATATAGGGCGCAAACCTAGGTTCACTTCGGTATTGAAAGCCTTTGTAGATCATTAGTGCAGACGCAAAGATAAAAGCGCTGATGATCAAGATGATCGTGTCTTGGCTAACCGATTTGAGTAGCAGTAAGCCGACCGGAGTGAAGGCCAAACAAGGGATAAATACCTTTGAAACCCAGCGCCAGTTAACGTGCTTTCGAACCTTTGGCAGCAATTGAATATTGCCGAGTAGGTCAATCAACATGAAAACAGGAACCAGTTCGATAACAGGGACGAATAGCGCGCTTAATGGCAATGCCACTAAGGTGAACCCGAAACCTGAGAAGCCACGAACAATAGCGGCGAAAATGAAGATTGCACCCAAAATTGGGTAAGTTGGACTAAAAATGAGATCCATAAATTAAGTAACCGATGAAGCTGTCTGAATAGAGTGAGCTAATGAAACCAAGTGAGTAGCGGAATGTACTCCTACTCACTTGCGTTTACTACCTAATTTTCAGGTTTATTGGGGTTAATTTTAATGTCTCTTGAGGCGTGCTTTTTCGGTATTCGCTCGGTCAATTTATAGCGCCGAATTGATTCGGAAAATCAGTGAATACAGCGTCTACTTTGGAGAGAGATTTGAACTGAGACGGATCATTGACGGTGTAGCACCATGTTTGAATGTTCGCTTCTTTTAACGTGTCGAGATCGTTCTGATCGACATGCTCATAGTTCATGTGACAGCTGAACGCTTTTACCTCATTGATAAGCATAAGATCGGCTTGGGTCAGTTGCTCTGTGATCACGCCAACTCGGTATCTCGGTAAATGGTGCGCCATTTCAGCAACGACTTGGTGGCTGAAGCTTGAAAGTAAGATCCTGTCGGTATCCAGTGTTGAGCGGATCAGTTCTGTGTGCAGAAGATCGACCACATGAGGCGCTTGGTGTTTGCTATCGACTTTAATTTCCAGGTTAACACTCAGATCATGGGCTTCAACCAAGCTTAACAACTCAGTGAGAGTCAGTATTTTTTCACCGGTGAACTGCTCTGATTTCCAGCTACCAAAATCTAACAGACGCAGCTCTGCCAAGGTGTGTTCATCAACACGGCCTTTACCATCACTACAGCGTTCTAGTGTGTGATCGTGACAAACGACAAGTTGGTCGTCGAGAGTGACTTGAATATCGGCTTCGACCCACTTCAAGCCAAGATTAGCGGCTTGCTCAATGCTTACTTTGGTGTTTTCTGGGTGAGTACCCGCCACACCACGATGACCTACGATGATAGACGACATAATTAATCCTTCTTTAAGACGCATCGTAAATATTTATTAAATATCAGTTTTCTCTATTACGCCAGAGCAATCGTGAAGCCAAATAGCCGTGTTGTGACTCTGCTAATGAAAGCGGTCGATTAGACTTGTCACTTCTAGTGATTCTCATCTACGAAAAAGCCTCTCTGTTGAGAGGCTTTTGATGACATAGGCTCTGGATAAGATAGAGATTGGACTGGATTGACTTAGCTTAGTGTGCGATGTCCAATTGGTTGTCTTTCACGCCATTAATACGGAACCAACCAGCGATACTGAATCGCTCCGTGTTGGTTGGTAGAACCTCGTGTGGGAACTGTTCAGATAAGAATACCAACAGTCGACCACCCTTTGGTGGAATAGTCGCGATGTGATTGTCTTTTAGATCGTAAACCACGAGCTCTCCTGCGTCTTCTTCAGACCATTCGTCATTCATGTAGAACACGGTGGTTAGGCGGCGGTTTTCGTTGCCTTTGAAGCAGTCTAAGTGCTTCTGGTAGAAGTCGCCTTTTTCGTATTTCGCAAAGTGCGCTTCGTATTCGAACAGACCTAAAAAGAACGCTTGGTTTGCTTCTAAACGAATTTGTTCCATTTTGTCGAGGAACAGAGATGCTGGTTCGCCCATATCACGGCGTACCCACTGAATTTTGTCACTACGAATCGTTGCTTCTCGTGCTACGTCATCGTTACGGCCGATCCTAGCCTTTTTCCAGTTCTCTGGAATGCAATCCCTCAATGCCACTACTTCTTCGTGAGTTAAGAAGTCATCCCAAACAAAGTAACCTTGGGTAGAAAGAGCATCGATTAATTGGTTCATGTATAGCACTCAGACAATAAATTAGAGGCGCATATATAGTCCTAATAACTCAGGCCAACAAATCACGTATTTTGTCGTCACGATAAATTTTTGTCATTTACTGGTGGGGATGGGATGGATAACGATCGAGAAAGGAAAGTGAGCCTATTTAGAGGCTCACTTCTGTTTGATTATCGCCCGGTGGTTCCATTCGCCAAAGCTTTGATTTTTACGACTTCGAATGGTCTTATACCAGTATCTTTGCCGTTGTTTAAGGCTGCAGTTCGATCAAGTTGATTCACCGTTACGTAAATATAACCATCAGGACCAAATGACATGCCATCAGGCCAAGTTTGGTTGTCTGATAGTGTGGCAATAATTCGGTATCCATCGGGAGTGGAAACCCCAATCGCATTCCTTTCAATATCGGTAATATAAACGTTCTGAGCACTGTCTACCGTAATGCCATCGGAGTAAGGTTTATCGGCGTATTTTTCAATATTGTCTGCGACTTCCTGCCCATTATTATCAAACTCACTCGCTTTTACTCGGTAAACAGTACGGCCATTGACCGCTCCGAAATAAACCCATTCGTAGGATGGATCTATGGTTATTGGGTTTAACGCAAATCCGGTTTTACTGTCGGCTTTCATTGACGGATGATTTTCTGCTACTCGTACAGCTTCACCCGTATTGAGGTCAACGGTTATAAAGGCAGGGATTGCTTCACTTTTCAGATCATTCTGGGTCATATCAGCGATGATTATGCGTTGCCTTTTTTGGTCTAATGCAAAGTCTTGTAGGAAGCTTGTTGGTTTTAGAACAGACGCTGGTATTTTTATCGATTTTACCAATACTTCTTTACGAGTATCCCAACCTGTTAATGAATGAGTCGCGAGATCTAGGATCCATGCGACTCCGTTGTCATCTGTCCGGATTGCAATGACGGCTTTAAATTTAGAGTTTTCACCTTGTGCATACTTTGTTGTCGGGTATGGCGTTTGATTTCCGGCCACGCTTAACTCAATGACTTTAGTTTCTGGATGGTCAAGTGGATGAACGCTCAATAATAATCGTCCGTCAGGTGTAACTGAAGGGTTACCTGGACGTTCACTCATGGTCGCAACAATCGTTGCTTGTTTTATTGTTGGTATGAGTTCTATCTCTGCTTGCGCATAAGTGGATAAAAGAGTGCTCGCAAGAATGGTATTGACTATTGTTTTTTTCATTGTGTTCTCCTTGATAATTTACGTAAATGTTACCAATGAGTTAACAATCATCAACAGCCTTGTATTTGTTACACTTTCAAATTTAATTTGATAATAGGTTCGAATCTCTTCTTTAAAGTGCATAGTGCTCTAGATAGTTTAGTAATTTTAATTCCTTGTAATCAGTGTTATGTGAATATTCATATGTTAGCTTGATTGATTTTCCTCTGGTTATTTATATCAGCAGGTTTGTGTCCAAAAATCACATTTTATATATCTTTACTACATTCTGGTTAGACCACTTGTTATTTAACTGTTAATTTATTCCAGTGGATAGGAATGACGAATAGGAAGACGATTTGCAGCTGCATACCATTAAAGGTTACATCCAAGACATGTACTTGGTGGAGTACCCAGACAAATTACTGTTGCTTGATGGCGCATGTCGAGCCGACATCCCGCATTTGAAGGATTTCATTGAAACCGAGCTTAGGCGTGATTTTGCTGATCTCCATACGGTTGTGGTTACACACATGCATCCAGATCACGCAGGGGCAGCGCACAAGCTCAGAAAGCTCACTAATTGTAATTTGGTTGCAGCAAATCGAGATAAGGATTGGTACCACGGCATCGATGGCATATTGATGCATTTGACCGATCTGGCGCTGGCACGATGGATGGCGAATCGATTGGGCAAGCCCAAAGCAAACCTTTGGTATTCAAGGAAGCTAAAGCCGGACTACAAGTTGTCGGATGGAGACAGCATTCCGGGTTTTGATGATTGGTTGGTTCTGGAAACGCCCGGCCATACCGACAGAGATCTTTCCGTCTATTGCCCATCACACAGTGTCGCCTACGTAGCGGACTTAATGGTTGAGGTCAAAAAGAAGCTGATTCCGCCTTTCCCAATTTTTCATCCCAATAAGTATCGAGAGTCGGTATCTCGTATCTATGACATGCAGCTCGACACCTTGCTGGTGGCGCATGGGGGACAAGTGAATTTGAGTGAGCAAGCGTTTGAACATCTGCTGATGAGTGCACCAAGAAGGCCAGTGACACATTGGCGAGTGACTAAAATCAAACTCAAAGGTTTGGTTAAATCTGTTTGGCGGTTTGGGTTTAAAGAGAAAAAAAATCGCCATAAATAATTAAGGCCAGTCTCAAAGACTGGCCTTAATTAATACGTGTTGTTGACTCACTATTTGAGCTGTGGAGCAGTTCAATTAGTGGGAAATTAGAAATTCGCCCGCTGGGTCAACAATCACTTTGTCACTCATGCCTTGACGACCAAGCAGCATCATGTAAGTCATATCCTGACGGTTACTTAGCGTGATATCGATAGGCCATTCCTGACCACCAATTTTTAGCATGGTTTCAATCACACAACGGTGTTCAACTTCGCCGTTCGATGATTTGATTCTTTTACTCGTTTTCAGCTTCGCCTTGCAGCGCACAGTCTCTTCTAGGTGGTAAACGTCTGGGTGAAGATCGAACTCAACGAAGTTTTCACCGTCTGTTTTTACACATAGTAGATTGTCTACGTGCAGAGAAGAGGTTTGAGCCCCTGTATCAACACGCGTATGTAGTCCAGTTATCCCTAACTCTGGTAAGCAAAGTGCTTCTGTATTCCCTATGATCATTTTATTGTTCATGTTTTTTCCAATCATGAGTAAACGGCGTTTAATCAGCCTTTGCCACGAGTACGGTTAGCGTTTGGTTTTGCATTTTTCTCGATAAATCCGAAAATCATGTCTGCTACATCTTTGCCTGTCGCTTTCTCGATACCTTCTAGGCCTGGAGAAGAGTTCACTTCCATTACAACTGGGCCATTCTTAGATTGTAGAATATCGACACCACATAGGTTTAACCCCATGATTTTCGCCGCGTTGATCGCTGTCGCGCGCTCTTCTTTGGTTAGTTTAACCAGTTGAGCTGTGCCGCCACGGTGCAGGTTAGAGCGGAATTCACCCTCACCAGCTTGGCGCTTCATTGCTGCAATAACCTTGTTACCCACAACAAAACAACGGATGTCTGCGCCATTAGCTTCTTCAATGAACTCTTGAACCAAGATGTTCGCTTTTAGGCCCATGAATGCTTCGATAACGCTTTCAGCTGCTTTGTTTGTTTCAGCCAGAACCACACCGATACCTTGAGTACCTTCAAGAAGCTTGATAACCAGTGGCGCACCACCTACGTTTTTGATCAAGTCTTGAATCTTGTCAGGGCGGCTAGCAAAACCTGTTTTTGGTAAGCCAATACCTTTACGAGACAACAGTTGCAGTGAGCGCAGTTTGTCGCGAGAACGACTGATAGCTACAGACTCATTGATACAAAAAGTGCCCATCATTTCGAATTGGCGAACAACCGCAGTGCCGTAAAAGGTAATGGAAGCGCCAATACGTGGAATAACAGCATCGTATTGAGGTAGCTCTTCACCCATGTAGCGAATCTTCGGATTGTTACTCGCGATATCTATATCACAGTGCAGCGTGTCGATAACATCGACCTGGTGACCACGAGCTTCTCCTGCCGCTTTTAAGCGAGAAGTAGAGTATAGATTTTCGTTGCGAGAAAGAATTGCGATACGCATGGCGTTTCCTTAGTTAATACCTGATTGGTAACTGCAAATAAATTAGTTGTTAGCTGAGCTTTCAGTTTTTCTGAGGCTCCTTGCTTGCTTCGGGGCGAACCTTAAGGCTTTTCGTTTAACTAAGAAAACGAATTAAATTTGTCGAGTCGACAACAGAAATTTATCGAGTGTGTGAGCGATTGGTACAGCAGGGTTGAGAGGGTGTTTGGAATGGAAAAGCGAGTTGAGACCTAACTCATATTGGGGGTAGGAGCATATTAGGTTGTACTCAACTCGCGTTAACTCGGTGCTA
The DNA here is from genome assembly GCF_030297155.1 of Vibrio sp. FE10. Classification (NCBI taxonomy): domain Bacteria; kingdom Pseudomonadati; phylum Pseudomonadota; class Gammaproteobacteria; order Vibrionales; family Vibrionaceae; genus Vibrio; species Vibrio apostichopi. The sequence continues at coordinate 240,705 of NZ_AP028068.1, read as the reverse complement.
AAAAGTGTACTAATAACGCCAGTTACATAGCTCTATAAGTGTTCGTAGTGCTTCTCTTTCGAGCTTGCTACAGGTGCTTTTTAACTTATTAAGATAGTATTTTCTCATGATGATTACTTCTCTTGTATTAGGCTTTGGTAGGAACTCATCGTTCCTTGCTGACCCATTAATTATCGTCATTTAATAGGAAGTAATAAACAGATGGGTTTTTGTTAAGTTGTTCCTGTTTTCGTCTTTTAGCGCTACTTTTTGGCAGATGTGTTTTATAATGGGCTTAATCAGGAAGGGTTGTTTCTAAAAAGGTTCATTATTTGTCTGATCTAAACATGATGCGTTACTACACAAGGCTAGATTCGTTCGAGCCTAACCTCTCACATTCGGTTACCTTAACCGAGGTTGCAGACAAGCTGTTTACCAGTTTGCGCCATGCACGAACCTTGTTAGGTAAAATGCATCAGGCTGAATGGGTGGTGTGGGAGCCAAAAGTCGGCAGGAATCAACGTTCTAATCTGACCTTGCGCTTTAGCAATCAAGAATTGACTCAACATGTTGCCAGTAAACTGATAGAGCAGGGCAAATACGAAAAAGCACTCTCAATTCTAGACAATGACCGCGCTGTATTTGGCTCTCTCCTTCAAGAAACCTCCGGCGCGACGATGCGTGAAGGGTTGCTGCACGTGCAATTAACCTATAAACGTAAGTTTGAAGACTTATTCCCACATCATATTCACCGCAGTAGCGAACGATTTTTGATCAGGCAAGTATTCAGTTGTCTCGTCACTTGTAATGGCAAGGGCAAGTTGAAGCCTGAACTGGCGCACCATTGGGAATATGATGCTGAAAAGTTGGTTTGGACTTTCTATTTGCGCCCAGGCCTAACCTTCCACGATGGTCAACCCGTTGATGCCAAGCAGTTAGTATCGTTGTTTACCGCCTTACAACCGCTACCTTTCTATCAGACAGAGTTAGCCCATGTTGCTTCGGTTTACAGTGATCAGCCATTAAGGATCAGCTTCCAACTGACCAAAGCAGACACCGGCTTCGCTGGCTTATTGGCTGGCGTTAAGTATTCGATTCAACCTGCTGCGCAAGTAACGCGTGAGCCATCGCCATTAAATTCGGTGTCTCATGCTGTGATTGGAACCGGCCCTTTCAAAGTGGTTGAGACTAATAATGAACGCATCAAGCTCGCGGCATTTGAGCTCTATTATGGTTGTCGTTCTTTGACCGATGAGGTGACTATTTGGCAGTTTGAAGAGTCGATGACGGGCAGTGCTCGTTTTGATGACAGCCAAATGCAGGTGTCGCCTTATGAAGACTCGTCTTGTTTCCATCAACTCGGAAAAAGTGATGCGAAGTTGGTGTCGGCTGAAACGGATGGCCTTCGTAGCCGAGTTGAGGATGGGTGTTTGTTTATTCTATTCAATCAGAATTCAGCGGCTAGTCTGTTAACGGATGAGCAGCGTAAGTACATTGCAGGGATAGCTAACCCACAAGCGGTATTGTCTCAACTTGAAAAAAATCAAGGTTTGTTCAGTGTGTCTCTGGCTCAGAACATACTGCCAAGTTGGCAGAAACTGTATCGAACCCCTTCGAAAGAGACGCAACTGCCCAAGAAAATGAGCATTGCAGTATATAACTACTACGCGCTCTATCGTTGTGCCATCTGTGTATCAGACATCCTTAAACGATACGGTGTGGAAGTTGAGGTGAATACTTATAGCTTTCGAGAACTGGCACAACTCTCTCAGAGCGGAGACCTTAAAGAAGACTTGGTGTTGTGTAACCTCAATCTCGATGACAATGCGCCATCTTCGTTGTTTTCGTGGTTGATGAATGATCCTGTTTTACACTCTGCACTCGGCGACATGAACAGTGATTGGCTTAAACAGCGCTTAGATCATCACAAAGCCTCCGTTGAACTGCCGAATTACTTGGCAGAGTTGGAGCCCGTTGCGTCCACGTTGATTTCTGATTATTGGCTAGTGCCTATGTTTCATCACTTACAGACCGTGCGTTTCCAAGGCATTTTGAAAAACGTGGCCATCACCAACTGGGGATGGCCAGATTTCAAGAATGTATGGTCTGCTGATTAGCTTTAATTTTTACTGACAAAACTCAGGTCACTAGTTTTTCTAGGAAGACTTAAATTGTGAGATCAGCATTTGAACTGAGAAACCAGATTTGTTAAATGCATCGCTTTGGCGCGTAAGTGCTGACACTCCTGAGCCGTTCGCTCAATCATGTTATCGCTCTCTCTGGCTATTTCAGAAATGCCGGAGATGTGCGGTGATATCTCGTTGATCACATTGGATTGTTGCCCTGTCGCAGAGGCGATTTGCATGTTCATAGCATTCATCTCATCAACGCTATGAGAAATACTCGATAGCTGCTGCTCTGAATTGGAAGCCTCTACTCGGCAGTTACTTCCTAATGTGGTGCTCGTTTCTATCGCTGCCACGGCTTGTTGCGTACGTTGTTGAAGTTTTTCGATGATGCCACGTATCTCTTCAGTTGATGCTTGGCTTCGAGAGGCGAGCGTTCTTACTTCGTCAGCAACCACCGCAAAGCCACGGCCTTGCTCACCAGCCCGAGCGGCTTCGATTGCCGCATTCAATGCTAACAAGTTCGTTTGTTCAGAAACACCGCTGATCACATCGAGCACAGTGTCGATAGAGTTAGCATCTTGAGCGAGTTGATTAACGATGGCCGTGGTGTCGTCGAGTTGTTGGTTCATGTGTTCGATACTTTCTGAGGTGACAGTAACCGATTTTTGACCGATGCTTATCGCACCTGAAGCTCTGCTCGCGCTATCGGCAGCACCGTTAGCGTTTTGGGCGATTTCGTCAGAGCTGGCTCCCATCTCGTGAATGGCTGTGGCGACTTGTTCTATTTGGCTAGTTTGTTGTTTGATGTCTTGTTCCATCGACTGAGCCATTCGATCCACACTCTGAATGGATTCTGATATTTGCTGACCCGTATTCGACACGTCTTTAAGTAGCTCGCTAAGGTATTGAACAAATTGGTTATATCCTTTCGCAATCTGGCCTATTTCATCATGACGGGAGTCATCCAAGCGAAGTGTTAGATCGCCACCGCCTTTTCCTATCTGCTGCAATAGTTCAGCAACCTCAACGAAAGGCAGTAACAGTTTGTTGGTCGCCCATGCTGCGATTGGTGTGTAGATTGCCGCGATGAGTAAAGCCATAAAGATGATGGTTTGACTGAAGCCATTTAATTCACTTAATACTTCTTGCTTGGGGATCTGAGTTATCAGAGTCCAACCAATCCCCGGCATCGCTTTGGAGCCTAGAATTTGAGGCTGCCCGTCAACAACACCCTCATGAACAATGGTTTGCTGACTACCGAGTAGCAGGCTACTTTCAATCCCGACAGAGTCCAGTGACTGACCAATTAGATTTTTGTCTGGGTGAACCTTGATGCTCCCTTGTTTATCGACCAGAAAAACAATACCGCTTTTACCCACGCTGTAGTTGCTGATCAGCTGGGTAATACTTTCCAAGGTCAAGCCGATGCCAGTCACACCGATACGTTCGCCGTTTCGAGTCACCACATAGTTGACAAATAGCGCTGGGATTCCAGTACCGGCATCAATATCTAAAGAGAGCTCAAACGCTTTGTCTGACTGGATAAAACGGTAGAACCATTGGTCACTTTGTTCGTTGGCTGAGATAGTTTTCAGAACGCCATTGTGTGTGTAGTAAGTACTTGCTTCGTTTGATACGTAATAGGCACTGATGGCATTGAATTCGTTTTTGACCGACTCAAGATAGGCACGAAGGTTTTTCTCTGAGAGTGAGGCCTGCTTCATTAGAGGAGAGAGCGTCATCATCTTTGATGCGAGAATAGGGGTTTCTAACTTCAGGTTGATTTCATTACTCACCTCGCCAAGCGAAGCAGGCAGCTCTCTTTCAAAGGTTCTATCAATTAAAATGGCTCGGCTCGATTGAAATGAGTAAATCCCCATCACGCTGATAATGGCGAGAGCTGCGATGATCGTCGCCAATATTGCCTTAGTTCGTATAGTAAATTGCAATTTAGAGTCCCTTCTAAAAACGTCCAATGTTTATTTGTAAACATAATGTTAAATAAAACCTGACTCCTTGGTCAATAAACGAATTGCAGAAGTGAGAGTTGAGCGATATTTGTACAAATGTGGAAGGTCTTTCCTATTTGTATTTTCGAAGCTGAGTTCTATACGCTCAAGTCTCACAAATTTAAAGTTACACTCATTGGTTTACTTTTGTGTTTTGATATGTAAACTAACCAGTGTAGTTTTTGTATTGGGTTTATCCCAATGATTAAAGAGATACCAATGAAAAAATATCTATTGCCGATTTTAGGAGTACTTGCCGTGGTCGCTATCGTAAGCACAGGTTCACAATCAAACGACAATCTAGATAAGCTTCCGAAGAAGTTTGTTAACAGTGAGTTGGAATACAAATCGGGTATGTCTGATATTTTTTCAATCTTGAAAGCGTATGTGACAGTGGAAAGGAATGAGCCAGTGCCGCGTGCTGCATTGCCTCTGATACCGATGACAGCCGAGCAGTTGATCGAAGAGACAGAAGACGTTGCGTACCGCTTAGGTCACTCAAGTGTGATGATGAAACTGGATGGCAAGCTAGTGATGACTGACCCTGTGTTCAGTGATCGTGCATCGCCAGTACAATGGATGGGGCCAAAGCGCTTCCACCCAACACCAATCTCACTACAAGAATTGCCGGATATTGATGTGGTGGTGATCAGCCACGACCACTACGACCATTTAGACAAAGGTGCGGTTAAAGTATTAGCCGACAAAGTAGGGACATTCTTGGTCCCACTTAGAGTCGGAGCGCTACTTGAAAAATGGGGCGTGGATAAAGAAAAGATCATTGAGTTGAACTGGTGGGAATCGGCAACAGCCTCGGATATAGAGTTTACTTTAACCCCGACACAGCACTTCTCTGGGCGTGGCTTACTTGACCGTGACCAAACACTGTGGGGTAGCTGGGTAATTAACGCTTCTGATAAGAAAGTATTCTTTAGCGGTGACTCTGGTTACTTCAACGGCTTTAAAGAGATTGGTGATCGTTTCGGGCCGTTTGATTTAACCATGGTAGAAACAGGCGCGTACAACTCGCTTTGGGCGGATATTCATATGTTCCCAGAGCAAAGCGTACAGGCGCACATCGACCTTCAAGGTAAGGTGATGATGTCAATCCACAACAGTACCTTTGACCTTTCTATGCACGATTGGCAAGACCCAATGGAACAAGCACTCGCGATAAGCAAAGAGCGAGACGTGCAAATGGTAAGCCCTGTGATGGGTGAACGTTTGGTGATTTCAGAACCCGTACCCGTTCAGGCATGGTGGAAACTGGCATCGAATTAGAGCTTGTATCCAGATAGCCATAGCTAAACCGCTAAGCTGTACAAACCTTGTTCATACACAAAACGCGACCAATCGTACGATTCGGTGGCGTTTTTGCTTTTTGAAACGAGTGGCTTGTTCGAAAAGGCTTCTTCTACTTAGAGCAACTTTCGAGATTCTTCGCCATTTTGTTCGCGATTTTTCGAAACTGTTCTAACTCATCGTCGGCCATGCCTTTGGTCATTCTCTGCAGTATCTCTCGATCAATATTCGATACCTTACTCATGATCTCTTGACCCTTATCGGTCAGAACCAATAACTGGCTGCGCTTGTCTTCTGGGTTCGGGGATTTCTTCACAAGTTCCTGACTGATCAAAGCGTTAATCAATCGAGTGACCTGTGCTTTATCGCGATTTAAGAAGTGTGCGATATCGATAGCCGTACATGGAGATTTCTTAGTTATGATCTTCATGACGCGAATGTTCATTGGCGCGATCTCAGAATCCAAACTCTCGATCTGTTCGCTCATTTGACGTTTCAAAGAGTGCACTAAGCGAAAGATAGATTCTAGCGATGTGTTATCAGACATAAACGATCCTCAGAAAAGTAGTTGACAATATCAACTACTGTATTTATAGTTGACATTATCAACTTAATTGTTCGTAAATTCAAGACAGGAAATAGATATGACGATTCAAGCAACACTAACGCCAACTCTTCCTGAGCAAAAAGGCACACCCGTTTTATACAAAATTTTGGTCATGATGAGCTTAATGCTAACCATTGGCGGCAGCTTAACGGCCGTGATGACTTACATGAATGTCGGATTTGGTGAGGCATTCATCGGCAACTGGCTCTCTTCGTTAGCTCTAGTTGTCGTGATTATGATGCCAATTGGCGTGGTAATGATGACTTTGGTGACTAAGTTGGTCGCCAAGGTATTACCCAATTATGGCGAGAAAGCTCGCAACCTAATCGTGGGATTGATTATGGCGTTTATCATGGAGTCCATCATGGCATTTGTAACAGCGGCAAATAATATTGGATTTTCGGATACATCGGCGTTTACCAGTGGATGGTTTAATGGATTTATTGCTGCGCTTCCTATTGGCCTTACGATCATGGTCGTGATGTCGATGACCGTTAAACCTAAGCTCGAACGATTCATGAAGAGCTAGCCAACACACTTTTTAAGCATTGTAGGAGATCCACATGACAGCATTCACAGGCAAACACAACAACTACCGTATCACTATCGAAGAAGTGAACATCAAAGAAGATCGTGAACTGCAAACCATGCAGTTTGAAATTGAAGACAGAGAAAACATGTTCGCGATTGTTGAGAAGATCAAACAAGACAGCGGCTTAGACGAGCAATCAGCAGCGCGACTCGGGGTGAGTATTCGCTTACTCGGGCCAATGATGATGCAAGATAGAAAGCACCCTCTGTTTGTTGATTTCATGCCTCACTTCAGAAACTTCATGCAGAATCTGAAGAAGACGTTGAAAGGGCAGTAAAGCCTAGTCATTAGTAGTACGCTTAGAAAGCCAGTAATCAATTTACTGGCTTTTTTGTATCTAATACCAATCGTAGTAAATAACTGGTCAGCCTAGCTGGTTAAAACGCTCGATAACTGCGTTATAATTTTTGATTGTAGAATAACTACTTATCAAAAAATGATTCCTTGTTCTCAAACCTTTTTCCGGCGCTATTTCTGAACACTTACTTATTGTGATTGGTATAAATCAAAATAGTTTCAGTTGTTTGCGTCTAGAATATGCAAAAATTGAGGGCTGAATTTGCGGTGTTGGTTCGTTGTTTAATTGTCTATTCAAGCTTCAAGAAATCCGATATTATACGGGTCATAAAATAAAGGTGGTATTATATGACAAATGTATTTAAGCAAGCAGCTGAAGAACTGCTGAGTCGCCGCGTTGCGGGAACCAAAGCACCAAGATTGGACGAGCAGTACCGTCCGAATAACTTGGAAGATGCGCTAAAGATCCAATCCTCAATGATCGATCTCAAGAGCGACAAGGTCGGTGGTTGGAAGTGTTTGCTTCCTTTGGCTGAAGACAAGTTCATTGTTGCACCTATCTTCTCGGGCAGCGTTCAACAAGGCGAGGTTTGCGAACTGTTTGCTGACAACGACGTAGTACGTGTTGAGCCTGAAATTGCATTTACGCTTGCTAAGAGCCTACCTGCAAACCAAGAAGGCTACAGCGAAGAGCAGATCAACGATGCGATCGGTTCTTGCCACATGGCACTTGAGCTAATGCAGTCTCGTTTTGCTGATGACAGCGGTGCAGAGTTCTACGAAAAGCTTGCTGATGGCCTAGTAAACCAAGGTCTGTTCATTGGCCCTGAGATTGACCGCGAAAAAGCGTTCACTTCTGCTGAGATTAATATCGAAGTGACCCAAGGCGAACAAGTTCAAGCATTCGCAGGTAAGCACCCAAATACATTACCACCAAGCCCAATCTACTGGCTGATTAACTATATGACTCGTCGTGGCGTAGATTTCCAAGCGGGTGAAGCAATCATCACGGGTTCATACTGCGGTATCGTGGAAATGGGCTTCGATAAACCAACGACTTTCCACTACGAAGGCATTGGTGAATACCAAGTGACGTTCAAGCAAAAACGCTAAGCAAGAAAACAGCTAAATTAGCAACAGCGCTAAGCAGGCAAAAGCTAGCTTCTGCATAAACGCTATCTGCTCTCGAAAAGCTATCGGTTCTCGAGAAGCAATCTGTTCTCAAAAGGCTATTTACTGGTGAGTAAATAGCCTTTTCTATTATGTGATGTTCAATGGCGTGCTTATTACTTTGCATTAAATTGGGCGTTTAGACGTCTAGACGTTGACAAGCCCTAAGTGTGACATTAGTCTGCTCATCTTCCTGTTCTATTGCGTTGATGTTCCATGTCCAATTCAAAAAATTCTAATGCGGTAATTGCCCCTTCGGCAGTTGCGCTTATCCCTCTGATCGTGTTCCTAGCGCTGTTTATTGGCGTAGGTACGTACTTGTCACTACAAGGCGTCGATTTTGCTTTCTATCAGCTTCCAGCTCCCATTGCAGCTTTGCCTGCTGTGATGTTGGCTTTGTTGCTAAGCAAAGATAAATTGAACCGTGCTATCGAACAATTCTTGGGTGGAGTCGGTCACAAAGACATTATCGCAATGTGTATGATCTACCTATTGGCGGGTGCTTTTGCGGCTGTAGCTAAAGCGTCTGGCGGCGTAGACGCGACGGTAAATCTTGGTCTATCTGCGATTCCGACAAGCATGATCCTGCCGGGTATCTTCCTGATTTCAGCTTTCATCGCGACAGCAATGGGTACGTCGATGGGCACCATCGCTGCGGTTGCACCTGTTGCATTGGGCATTGCAGACTCAGCAGGCATGAGCATTCCACTTACAGCCGGTGTTGTTTTAAGTGGCGCGATGTTTGGTGACAACCTGTCTATTATCTCTGATACCACGATTGCCGCGACACGTTCGCAAGGCTGTGAGATGAGAGATAAGTTTAAAGAGAATATCCGTATTGCACTTCCTGCTGCATTGATTGCGATTGTTATCTTTGCTTTCAACAGCACGGCAACTCAAGTTCCTGAAACGGGTCCAATTGAGTGGCTGAAAGTACTGCCATACATCACTATTTTGATTCTTGCTGTATCGGGCATGAATGTCTTTGTCGTGTTGACCATTGGTATCTTGCTAGCGGGTGGCGTGAGCCTAGGTTCTGTCGAGAGCTACGGTATGACGGATTACGCTCAAGATATTTATGCAGGCTTCGGTAACATGCAGGAAATCTTCCTACTGTCGATGCTGATTGGTGGTTTGAGTGAGCTGATGCGTCGCCAAGGCGGACTAGCGTTCCTAACTAACCTTGTAAGCGGTGTGATCCGTGCGTTTGGCTCTTCACACTCTAAGCAAGCAAATGGCCGTGCGAGCGAGCTAGGTATTGCTGGCTTGGTGTCGATGGTTAACCTATGTACTGCAAACAACACCGTAGCGATTATTGTGTCTGGTAGTGTGGCTCGCCAACTGGCGGAAGAGAACAATGTGTCTCCACGTCGCTCAGCAAGTTTGTTGGATATCTTCTCTTGTGTGATTCAAGGCGTATTGCCTTATGGTGCACAGGTATTGCTATTAGGTTCGGTATTTAACCTATCGCCTTTGGATATCGTGGCTAACTCTTACTACTGTTTTGCACTAGCTATCGTAGCTGTAGTCGCTGTGTTTATCAAACACCCAGCACGCCAAGTGGCTAACGCTTAGTAGAAACTGAGTGATTACTGATTGTGATAAGAAGGCTCCGAAAGGGGCCTTTTTTGTATCTGTGTCCCGTCCTGAAATGTGTTTACACATTGAGGACTAATGATGACCATTCCAAATAAACACCACGTTAAGCGCACTCAGCGTGATTACACACTAGGCTTTAAATTACAGGTTGTAGACGCCATCGAAAAGGGCGACATGACCTATAAACAAGCCCAATCAATTTACGGCATACAAGGTCGTTCGACTGTTCTTACTTGGTTAAGAAAGCATGGCAAAATGGATTGGACTACCAACCCAAGGAAGAACACGATGCCTAAATCACCGAGAGCGAATGAAACGCCTGCCCAAAAAATAAAACGACTTGAACAAGAACTCGAAGATGAACGTCTCAGATGCCTTCTTCTCAATAGGGTTGTTGATATTCTTGATGCTGAGCACGGGATGTCGCTAAGAAAAAAGTATATAGCGAAGGAGCAAGAAGCCTTCAAAAAGAGAAGAAAGTAAGCTTAAGTAAAGCTTGTTCATTGCTCAATATATCTCGTCAGTGTGTCTATCAGAGAGAAAAGCGTGAGACCACTCGTCAGGCTGTGCTTGCTCCTGTGAAAGGGATGGTGCTTGAGATAAGACGATTCATGCCTCGGCTGGGAGCTCGTAAGCTCTATTTCTTACTGAAGCCGAAGTTGATAGCTAAGGGAATAAAACTTGGCCGTGATGCTTTGTTTAATTACCTCAGAGAAGAGCGCTTACTCGTTAAGCCGAAACGAAGTTACACCAAAACAACGAACAGCAGACACTGGATGAAAAAACATCCGAACTTGCTAAAAGAAGTCGTTCCGTCAAAACCAGAAGAAGTTCTGGTGAGCGACATCACTTATGTTCAGTCAAACGAGGGCGTTCACTACTTGTCATTGGTTACCGATGCCTTCAGCCGTAAAATCATGGGGTATGAAGTTAGCAATGAAATGAAAGCGAGCGATGTTGTGAAGGCTTTAGATATGACGGTAAAAACTCGATGTTATTGTCATGCGACAATCCATCACTCAGATAGAGGGCTTCAGTATTGCTCAAACCTCTATCAAGAGAAACTTAAAAAGCATGGTATAACTCCATCAATGACTGATGGTTATGACTGCTACCAAAACGCGTTAGCTGAGCGGGTCAATGGTATCCTCAAGCAAGAGTTCTTGCTTACTCAGTGCAAAGATCTTCGCGAGTTGAAAACACTTGTTGAAGAGTCAATATATACGTACAACGAAATGAGGCCACATCTCAGCCTAGGTATGAATACGCCAAATAAGATGCATGAAAAAAGCCAGCAACTTGCGTTACTGGCTTACTAAAATCGTCAACGTATTTTAGGACGAGACACTGAAAGAATTGATTGGAAGCTGATCTTTTATTTGAAATTTAGTTAAAACCGCCCATGTGGGCGGTTTTGAGTCTGACTAAAGTTGGCTTTCAAGCTCACTGGCCGTTGCGACATTGCAGTAACCAAAGCTCAGTGCAGCCATGAATGCCGCATGGACATGTGCTGCTGGAACCTGAACGCCATTGAACTCCATGTCTAAGGTTGTGCAAGCATCATGCGCTACGTGGCATTCATAGCCTAAATCGGTTGCTGCACGAGTCACAGCATCAATACACATGTGGCTCATTGCGCCAACGATGATCAGTTTCTCAATGCCTTGATCCTTTAGCACCTTGTTCAGTTCAGTATCTCTAAAGCTATTGATTTGATGCTTTACGATGACTGGCTCACTTTCTAGCGGAGTCACGCTGCTGTGGATTTGAGCACCGTCTGATTCTGGCAAGAAGAACGGAGCATCATTCGTCGGAAACTCATGACGTATATGAACCACAGGAAGTTGCTTGTCTCGGAAAGCGGATAATAACTGTGCACCCTTTTCGGCTGCTTTTTCTGTTTCAGACAGTGCCCATTTTGCACCCTCGTATGAAGGGAAGTAGTCATTTTGAAAGTCGATAAGTAGTAGGGCTGTGTTCTTCATAGTCTATACCTTTGTATTTAGTGTGTTGCGGTGTAGGGATATTATGAATACTCTGTAGTTTTTATCGCACGTCAAAAATGACAGACTCTATGGCAATAGTGACAAAATCAGTAATGGTCGAAATCATCGATTATCCAGGCTCTCTGCAAAGTGCCGTGTTTGGAGTGAAAGAGTTTCTTCAACTGGCTAATAGCCTCGAACCTTCTAATGAGCAGGTTCAGTTTCATGTTGAAATTAAGCCTTATGGGGATTGCTCTAAATCGGTTGATGGCTTAATCGAGAACTCAAAAGCAGACATCATTTTGGTGCCGCCAAACTTAGATGGCAGCTACTACTTAGAACCAGATGAAGGGTTGTTGGATTATCTTGTTCAGTCTCATCAACGTGGGGCGATACTGTGTTCAGCTTGCGCGGGCGTGTTTATTTTGGCGGGAACGGGGTTGTTGCAGGGGCGAACCGTGACAACGCATTGGCAAGCGCAACAACAATTCTCGGAGCGATATGTTGAGATCGATGTTGATGTCGATAAAATCTTGAACGATGACGCTGACATTATCACCGCTGGTGGTTTGATGTCGTGGATGGATCTCGCTTTGTTTATCCTGACCAAATACACAACGCCGACCAATACTCGTAATCTAGGTAAATACCTCGTGCTTGATACGGGGTTGAGAGAACAACGCTACTATCAGAGCTTTGTGCCAAACTATGCTCACGGCAATGACAAGATTGTGTCGGTGCAGCGTTTTATTCAAAAGAACCATCACCTTTCGTTGTCTCTTGATCAATTGGCTGAAGAAGCGTTTATGACTCGAAGAACCTTTATTCGTCAATTTACTAAAGCGACCAGCTACACGCCTATCAATTATATCCAACACGTGCGTGTTCAAAGTGCATGTGAGTTATTGGAAAGCTCTCATAAACCGGTTGAGCAAATCAGCTACCTAGTTGGCTATGAGGACGTGAACAGCTTTCGAAAAGTCTTCATGAAAATCATCGGCTTAACGCCATCAAGATTTCGTTCTAGATTTCTTTCTGAGGAATGATTTTTAATAGGCACCATTCCTCAGGTTTATTGAGTTGTTAGTGAGCGTCTTGGATGTGCCTAATTCAGTTTCTTAGTCACGTACTCTTTGTTTCTGACCATCAGCCACATCAAGCCGCCTAGGATTCCCACCGATAATTGGATAAAGCCTAGGTTTTCAATTAGCGAATCTGGGCGGATTGAAACTAAAACCATACCAAGTGAACCACAAATCATGCTGAAGAACTGAATCAATGCGACGGCAGAGCCTGTGTCTTGATCTTGCTGGTTCAACATTAAGTTGGTGCCTGGTACTCGCATGATGATAACCATCAGCGTCGCTGGTGCTGCGATAAACATAAAGAACCAAGGTGACAAACCACCGATTGTCAGCGTAAAGATTCCGGCAATTGCTAATAGAGCAAAACACGCTGAAATCACTTTTTGAACCGACACTCGATAGGATAGCTTCATATAAAGCGTTGGCCCAAATGAGGCACACAATGCGTTGAATGCGAAAGCGTAACTGAATTGTTGCTCGGTCAATCCAAAGTCATTGATGTAGATATAAGAACCTGCGGCAAGAAAGCCCATTAGCGCCATTGGTGTGATAGAGAAAATAACCAGCAGCTTTATGAATGAACGATTCTTCATGACCACGGCCAGCCTTCCCCATGAGCGGAAAATGGAGCCTTGGTATTTGCTTTCAAGTGTCTCTCGGTAGCAAAGCGCCAATACTGATGCGAACGCACCAAAAACGGCTAGGGTAACGAACATCATTCGCCAAGACGCGATTTTCAGTAGAAAGGCGCCAAATACCGGTGCAACCATTGGTGCGATGATCACCAGAGACATGATGGTCGCCATGATCTTTTCGCGTTCTCGACCATCATAAAGATCTTTCACGATGGCAGTGGCGATAACCGTGATGGCACTGCCTGCAAACGCTTGGAAGACGCGAGCGCCAATCAATTGTTCGATGCTGTTGGTCATTGCGCAGATCACGCTCGCGACCATATAGCTCGCTAAGCCAATCAATAGGATAGGTTTACGGCCAAATTTTTCACTCAGCGGTCCCCAGAACAACAGGCCTACAGCATAAGTCACGAAGTAGCTGCTTAGGGTTAGGTTAACCATCGATTGATCGGTATTGAACACCTCAACCATTTGCGGAAGTGCTGGCAAATACAGGTCGATGGTCAATGGAGGAAACGCACTGATGATGACGAGGAAAAATAGCATACCGGTCTTACCCAGTACTGGTTGTGGTTTCTTCAAGGTCTCTCCCCGTTATCCAAGAAAAGATTTCTAATGGATGTGATGATGTGTTTCAGAAGGTAAGGCACGTCAGACATGAAGGATGGATTCGCTCAAGAACTTGTCGGAAAATCTCTAATGGTTTGTCTTGGTACTTATTGTATTACAAAATATTATCACTCTTATAGTAAACGAGTTCAACCTGTTAGTGACCGGGCTCGATTGTAATGATGAATGATAGATTGCAATGATGAACGATAGTTTGTAATGCTCATCGAAAGGTTGTAGCAGCTGTGAATTAGCTTGTTATCTTTTCTTTGGGCGCTTTTCTACCAAACCATTACGTTCTAAGCCGCGTCTAACACTGCTGCATAGCTTACCAAAACGGCGCAGTTCTTCGAAGTTAGGGCCTTGGCCGATTGAAATGCTGTGTTCCCAGAACATTAATTCACTGTCGACCATCTCCAACAATTTCTTAGAACAGCCAGAGCAGTTTCCTTTTGGCCCACAGATAAACGTCTCTGACTCGTAAAGTGGGAGTTCGTTTTTAACTTCTTCAATTAAGCTCAGCATTGCCGAGTTTAGGTCTGGCTTTTTGTCTGTGAGTGGTTTCAAGCTTAATGCTTGTGAGGCAATCACAGAAGAAGTTGATGTGTTGGTGTGCAGATTCAAAGCAGCTGATGACATATCAAAGGCCTCAAGGAAAGAAGAAGAGGCGCATGCTACTCGTCATAAGAAAATGGACCTTGATGTAGTGCAATAATCGTGGAGATATACCCCAAAGAGGTAGGTGAAATAAGGAGACAGAGTCACAGACGTTTTGTGACTCTGGTTTATTTCCTAAGCTTAACGCAGAAAACAGGCTTAATGCAGAAAATAGGCTTAACGCTTAGAATTCAGCGTCGAATTGGAACACCATCCACTCTTTAGTTACTGGGTGGTGTAGCGCTAGCCTTTCAGCATGTAAGTGTAGTCGGTCGGCCTTGTTCCCGTATAAACCATCACCCAAGATAGGCATATCTAGCCCTTCTTGGTGTGAACAGTGAACACGTAACTGGTGAGTGCGGCCAGTTTTAGGGTGCAGATAAACCTTGGTGGTGTCTTGGTTTCGCTCAATGACTTCCCACTTGGTTTCAGCTGGCTTACCGTGTTCGAAGCAGACAATTTGACGAGGACGATCGTATAAGTCACCACGCAGCGGTAAGCGAACATAACCTTCATCTTGCTCTAGAACGCCTTCGATCATTGCCACGTAACGCTTCTCAACTTCACGAGTAATGAACTGCTTCTGCAAGCTTTTGTTCGCACGTCGAGTCAGCGCAAATATCAGAATGCCAGAGGTCGCCATATCCAAGCGGTGGATAACAAAGGGCCCTTCAACATCCTGATGCATTTCTTGAACGCGAGTGTAGGCCGAATCTTTGATGGTTTTACCTGGTACGGATAGAAAACCTGCTGGCTTATGTACCACCACGATGTGATCGTCTTGGAATAGGATGTCGAGATCTTTGCCTTCTGCAGGGTTCTCTAGCAATGGGTTTGGATCTACCTCTAGGCCTTTCATCATGTGGCCAAGGATCGGCACACATTTACTCTGACAAGAAGCGTAGTATTTCTTGTGCTTGCGAATTTCCGACTTCGGAGAACGACCCCACCAAAATTCAGCCAATGCCAGTGGTGTATAACCATTTAGATACGCGTATTGCAGAAGCTTGGGTGCGGCGCATTCGCCAGAACCTGCTGGTGGTATCTTGTTTGGGGTATCTTCAAAGATCTGGTTAAGATCCTCAATGTTGCCTTCCGCATTTTGGAAAGCGTATTGTGAAAACAGTTTGTGCTGAAGCTGATGAGAAAGGTGTGCTCTTTGCTCTTTGAGTTCAGCTAATTGAGTGGTGAACTCACCAACTTTACCTTGAAGTTCATTTAGGGTTTGTTCCCAGTTGAGCTTAAGATATTTCTGCTGATTTTTGTCGGCAATACTGGCTTTGTTTAACTCGTTATTTAGCTGTTCGAAGGCTTGCTCATCAAGGTTTTCTTTACCTTGTTCACGTTGTTCTTTACGTGTTTTTCGGCCTTCTATAATTAACAAACGCTGAGCTTCAATCTCTTGCTCTGCTTGTGCTTTCTGTTGTGCTAATTGTTCACACAATTCAAGGTATTCAGCGTTCGCTTGCAGGGCTTTAAATTTCGCATTCACAGCCATCATGTCGGCTGTGTCTTGATGGAAAAAACTGTCGCTGCTGAGCATGTCGAAGACTGGCGGCACAAAGTGAGGTAATAAGTTTTGGTCAGCGATTTTGCCAGAGAAAGCAGAGAAGTAACCAAGCTCACCTTCTGGACTTTTCACTAGCAACACGCCGAACATCTTGCCGCGGCCTGCGTCAGAATCTAGCCCGAAGTCATGTTGCCAATCGGTTTGTGTTTCTAGGTATTGTTGAAGCTGGTGAGAAGCGATTTCACACAGTGCGTGCGGTTCATAATAGAACGGGAATGTGAAACGCTCAGGCAACGAATATGACTCGATCGGCTGTTGAAAGCGAGTGAAGCAATGCTCAGGTGTGTGGCTGTTTTCTGAGTCGTGCGTTGGTTTGGATGAGTGCATATTGTCGTCTTACTTCATGGTGATAAATGGCTGTGTGTCTATGGTGTATGCTTTGAGAGCTTAAACACAGTACAAGGCGGCGATTCTACTCTTTATCGAAATGCGCCTCAAATAAGAATCGCTCAATGACTGGGTATAAAGGCTGTTCTTGAACTTACGAGCCTCAGCAGTTGCACTTGATAGTCATAAATTGATGAGTGGCCTCTCGTTTTTAATCATAGAAGACAACTTCGTAAACGAAGGGTGGTAGCCTTGCCGCCCTCTTATTCAACCTAAGGTAACGTTATGATTCCACTCAATACTTCCATCGTAGCTGGTGTCGCTCTTTCAGAGATCGACGGACAAACGAAAATGCTATTAATGAAGCGTGTGAAAGGCGAATTTTGGTGCCATGTAGCAGGCTCGATTGAAGCGGGCGAAACAGGCTGGCAGGCTATTGTTCGTGAATTTGAAGAAGAGACCAAAATTGAAGTGGAAGCATTGTACAACGCACAGTTTCTGGAGCAGTTTTACGAAGCGCACGTCAATGTGATTCAGCTAATCCCTGTGTTTGCAGTGTTATGTCCACCCAACCAAGCGATTGAATTGAATGACGAACACACCGAGTACCGTTGGTGCAATTTAGAAGAAGCGAAAGCGTTAGCGCCGTTTCCTAACCAACATGCCGTCTACGATCATATTTGGTCATACTTTGTCGATAAGCCAGTTAATCCGCTTTACCGAGTGAAATTAAACTAGCGCTGGTTATTCAAGACCTAAGATTTACCAAGATACGGGGTTAAAAAGACGCTCACTTGTTCTCGGCATAGCCCTACATCGACTTTCACGCCGTGTGATTCGAGTATCGCCACACCACGACCATTATTGCGAGGGTCTGGGTCTAGCATGGCGACAACGACGTGTTTGATGCCTGCTTTAATCAGTGTGTTGGCACAAGCAGGTGTTCTGCCAACAAAAGAGCATGGCTCCAATGTCACGTAAGCCGTAACACCTTCCATTTCGCCGTTATAGCTATTTAGCGCCTCGACCTCTGCGTGATTTCCACCGACCTTTTGTGTGTACCCAACCGACACGACCTCACCGTTTTTGACCAAAACACAGCCCACTGGCGGGTTTGGTTGACAATCAGGTAGGGCTTGGCGCGAAGCTTCAAGCGCTTGCAACATATATTGTTGGTTCATGGTCGTTACTCAGTATGACGAGAGAGCGCAGCAGTTGGAGCAGTGCGCGTTTGATTGGAGAAGTGGAGCATATTCGATCTGATTGGACTTGTAGTCAATGGTTTTAGCTTTGAATTCGACTGCCAGTAGTTAACTGGTGCTAATGACTAACTTTGGTCGATCGTTAACTGTTTCCAATCGTTAACTTCGGCCAATGAGTTAACCAGTTTTTAGATTGGACTCGTTGATCAAACACGTCTCTGCTGCGGTTGGGGTTCGGTGTGATTTTTAAATCAAACAAGCTCTCTAAACCAAAAGCAGAAATACACTCGATTTCTCCTGTTGGGCTTTGATTTACGGCGACCGCCGTCTCTTTCTCTGGCCAGTAACTCATCGCATCTAATGCGCTTTGATAAGGTTTGTCGCCATTTCGGGTGTGCATATTGGCTTGATTGCGAACTTGCCAATTCAATTCAGGTAACCACTGTTGAAGTTGAGATTCGTATCGAATAGCCGACTCGTAAGAGGTATCACTGCGATCAAAGTAGATCACATCAATATCGTTTAATGGCGTAGGGGAATCAAAGCCATGTAGGTGGTCCCACACTCGATTTCGCACAAAACCTGCGGCGACATAGCATTGTGATAAACCGAGTTGAGAGACACACCCTAAAATCTGCATTCGCAAGGGATCTTGCTTGATCAACCTGACGATGCGGTCGGTTAATGGCTCGGACATTTATGAAGTAGTAACGTCGGTTATTTGATAATGACGCGTTACGTTCTTTGAGATGCTACCCCATTCAGAAGCTTTGACTCGTTGTTGGTGGGCTTCGAATGCTTCTCTACTGGTGAACTCTTCATAAACTTCAAATCGATTAGGCTGAAGTGAACTTTGACTGACTCGAAACACGATACAGCCGGGTTCTGAGAGGGTAAGTTCCTTATGAACAACCAGCGCTTGTGTGACTGCTTCTAGGTCGTTGTCTGGCACAAGAATATGCCCTTGTAGAATTACTTTACTCATAATCACGTCCATTTAATTTTATCCATTACTGTCTTTTTCTATTAAAAGCTCTTCCGTTACAAACATAATCCCATTTTGAGTTTGTGTCGTATAGGCCTATGTGAATAAAAAATAGCCAGCTCAATAAGAATGTTGGTTACGCCGTAACTTTAATTATGGAGAAGGAATTTGTAGAAGAGAAGAGACAGTGAGTGGTAGGGGCAGGAAAGGTAAGTTATTGGGAACTAAATCCGTGTTAGTCCGGTCTATTAAATACGTATCACTGAACTGTATTGATACTGAAATGAATTTGTCATCTGAGATAACTAATCTAAATTTCGAACAACGGCTTAAGAGATTGAATTGAGCCATAGTTGATAACTAGGTCATACTTTGATGTAAATGGTACTCAAAACTCTATATATTTTGTGATTTGTATCATTGATCTGGCCGTCAAACACCGTTAGATTCGAATAGTTGGCAATAAAAATAGCTCATGAAGAGCAGTTAAAGAAAAGGAAATATCCCTTATGAAAAAAATGAGAAGAGCACAGCTTCATCGCGTTCGCATCCAATACTGGAAAGACACAGCGAAAGAAGCTTCAAAGAAATAAGCTTGATATCGATAACTGAAAAGCGAAAGAGCTTGAAGTTAAAATGATGAATTAAAAGCTTAGCAACAGAACAGGTTACAAGATCTGTAAACGCAACAAACCGATTTCAATAGCACTCTCAAGGACCTTCATCTGGTCGGCGACTAAAGAAATCATCCCCCAAAGAGCTGGCAGGCATTAACAATAATGCAATTCAATGTCAGCTCATTAATACCTCCTAGTTTATCTTTGCCTCACTCAGCACCAAAACCAATCCGTACCTTTTCACCAATCCGTACCTTTGCCTCTATCACCAAAACCGTTGTTAGGGTTTAAAGTGCCTAACAATAAATAGCAGCCAATAAAAAAGCTCCCGATTTCTCAGAAGCTTTGATTTAGATTTTGATATCTGATGAGGTTAGCCGCTCAGGGCTCAGGGCTCAGGGCTCAGAATCAGAACAAGTGACTCTAGCGTTGGAACAGCGTCTTCAAGCTCACATCATCAGTTCGGTTCAACTTAAGGCTCAGCAAGTAACCACCAATACCGAGCAGTACGTAAATACTTAGCGACAGAATAGATACTTCTGAAAGCGCACTGAATGGATTGCTTGTCGTTAGCACTTTCATCGGTAACGAGGCAATGACAGAAAAGAAGTCATTGATGCCATAGAATCCGAATAGCGCGATAGCTAGCCACTTAATCGCAAAGCTTGAGATGAAAATTACAAGCAGCGGAGAGTTAACCAGTTGCGAAATCGCCAGAGTAACCGTTGCTAATGGCAATAGAACTAATGCAACCAGCAGCATTCGACCAAAGAAAACCACCCAATTGGTTAGCACATAAAATAGCGATTGTTGTTCTACTATCAGTGCTAATTGTTGTTCGCTTGAAATGTTCAGAATCCAAAACAGAGAATCAGCGAATAGAACCAACAGTGCGCAGATAGCGGGGATAACCACTAAACCGAAACCTAGCTTCACACCGTGAGTCATGGCATTCGATACTGGCATACTTCTCCAAAACATTGAGCTGCCTTCTTGGCGCTCTTTACGCAGCGTTTTAGGGATATAAAGCGTCGAAAGCAGCAGTGAAATCAAGCCTGCGCCAAAGTAGATCACTGAGTTTAGATCTTGTGCGAACTCTCTGTGGATGTCACTCACGTCGCCGTTGACTTCCATTTGGAAGAAAAAGTCGTGTTGCGCCTGACCGCTAAAGAACAAGCTAACGAAGAGCAAGAAACCACACAACCCGACAAACAGAGGCAATCGAGTGTTAATTTTGTGCTCGATAAGTTCTTTTTCTAGCATGTAAAAACTTGGATGCATTATGCCTTCTCCGTCTGTGTTGCAAGGAATAGGTCTGCGAGACCCACGTTGTAGATGTTACCCAATGATTCAACTTGCGTTCTATATTGGCCTTCCAGTAACCATTTAGTGGTTCCTAGCCCAGGCTGTGAGGTCAGTGGGTTGAGCTTCTGAATCTCGCTCGAGTGGTTGTTTGCGACTTCGATAATGAAATAGTCGCTCTCGATGTCTTCCATGCTCTTTTGCAACACACAGTGACCTTGTTTCAGAATCAACACGTCCGTCAATAGATGTTCAATCTCTGAAACCTCATGGCTAGCGATGATCATCGCGCGTTCGCCGTCATGGAACCACTCTAGAAGATGGCGATAAAAAGTATCGCGGTAGAGTAGATCTAGGCCTAGCGTTGGCTCATCTAAGATCAACACTTGAGTGTCGGTAGCGATGATGATCGCAAGATGAAGTTGTACTTTCATCCCTTTAGAAAGTTGCTTGATCGTTGAAGAGAGTTTGATGTTAGTGCTGCTTAACGTTTGTTCGGCTTTTTGCTTATTGAAGCTTGGGTGCACGCCTTGGGTATAGCGAAGCAGTTGTTTAACCGTCATCCACTCAGGTAACACGTTCACATCTGAAATGTACGATAAGTGCTGCATGAGCTCTGCGTGCTGGTGGATAGGGTGGTAACCATTCACCTCAATCTCACCTTGATAGTTGTGTCCACCAAGCAGTGATTTTATCAGTGTCGATTTACCCGCGCCATTGTGGCCAAGCAGCCCAAGCACTTGGCCCGGCTTTAACTCAAAGCTGATGTTCTCAACACCCACTTGGTTTGAATAGGTTTTGGTTACGTTTTTCACTGAAAGTAAAGTACTCATGACTTGTCCTTTATATGTTGTTCTAGCTGTTTCACGAGTTCTTCGACACTCATATCAATGATGCCTAGCGTCTCAGCGATGGCTGGGATCTGTGTATTAATGAAAGTTTGGTGTGCCGACTCTTTTAATTTTTGAAGTGCACCTTCCGCGACATACATGCCTTGGCCGCGTTTTTTCTCTACTAGGCCTTCATCAACCAGTAACTGATAGCTTTTCATGACAGTCAGGTGGTTGATCTTGAGATCGGCAGCGACAGCACGCACAGAGGGCAATGCTTGTTGCTCTAACCAAACACCTTGAAGAATTTGGTCACTGATCTTCGCAGCAAGCTGCCTGAAGATCGGTTGGTCGTCTTTCCATTCGGTCATAATCAAAACTGCATGGTGATATACATGTGTATAACACTAACCTTTTTATTCGAATTGGCAAGGGTTTTATAGAAATAGATAGAATGTTTTTATGCCTAAATGAAAAATGTTTAGCAGGAAGGGGGGCTTTAAGCCGACTTCCCTGTCAGCTTTCAGCAGTTGTATTAAAGGTAGCTATTTGAATAGGAAACCATTGCTTATCTATATTTCAAATAAGGTGAGAGGCTTTTATTCCTCTGAGTTACTGGGTCGGCTGTACAAGTAACCTTGATGCAGGTTGTAGCCTAGTTGGCACAAGATATATTGCTGCCTGCGAGTCTCTACGCCTTCGTAAATCATTGTAATGTTGGACAAGCGGCCAATTTCAGAGATGTTGAGCAGCACGGCTTGGTGATGTTCCCCTGACTCGATGTCTTTGACAAAACAACGGTCCAGTTTGAGATACGTCGGGGAAATGATACTGATTATTTCGATGTTATTGTTTCCGGTTCCAAAGTCATCCAGCGCGATAGTAATCCCCAGCTTTTTAATGTCTCTGATGTTATCGATCACTTCACATCCATAACCGATATTTGAGTATTCGGTTATCTCTACTACAAACTCATTGGCTTCCATTGCGGTTAAGTGATGTCTAATTTTCTCGAAATTCGTTCCCACCAATGCACTTGGGCAAACATTCACGCCATAAATCTCGTGGCTGTTATTGGCTTTAGCATTCTTGACGGTTTCAATCAGTAAAATCGTATGGAAAGTCAGTAGGTTGATGCGTCTCATGGTGTTGATAAAGTCCAACACACCGACATTCCGAACTCTAGATAACAGCTCGTAATACAGGACGCTATTATCTTCTGTATTGATGATGGGCTCTTCTTCAAAAGATATGTTTTTCCAGCGAAGTATATAGACCACAAAACCTAAAATATAAGAGTGATAGAGCAGAGTGGCTAATAGCATTGCCAACGTAACCCACAACGCGACAATGTCGTTGCTGTAGAAGGTGATGGACGCACCGCTTGGGAGTGGGGCTTGATAGATAGATGTACTATTTTCCCCAAGGTTTAGAATGTAGTAACCGTTCTTTTGGATAGAGACAGAGTCAACTAACAAAGGCAGTAACGAATTTCGGTACCGAGCTTCAATTGAACCTTTGGAGATCCGCACAGTAAGGTCAATGTCATGCTCAAGGTCGGTAAATCGTGAGTAAGCAAAATCAGCGCTATCGTAAAAGCCATCAATCTGATCGAGTTCTACCATCTTCGAACGTGTTTTGGATACATAACATGAACCCAAAGGCGTCGTCATCACTACAGAATCCAAATTGAGTGA
Source organism: Vibrio sp. FE10 (assembly GCF_030297155.1). NCBI lineage: Bacteria > Pseudomonadati > Pseudomonadota > Gammaproteobacteria > Vibrionales > Vibrionaceae > Vibrio > Vibrio apostichopi. The sequence continues at coordinate 217,520 of NZ_AP028068.1, read as the reverse complement.
GTGCCTTAACGCATGCACTGTGCCTTCGTTGTTGCAGCCGTAACTCATGACTTCTTCAGCAATTTCTTTGGTGTTTTGACTGTATTCATCGGCGATTTTCGTCGTATAAAGGATTTGGAAAAAGTAGACAACGAATAAGATAATTGACGAAACAGTGAACACAAGTATCAAGGCTCTTATCAACTCTTTTTGGTAAGCGTTGAACATCAGCTTTAACACGTCTTTGTGGCTAGGTTTGAATTGGTTGATGTTGTACTTCGGTGCAATTCGATTGGTAGAACTTTTATCAAGGTCGATGAAGTAACCGACTTTATAGAGATTCGATATCAGTTCATTTTTATTATTTACGTTGGCCTTTTTACATAGGTTACGATATTTCTTTCTTATCGACGCGATAATGTTTTTTAATGCATACAAGCTGAACTCCTCATCAAAATGTAATTTAAATGACTCTTCAACATCTCTAGCCGATTGAGGGTTTGATATTGATGAATGTTCTAATAAAAATTTTAGAACAAAACTCTCTTTACTATTAAGGGTTTCTTCTGATATTTTATTACTGTCCCTTTTGATATATATCTTTTCTTCATTATAAATTAGTTGCAAGCTCTCATTATTGTTATTTATGTTGAAAGAACAGTGCATGGCTCAACTCCTAAGCGATAGTTATTATATTTGTGTGATTGATATGTGATGGCTGGGATTGTCATTCAACCCAAGAGTCCGTTCTAAATAACATAACTAAAATGTCACCATTTCCTCTTAAGATGTTGATACTAATCGCAGAATTCGGGCTGTAATGAAAGGTTATAGAGATGTTCACCCAAAACTTGAATTTATAAATGAAAGCCGATGTTTTACAAGAGACAAGGGGGATTTATCCATTTGTTTTGGTATTTATCCATTTGTAAGCCTCTATATCAGCAGTTTTAACTATAACTTTAGTGATTGCTAATGTAGTTACGCATGGTATTTGTGGTGGTTATTGATGGGTCTGATTTATCAGATTTTTTCAGGATAAAACTTAATTACAAAGAAATAGGTAATATTAATATCATTTAATTAAGGCGTTATATTTCGTTATTTAATGCAATTCTTAATTGATGGTAATATCAGTAGTGGTTTTGTCGGGGTTTATGAATAGGGTTTATCAATTAATGTAATGATATTAAAATCTTGTTTGTTTATTTTAACTAAGAAGGGTGAAACGCAAAGCGTTAGGTCGGTTGAACTGTGATGTTGATTCCATGAATAAGCTGCTTTTGGTTAGTGTTTGTGCTCTATTTTGTTGAAGAATATTTCAATTTGATATGAGTGGAGTTCGCATAATGCCCATGTCACTGGTGAAATCTTACTATATTAACAATTTGATTCAATAAACATTCTTTTTGAATGAGTTATAACCAGAAAGAAAAAGTGGCTTTTGATTAATTTACATGCACAATCAAACATAGTTCTAAGTGAATCGGTCTCGCTTTATGTACAGGGTTAAAAAAAGCCCCTAATTAGGCTGACTAATAGGAGCTCTCGATACTTTCTCTTTCTACAGCTTTCTTTTGGTAAGAAATAGAAAACTAAGGTTTTAGCAATTGAAAGCTAAAGCTAGAAATTGAAGCTTGCGGTAACACGCACTACATCTTCTTCAAATGGTTTTGTGCCACCTGAACCATCTGGCACCATTGCTGAATCATTGATCTTACCGTAATCCAACGTTAGGCCTATCATGCGCCAGTTTACGGTTGTACCTATTGACCCATAGACGTTATCGATATTGAGGTCGTTAGATGAAGCATTGTCAAACTCCACATCTGCATTCAAATAGTTAATACCGATCTTGGGGATGATATCGAACTCGGCGATTTCAAACTTATAGCCGATGTTGGAGTATAAGCCCCATGCATCTTGTGAGTTTGGCTCATTTAAATCTACTGCTTCCGTACCTAATGAGAAACCGCCACCGACAACGATGTTGTTCGATAACTCTTTACTGTAGCCGAAGCTTGCCAGTTCTTGATTTCCGATGAAAGTCACACCAGCTTCGATAGAGTTGTCACGGCTATTTGCAAATGCAGACAATGACATACATACCGTTGAAATGACGATAGCTGGTAAAACGAAGGTGTTCTTGTTCATGATTCTCTTTCTCATTTTGTAAGGATGGAAAAAGTGTACGAAATAACGAGGCTCAAATATGAGTCGCGACACAATCAAGAATGAGCTAAACAAGAACTGACATAAAGTGAATAAAACTAACTCGAACCTGAAGACGAAAGTACGGTTTTATGTGTAGGTGGCAAGCGGTGAATGTCGATTAACATGCGCCATCAAGGACGACGATTTGTGGTTCTTTTTCTGGCTGATACAGCACCTGACAAAAATCACCTTCAGGTAAATAGGTGTAGTTGTCAGTGTCAAAAGAGATAGCGGCGACTCGCTCTGCATTGCTGTCAGGTATGACTTCCTTGTTGATGACGTGAAGTTCAGTTTCATCAATGTTAAGTAAGCGCCTTAAGGAATCGACATAAGCGATTGGGTAACCATGACAAACGTAATAGGTTTCAACCTCGGTTTTCTCAACGTAGTTACATTGCCCTTCGACACCACCGATTGCAGATTTAGCGTAGATCATATCGATGCCTGTGCGTAGGTTGCCGGCCACGTCGTGTATTTTACTCGCTCGAGCACTTCCTTGGATGTCTAAAAACTTGACCATGGCCGCGGCAGAAACCACCGCTAAGATTAATAAAGCGACGATAAGTTCTAAGAGAGTGAAGCCGTTTTGTCTGCTCATATTTACCAATTATTGAATCTGAGTACGGTACTTTTGGAGAGTAATCGAAATGCCAAAGTCATTACAATGAGTAGGTATAAGCGCATACCTCTATATGAACTGTTATTTATGTTTAAGTTGTTAATAAACAATGGGTTAAGATTGGCTTTCTCTTGATTGGTGCAATGTAAGCCTACGTAAGCGTTAACAAAGAAACCGCTACCTTGCTTACTAAATAATCGACATCCTAACTTATTGATAAATAAATCTTTAGTTGCCGATTGATCAAGCGGACAAAAATTGAATCTCGACTTCATTTGAGGGAATCGGCTTACTGAACAAAAATCCTTGAAGATACTGGTATCCACAGTCGATTAAGAAGTCTTTTTGGGTTTCGGTCTCGACGCCTTCAGCCACTACCTTTAACCCCAATTTGTCACAGATAGCATGGGTCGCCTGGACAATCGCTTTACTTCCTTTGTGCGAACCGTGGACAAAGCTTTTATCGAGTTTAACCGTGCTAATTGGTAGGTCGTGCAACATGGATAGAGAGGAATAACCAGTGCCGAAATCGTCAAGGTGAAGCTCAACACCCAGTTTGGATATATCGTTCAGTGCCTGCCTAACTTCACCGTGTTTGAAAATCATTGAGGATTCGGTGATTTCAAGGGCGATGCTTTGAGGGTGGATATTGTAGAAGTTAAGCATGGCCGACAGTTGTTCAGCAAAGGTCGCGTGCATCTGAATACTCGAGATATTAATGCTCATCATCAGTTCACTATCAAACTCTCGATGCCATATCGATAGCTGCTTAAGGGCAGAATTGAGCACCCACTTTCCTAGCGGGACGATCTGGCCGGTTTCTTCCGCCAGAGTGATGAATTCATCAGGGCCAATATTACCGAGCTCTTTGTCTGACCAACGCAGCAGTGCTTCAAACCCTTTCACCTTACCGTGGTTGATGTTCATGATCGGCTGATAATGCAGATTAAGGTCGTCGTTTTCCAAGGCTTGAGTCAATCGATGGCGGATTTCTACTTTCCTATGAAGGATCTGCGCTAAGTTCGGCGTGAAAGTCTGGAAGCGGTTTCGACCATTGGCTTTAGCAATGTGCATTGCCATACCTGCTTGCTTAAGTAATGACTCTTGGTCCACTGCGTTATCAGGGAAATGCGCCGTACCAATGCTACATCCAACAGAAAGTGTGCCAATGCCACGGATATGGAAGCTTCTATTCAGTGCATCAATAATACGCGAGCATAGCAGCGGGATGTTGTGGTTTCGGCAGGTGTGGGCAATCACAATGAATTCGTCGCCACCAAATCGGCCGATCATACAGGTTTCATCAACGAGCTGTTTCAGGCGTTCACCCACTTGTTTGAGCAGTTGGTCACCGACACTGTGGCCATAGGTGTCATTCACCAGTTTGAAGCCATCAAGGTCAACGAACATCAATTCAAAAGGTGAGCGATAGGCGATGCTGGTTTCCAGAAGGTTGGTGATGCCACGGCGATTGTAAAGCTCAGTTAGGCAGTCGTGTTCCGCGTTGTATCTGGCCTTTATCAGCTTCTCTTTCTGTTTGGTTGTGCAAGTCAGGTTTAACAGCAGCTCACTCTTATCAAATAGCCATTTTCCCTGCACATCAAAGTGGTGGGCTTTATCACCAATATGGCAGCTGACTTCTTCTAAAATCTCTTGGCCTTTACGTGCTGAAAACAACCATTGGGCGGCTATTTCTTCACTTGAAACGAAATCGGAAAGGGTGGTAAACGGCGAACCATAGTTTTGGGAAAATGCAGAGTTAGCACTCACTACCGCTCCCGATCTATCAAACAGAAGGGATAGGTTAGAGCCATCAGAACAAGCGAGGTCGTGCTTTAGGCTACCTTCTTCTGCGATGACTTGCACCAGCATTCCAGTTCGGCCGTCTGGCAATGGGATCCCAGAAAACAAACACAGTGCCCGCTTAGCAATGTACTTGGGCGTGAAGTTCCACCATGTTTTGATGCTTTGGTTTCGCTGAAATTGCCTTTGGTACTCTTCAAGTGTGGCTTCTATCGCCTTTGACATTTCTACACTAAAGTCACGCGATGTCAGCTCAAACAGAGATTCAGATTCCCAGAGAGGCAGGGCGCTGCTGTTTGCCCAAGTTATTCTCTTGTTATCAATGTCATATATCCAAATAGGACACTGGAGATACTCGAAAGGTTGATAACTTGTCATCATATTAAACTCGGCAAACGGATATTTTGGGCGAACGATGCCAACCGAACTCACGCATTCAGTAGGCTGCTTATTAAATTGGATTCTGGTTTTTAACCGTCAGTAGAAGACGATTTTGAAATCAAAGCTGTGGTGGTTAGCAGCAGTGAAAGCGATTTATTCATCTTAAAGAGAACCCAGTGATGACGTGATTAATGCTTATATGGATTCAATTTATTAGCTGGATGAATGGTACGTGAAGAGCCGATCGCTTAACAGGCGTTGTCGTGTGCTTAACAATGGAAAACACTGGTGAACTCATAAGGTAATCGATTTCTTTTGATTGTAAGTTCATTTGAGCGGTTTTTTAGGCCGCTAATCTATTCATTTTCAGTGCTATTAACTGATATGTGTTGAGTGTGTGGGTAGTTGATTTGATTGGAATTTGTAAATGCCTTAAATGTAAGTGCGCGTAAGAAAATAAAGCAAATGTAAGCATTGAATGAACATGTAGAACCGCCAACGTGATTATCCTTGTTTACTAGAACCTTCATAAACTCAGGCGCACTGGTTGCTGAGCTACGTATTTTGTAAACGTGTATGTACAAAAGTGATTACAATGATTTGCGTACGGTAAAGTTAAGGCTCTAATAACAACATTGATGATATATGACCAGTATATATACTGCCCTCGCTTTTAATAAATACTGGTGATAGGAATGTCGAAAACCAAAGTGCTCATTGTCGAAGATGACCAAGAGATCGCTCGTTTAACGACGCTTTATCTTGAAGCGGAAGGTTACAATGTCAGCGTTGTTCATGATGGGAATTTAGCGCTTGAAGCGATTCGTAATACTGAACCTGATCTTGTTTTGTTAGATCTGATGCTACCCGGTTTGAGTGGTGCTCAAATTTGCCGCCAGGCTCGTGAGTTCTACAACGGAATCATCTTGGTGCTTACCGCTTCAGCGGATGAGATGAGCGAAGTTAGCTTATTTAAGTTTGGTGCAGACGACTACGTCACTAAGCCTATTCGTGGTCACGCGCTGTTAGCCCGCATTGAGGCTTTGCTGCGCAGAGCGTCACCTGTGGTTGGTATAACGGATACTGGTACTGAAAAACAGTGTGATATTGTCATTAATAATACGGCGCAAAGTGCCACGTTATATGGACAAAACCTCAAGCTGACCTCTGCTGAATTTGAAATCCTAAACCTTCTGGTCAATAACATCTGTCAGGTTGTGACTCGAGATCAGTGCTGTCAGTTATTTAGAGGGATTGATTACGCGTTTAATGACCGCTCGATTGATATGCGAGTTTCAGGATTGCGTCGCAAGCTGCGTATGCACGCAAAAGACAAACAGTTGATCCGCACGGTTCGCAACAAGGGGTACATGCTGGTTGCGTAAGTTTATTGTTACTAAGTTACGTTCGGTTTCTATGTTCGCCCGTTTATACCTTGGTATTGTGACTGGGATGTCGGCGACGATCTTCTTGTTCTTGAACCTTGGTGAAGGGCACATGCGAAGAACCGAGATAGAAACGTTTCTTAACGATGGTTCTTACTTTGTTGAACAGTATATTCGTCAGCACAACCAAGTGAACTCGCTATACCAAGAACTCGACAAAACAGGCTACCAACAATTTTATATCTTCAATTTACGCCTGTTAGAAAATTGGTCGGGAGAGGCTCCTTGTCAAAAATGTGAGTTATACACCACCTTGAATGGGGTGCCGATTTACCTCAGCGAAAACAATCTCTATTCGGCTGTATTTCAATTACCAAATTCTAAATTTAGCTTCGCATTCAGCGAGGTAGGTGACTTTTTCTCTCCTGATATTGAATGGTATGAAGATTCTGAAAGGCATTTTCTATTAGGGCTGTTGCTGGCGGTCATCGTGGCAATTGGCGCAAGTGTTTATTTACCTGTGAGACGTTTTCAGGAAAGAATCGAGTTACTGGTTGAGAAGCAGAAGCAGTTTGGTCGAGGTAAGTTGAGTACCCGTTCCAGTATGGATGAGATACATCCAGTGTCTGATCTTGCGAGTAGCTTTAACGTCATGGCTGAAGAGATCGAAAGCAAAGTTAAACAAAGTCATATCTTTGCCCAAGCGATCCCACATGAAGTTCGTACGCCGTTGAGTCGGATTCAGCTCGCGACGGATCTCTTAAGGAGAGGCGCACCAAGTCATCATCAAGCGTTGTTTGATGACATTGATGGTTATATTGAAGACATCAACGAGCTGACCTCGGAGATTATCATGCTGTCGAAGTTGAACGTGATGGATAACTCTTTCTTTGAGCTGGTGAAGGTGAGAGCGGATCTTGCTGAGTATTGCTTGGATAGGATTCGTTATTCGGAATTAGACAACATCAGCTTTGAATCTAAGATAACGCGAGATTTCGATATTAAGTGCGATTGCATGATGGCTCGTTTGGTGTTCGATAATATTCTCAAGAACGCGGGTAACTACACGCAAGATAAAATTTGGATGACTCTGGACGAAAACTCCGAGAGTTGGTTAGTAGTTATTGAAGACAATGGTTCTGGGATTCCAGAAGATAGACGGGATGAAGTCTTTCTGCCGTTTTCTCGTCTAGACTCAAGCAGAACGTCGGCCACAGGAGGCTCTGGGTTGGGGCTTGCGATTGCCATTTCGGCCGCTAAGAAGCTAGCTTGGGATATCAAGATAGATGACAGCAATCACGGTGGTGCTAAATTTAGTATCGTGATTCCTAAGGTCGCATAGCTGGGTGCTTTAAGATCTACTTAAGTTCTAAGTTCTAAGTTCTAAGTTCTAAGTTCTAAGTTCGTAAAACAACAAAGCCACGGTCGAATGCCGTGGCTTTGTTGTTTTTAATCTACGCGTGTTTATCGTCAACTTGCCCGCTACGTTCTGGAATTTTCAAATAGCTATCGCTTATCGCTTTGAACGATGCAGGCCATAAATAGCGTGATCGATGATGCGACCATTCAAGTTTTCGTTACAAGTGATGATGCCTTCCAATGTGAAATGTAAGCGTTCACAAACTTTACGGCTGCTCATGTTCTCAGTGGCGGCTGATATTTCAATCTTTTCCATATCTAACTCATTGAAAGCAATATCAATCAGTTTCTGAACCACACGAGTGACGATGCCTTTGCCTTGTTGAGTCTGTGACACCCAATAGCCAATCGTTACTTTCTTGGTATTGTGGTCGATGGTGTTGAAACTGCAGTTACCGACGATCTTCCCTTGATACACGATGGCACATGTCATGCTTTTCCCTTCAGCATAATCGTGTAACGAACGCTGGATAAAAATCCTAAAGTCTTGCTCTGTTTTACAGTGCGGTGGCCATGCTAGCCACTGGCTAAGGTAATCATTTTGGCTTTGTGAATAGTCAGCGTAATGGGTAGCGAAGCTTTCTTCGACCAATGCGATGGAGAGCTCTTCGTCTATAACAGTTTCGAACATACGTGTTTAAGTCCTCGGTTGGTTTGAAAATGTACGATTAACAGCAGGATATAATGTCGCATAATAAACAATATGCAACAACTTGTAGCACGGATATTACGTGATACGTTAGTTCTATCACGAAACTCGTTAAACCTTACAATAGTTGTGTATATAATCATTAGCTATGCATTAGTATTGGCAGCCTAAATATATAAAAACTATAAAAATGCTAGGCTTAAATAATGATTCAACATTGCCAGAATGTAACCGTAGACCTTAGAAAGGCTCTATTTGGTATTGCGAAGGCGCTTGATAACGTCGGTTTTGAAAGCAAAAATCATGGACAGAGGGTGGGTTACATCGCGTATCGATGTGCTCTGAGTGTCGGGTGGGAAGAAGAGCAGGCGCAACTTGCGTTCTCATTGGGGTTAATTCACGACTGTGGCGTATCGCAAATTGATGAGCAGCTCAGCCTGACTTCAGGGTTTGTTCCTGATGCGAGCTATCACCATTGTCAAAAGGGCTACCAAATCCTAAAGGAATGCCCAGTTCTTTCTATATTCGCTAAGCCGGTGCTTTACCATCATACCCCTTGGGTTGAGTTAAAGGCGATGCCGATCAGTGAGTTAGAGAAGGAGTTGGCTGCGATTGTCATGCTCGCGGATCGAGTAGACTATCTATACGGCATCACTTCTTCAGATCGGTATGGAAACCTGACTCCGGATGGTAAAGCGAGCATTATTGAACGTTTGACTGAGCAAGCAGACGAGATGTTCGAAACCAACCTTGTGCAACATATGTGTGAGCTTGTCGATCTGGATGATTTTTGGTTCTCGATGGAGATTCCTTACATTGAGAACATGCGGGACAACTTTGCACCTGTGCCGTTCTTCTCTCAACAAATGTCGTTGGATGAGACCGTGGCTTTTGCCGAATTCATTGCCAACGTGGTTGATACCAAGAGTTCATTTACCTTTAAGCACTCTTTGAAGGTAGGTCAACTCTCTGAATATCTTGCTAAGCAGTTGGGTTACTCATACACCACTCAGCGCAAACTCTATTTAGCTGGGTTAGTTCATGACATCGGCAAACTGCAAACACCTAATGACATTCTTCATAAGCCGGATTTGCTAACCGAAGAGGAGTATTGTTGTATTAAACGACATGCAACGGATACTCGATTTGCACTGCAAGAGTTGTTTAGTTCTCCGCAGGTTTGCCAATGGGCATCCAACCATCATGAAAGGTTAGATGGCTCAGGCTACCCGATGGGCAAAACGGCGGAAGAATTAGATCAACCGAGTCGGATCGTCGCAGTAGTTGATGTGTTCCAAGCATTATCTCAGTCACGTCCTTATCGTGGTGGTATGACGTTAAAACAGACGATGGCTATTTTGAGAGACCATGTTGAAAACTATAAGCTAGACCGAGAAGTGTTTGAATGTCTTGAAAAGCATGCACAGTACTGCTTCGAATTATCGACCGATAAAAGAATGTTCGCGTTTTAGTACGAACGAGTCTTTTTGGGGGAGGGATGTCTTAATTTACTCTCGATGAGAAATGACTAAGCACCAGAAACAGAAAAGCGATAGCCTCGGCTATCGCTTTTTTAATGGGGGCTTTCAGGAGATAAACATCAGTAGGAACTAAACATCAGTAGGAGCTAAAGGTTAAGACCTAAAAATTGAAGCTAGTATCGCTTTAAGATATCGATGATCGCTTGCTCTGTTTCCGCTGCGATAATGGCATCAATGTCATCATCATTTTGGAACAGTTCAGACAGCGCCATAATAGTATGGATATGGCTATCTGAATCCATTGCCGCCAGAGTAATTGAAAGATAAACGTCACCGTTGTCTTCCGACTCTAAATCAACACCCTTCTTGAATACCGTTACCTGCAGTGATGCTTCGTTAACGCCATCTTCAGGTCGAGCATGTGGCATGGCAATCTTTGGTGCTAGAACATAGTACGCGCCGATGTCCTTGTGCTTTTGCTTGATAGCTTCAACATAGCTAGCTTCGATTTTGTTGCTCGCTAGCAGTGTTGAACATGTCACATCAATCGCCGCATCAACCGTTAGGTTCTCTTCAGAGTTGATGATAACGCCTTGGTTACCAACTAAATCAAACAGGCTCATGAAACAATCCACCCTAGAATCAGACCAACCACACCGAAGTCGAAGTCAGCAAATGTTGTTGCTTCAAGACCTAGGCCACCCAGTACTGGAAGTAGCAGCATCGGTAGGAAAGAGATACACAGACCTTGCGTAAATGAACCTAGGATTGCACCGCGTAAACCGCCTGTTGCGTTACCGTAAACACCAGCCGCGCCACCAACGAAGAAGTGAGGAACAACGCCCGCTACAATGATTGTCCAACCAAGCGCGCCTTGTACTGCCATTGCGAGTAGACCAGCACCGAAAGAACATAGGAAGCCGATAAGTACTGCGTTTGGCGCTACTGGGAATACCATAGGGCAATCAAGAGCAGGTTTTGCACCCGGTACCAGTTTGTCCGAAATACCTTTAAATGCAGGAACGATTTCAGCAATTAGCATCTTCACACCTTGCAGCACGATGTAAACACCACCCGCAAAGATGAGAGATTGCATGAAGGTGAAGACAACCCAGTTTTGACCGCTTGATACTGTTTCTACAAACTCACCGCCAGCAATAATAGACGCAAGCATGAAGAAGATAGCCATGGTTGTTGCAACTGCAACTGGCGTATCACGTAGGAACATCAGGCTTTTAGGAACTTGAATGTCTTCCGTTGTTTTCGATGTGTCACCGAACTTGCTACCAATGAAACCAGACACGATGTAAGAAAGGGTAGAGAAGTGACCGATAGCCAGTTGGTCTGTACCCATTACTTTTTCAGTGTACTTCTGGCCTAGTGCAGGCATCACAACCATCAGTGTGCCGACTAGAATTGCACCAATAGCGACTAAAACGGTTCCTTCGATGCCAGCTGAAGACAGAATAACTGCCACTAACATCGACATAAACATGGTGTGGTGACCCGTTAAGAAAATATATTTTAAAGGAGTTAAACGAGCCAATAAAATATTCACAACGAATGCAAAGAACATGATTAGAGCCATTTCATAACCGAATGCTTCTTGTGCTAATGCCACAATCGCTTCGTTATTTGGAATAACACCATGTACACCGAATGCTTCTGTAAATACAACTGAGAAGTTATTTAGAGCGCCAACAAGGGCACCAGCACCAAAACCTAAAATTAGGAAACCCATTACGGTTTTAATTGTGCCTTTTAGAATGGTGGAAATATCTGCTTTCTGTGCAACAAGGCCAATGAAAGCTATTAAACCTACCATGATCGCCGGCTCTTTTAATAAGCCGAGCATGAACTCGAAAAAGTTTTGCATAGTTTTGACCTTACATGAAAGTTTTTAGTTGTTCTTCGATTGATGCTTTGTCAAAAATATTTTTAAGGCTGATTATGTTTTCTTTGCCGCCTTCTTTTAGTTGGTTTGCAACGTCTGTTGCTGCTACCCAAATATCAGCATTGCTTGATGCTGCAGATGATAGATCTTCGTGATCAACTTCTGCTTCGAAACCGATTTTTTTAGCCACTTCTTTTACTGCCATTTCCATCATAAGTGAAGTACCAAGGCCGTTACCGCAAACTACAAGAATCTTTTTCATAATATTTGTCTCAATTGGATTTTAAGGGTTGAGAAACTTCGTTCTCTTATTGTGTGAGAGCATAGTAATGGAAATATTGAGATTTCAATAAGATCTACATCACAAAGTCAAAATGAGATTGTGAAGTAGATCTCGTTAATTTGTGGTAAAGATCCAGAGTGAGACTTTGATCAAATTTAACTTTTCACTCGAATATGCAACGTATTTTATTGAGAAAGGCAGGGCTTATTTTATTTGTCTATCGGAATGTGAATATTGTGGAGTTTATAGCGGAATTAATGCACTAATCGTATCGACCATAGTCGGTAAGCATCTTCTTAAGCATATTATTAACGTCTTTGGTCTTTTTATTTCTTTTGGTTAATTGACTCAGAGAGGTTGGTTTTGGCGTCTCGGTTTTTTCACTGTCGATTTCTTCTACCTTGCCTTTCATTCTTTGCACTGCGGGTAATAACATTCTAATTTCTTCGTTATTAGCATTAGTGAGAACGACAATGTTTTCAGATTCAACTTGAGTGATAGTAAGAATACCATGTTTAACGGATTCAACTTTTTCACCAATCATAATTGATTCAGGCGCAACAGAACGATCGGTAAGTTGACCTGTACGTAATTTCGCCGCACTGATAGCGCGGATATTTCCGGTGTTTTCAAACGCGACAATAACAGTATAGGTATTATAATATTCAACTACTGTCACATAGCCGTGTCTATTTGTTTTGAATTTAGATCCGTTCGTCATGTCGTGTGGAGCGTCCATTTTCTTCACGTGTTTCCTCTCTTAGTCTCGAAGGCCGTTATATCTAATCAGCTCTATTGGAATTTTATAGATAATTATTTTGTGAGATCAAACAAAGTATATACGTATCTAAACTCAAGATGAATATTGAAGTGTTCGGAAATGAGGTAGAGCACAGAAAAGCTTAAAGAATGACACAGAATTAACCGAGTGATTACTCGATTACTCTTAAAGATTTAACATTCCAAAATCAATCTCATACAGATTGTTTACAGCTTTTGAAGCACGTAAATGATGATAAACACCGCGTTTTGTTTAATCCTTGACCGCGCGAACGTTTGCGTCAAGAAATGTGATGAAAGTCTCACTTAACTGTTTATACTTCTTTTCCGGTTTTAAGCCGGTGCTTAGCCAATACAAGCCGTCACATGGATATGTGAATGACCCCACGGACCGGACCAGCTACGTTCCACTGCTTGTATAAGGTGAATTTTTACATGAACAACTCGTTGTCACACTCGCTAACCTTGTTAGCTCCTTCATCGCGTAGCGTTTTGCTTGCGGTTCTTTGTCCTATTCCTTTGATGTCATTTATTTGGCTCATGTTCACTCTTTAAGGATTGCTAGGACACATTATGAATATTCTATTTGGTCTTGTCGGTGTTATTGCACTGATTGCTTGCGCATGTCTGCTATCTGAGAGTCGCTCTTCTATTAACTGGAAAACCGTGTCTCGTGCATTGTTACTTCAAATTGGTTTTGCAGCCTTAGTGTTGTATTTCCCATGGGGACAATTAGCACTAACGAGCATGAGCAATGGTGTTTCAAGCCTGCTTGGTTTTGCGGACGCTGGTATCGCTTTCCTTTTTGGTGACCTTGCTACTGATGGTTTCATTTTCGCGATTCGCGTTCTTCCTATTATCATCTTCTTTAGCGCTTTGATCTCGGCACTTTATTACTTAGGCATCATGCAAAAAGTGATTCAAGTTCTTGGTGGAGCGGTGCAAAAACTGCTGGGCACCAGCAAAGCTGAATCCTTGGTCGCTACGGGCAACATCTTCCTTTCTCAGGGTGAGTCTCCTCTTCTTATTCGTCCGTTTTTAAAATCTATGACTCGTTCTGAACTGTTTGCTGTCATGGCTGGTGGTATGGCGTCTGTTGCGGGTAGTGTGCTTGGTGGCTATGCAGGATTAGGTGTTGAGCTTAAATACCTTATCGCAGCAAGCTTCATGGCGGCTCCTGGTAGTTTATTGATGGCGAAGATCATTGTTCCTGAGCGCAACACGCCAAGTGACTATGAGCACATTGAGCTAGATAAAGCTGACCAAAGCAACGTGATCGATGCATTGGCAAGCGGCGCGATGAACGGTATGAAGGTGGCAGTAGCCGTTGGTACTATGTTGATTGCATTCGTGAGTGTGATTGCAATGGTCAACACGGGCCTTGAAAGCTTAGGTGAAACGTTCGGTTTTGCGGGTATTACGCTGCAAGCTATCTTCGGTTACCTTTTCTCACCACTAGCATGGCTGATTGGTATTCCAAGTGATGAAGTCTTGATGGCGGGTTCTTACATCGGTCAGAAAATCGTAATGAACGAGTTCGTTGCTTTCATCGACTTCGTAGAGAACAAAGAGCTACTATCTGAACACAGCCAAGTAATTGTAACTTTTGCTTTGTGTGGCTTTGCTAACATTGGCTCAATCGCGATTCAACTGGGTTCTATCGGTGTGATGGCACCAGAGCGTCGTGCTGAAGTAGCAAACTTAGGCTTGAAAGCCGTTGCTGCTGGTACGCTAGCCAACCTAATGAGTGCATGTTTAGCGGGTATCTTCATCCTACTTTAAGCTAGATTCAGTAAAATAGTTAGATTCAATAAAAGCGGGTATCTTGCTTACGGAGTTTACGTAAGAAGGTTTCCGCTTTTTTGTGCCTGCTGCTTTAGTTGATTCAGATTCAAACCACCACTTTCATTACTCTGTAGTGTATAAGGCTCACTCGGAAGAGTAATAGAGCAAGCCTGTTTTATCCGATATACTTGAATATCATTAGGTTGCGATTAATAACGTTCGGTTTCGATTAAGAACAATCGGTTTTCACCAGAACAAAAGTAACCAAGTCCAATAAATCAAGGGCCTTCCCATGAATATGCGCGTTCTCATCGGTCTTATCACCGCCTTTATCGGCTTGTTTGCAATGGTTTATCTTATTGCTGGTGGTACTCAGTTTCCTATCTCTCAGTGGCCGCAAGAGGCTTATCTTGGTTTGGTGTTCAGCGTTGTGTGGGGCACTGGCGTAGCAGCATCGGTGGCGTACTTCTTCTCAGCATTGGTGTTTGTGACTATTGCTGTGGTTTGTTATGCGATTGGATATAAGATCGGTGGGCTCTTCTCAAGCAAGTCAGAAGCGTAAATCAGAAGTTTAAACGTACGCTCTATGCATTTTCTTTAGGGTTAACGTTCGCCTTAACCCTCTCTTAACCTCCAACTCGTTATCTTGTCTCCATTCTTACAGGAGACAAGAAGATGAAATTGAATCTTCCTTTAAAACATTCCGTCATCGCGCTCGCTCTAATTGGTTTGATCGGTTGTACTTCAACCAGTCAGGCTGATTACGTATCGCTAGCTGAACAAAGTACCAATCAAACGCAGCAAAGCTTGCTCTCAGAGCTGATCCAACAAGCCTCTGATGAACAGGCTTTGGATCAAAATGCTTCTAACGGCCAAGATCTGGAAGCTGAGAAGTTGCAACTCACCGATCTCGTGAATGCACCAGAACTCGATCTCTATATCGAGCGTGCGCTGCAGAACAGTCCAAGCCTCCAACAAAGCATCACAGCACTCAAAATAGCCTATGCACAACAAGGTGTGACGTCTGGCGACCGCTTGCCAACCGTAGATGCGAGCTTTTCAGGCAAAGCGGACGAAGGCACTAACGGCTCAAGCACCACTGAAACCTATACCACAGATGTGACTGTCGGTTGGGAGCTTGACCTATGGCAGAAGCTTGCAGACACAAACAACGCTGCTTTAAAAGATATAGCGACGTCTCAAGCTAATCTTCAGGGCGCTCAAGATCTTTTGGTCGCGAGTGTGATGAGAGGTTGGCTTGATATCAGTTTGAAGCAGCAGCTTGTTGATATTGAAGCGCAGCGCTTAGTGATTCTAGAAAATAACGAAGAGCTTGTTTTAGAACGTTACCGAGCAGGGCTAGGTAGCCTTGAAGATCTGGATAACGCGAAAACCAGCAGCGCATCGACTCAGGCAACTTTAGCTGACTACCGCGAGCAGCTTGCACAAAGCCGACGTGAATTGGTTTTGTTAACTGGGCAGTGGAGTGGTGAATCTGATGAGTTATCGCTTGCTGAACTCGGTTCATTCCCAACCATCATTAATCCGCTAGACAACATGCCGACGCAAGATCTGGCAGGGCGTCCGGATCTTCAAGCCGCTTTCTTCAATATCGAAGCGGAAACACTACGAGCTGATGCAGCATACAAAGCGATGCTGCCTTCGATCAGTTTATCTGCAAGCCTAACCGATATGGCGGAATCTCCGAGTGAAGCCTTGTTGACTGGACCTTTGTGGAGTGCGCTTGGCCAAGTATCAGCACCACTGTTTCAAGGTGGCAAGCTGAAAGCACAGGCTGAGATTGCAGACCTAACCACTGAAACCAGTTACTGGGCTTACCAAGAAACATTGCTCAGTGCGGTGAATGAAGTGGAGAACGCGATGGGTCAAGAGTCGTCATTAACGCTTCAACAGCAACATCTAACGAATGCCTTAGTGAGCGCACAACGCAGCTTCACCAGCTATGAAGAGAAATACCGTCAGGGTTTGGTCGACATTTTTGATTTACTTACTGTTCAGCAACAAACCTATGACCTTGAATCGCAGCTAACACAAACCATCTATAACCGTCTCGTAAACCGAATTGATTTAGGCCTAGCTCTGGGCTTGGGAGTATCTTCATGAAACTGAATACCATCACAATTGCCATCACTCTAGTGGCTGGTTCAAGCATCTTTGCTGCCCTTGCTTACAACGGTTCTCAAGTGGCATCTGCTCCTCAGAAGGTGAGTGAACTAACGGTTTCAGAGCCTCAAGCTGTGTCTGTTGATATTGACACGACGACTTTAGCTGTATCACAACAGCAGCAAGTGTCTGTGGTGCTCGCAACATTGGGTAACTACCAAGCAGAAGTTGTGGGTTACGGAGAAGCGAAGTCGCGTTACGAATTGATGTTTTCAACGGAAGTCGGCGGCCGAGTAGAAACGATCAGTTCGCAGTTTGAAACAGGGCAAGTGATTGGCCAAGGTGAGGTGATCGCCAATATCGATTCGACCAGTTACCAACAAGCGGTAACCCAAGCAAAGGCGAATGTGGCTCAAGCTCAACTGGATTTATTGGAAGAACAGAGACAAGGCGAACAAGCTAAGTCTGAATGGCAACGTTCTGGTTTGTCGGGCGAGCCTGATTCACCTTTGGTATTGCGTGAGCCACAACTGGCACAAGTAACAGCAGCTTTAGAGAACGCCAAGCTTGAATTGGTGAAGGCTGTGCAAGACCTTGAAAAAACAACTTTGGTTGCCCCTTTTGATTCGTTGGTCGTGAGCCGTGATGTTCAACCGGGAAGCTACGCACAAACGGGCGCGCAGATCGCTACGTTATACAGCATCGATGAGGTTGAAGTCTCTGTGCCTTTGTCTGAAAGCCAATGGTTGAGTCTGCCGAGCAGCGATAACTCGCAATTGAAACAACAGCCGTGGCCAGTGACTCTGTCGAGTTCTGACGGTCAATTCCAATGGCAAGGCTATGTCGAGCGAGTAGAGCAGCATTTACAACAAGACACACGTCAACGTTCACTGATCGTGAAAGTCGATAATCCTTTGGAACAAGACAAAGATCTTTATCCGGGTACGTTCGTGCAAGCAACGATTGCTGGAAAACAATTAAACCAATTATGGGAGCTGCCAGCTTCAGCACTTTCGCAACAAGGTGACCTGTGGTTTGTGGATGACAACGGTCTGCTTTCTAAATCAAACGCGGATGTTGAATTTGAAAAGGGCGGTTTGATTTACATCGACCCTACCAAACTGAGCAACTCTGCGGATCTGAATAGCCTTACAGAATCAAATAGTGACAGTGTGCAAGTGGTCAAGCGTCCATTAAGCAGCTTTAAATCAGGCATGGTTGTACTGGCTAAGGCGGAGGGTTAGTTATGTCTAACGAGCTGAAACCTAATAACCAAGTGCACAGTAATCAGATGTCAGATAAACCGCATACTGGCGTAATCGCGTGGTTTGCTAACAATTCTGTGGCAGCGAACTTATTGCTCGTTGGCGTGATTATTATTGGCGTGTTATCGCTCAACACATTACGTAAAGAGGCTTTCCCAAGTCTTGAGCCTGATGTTGTCACTGTTTCGGTGACTTATGACAGTGGTGACCCTGTTCAAGCGGAAGAAGGGTTGGCGATTAAGATCGAAGATGCGCTAGAAACCGTGCCGGGCATTAAGCGTATTACGTCTACTTCTGATGCGAACGGCAGCCACGTTTCGATTGAGAAAACGAGCACCTATGATCTTGATACCCTGTTAACCGACGTTAAAACTAAGGTTGATGCCATTAATAACCTGCCTGCAGGCGCTGACAATCCTGTGATTGATAAGGCTCGCATGCAAGATCACGCCTTATGGGTACAGCTTTATGGGGATGCAGATCGAGCAACGTTGCAGAGCTTAGCAGACCAACTTAAGTCGGACTTGTTGAGCCAATCAGCGATTCGTGACTTAGAGATTAAGGCTAAGGCTGATCCTATGATCTCAGTCGAGGTTGATGAGAATAAGCTGCAAGCATACGGCTTAACTCTGACTGATGTTTCAGAAGCGATCAACGCGGAATCTTCGGCTGCAATTTCTACCAGCCTTCGTAATGGTGAAAAAACGGTTCGTTTGAAGGTGTCTGAGCAGGCGTATGAGATCCAAGATTTCAATGCGATTCCGGTGATGACGACCACCGATGGCACTCAAATTACATTGGGTGACATTGCTAACGTGGAAGACATGTTTGCTGATGACACTTTCATGCTTTCTCGTTACAACCAACAGAATGCGATGGCGATTCAGATCGTGATGGATGAATACGGAGACGTCGTCAGCATCGTTGAACAGGCTCAACAAGTGGTAGAGCGCTGGGAAAACAGCAACATGCTGCCGAGCGATGTCGAAATCGAAACTTGGTACGACAAAAGTACCATGATCAAAGACCGTTTGAGCCTGTTGGTGAAGAATGCGTTAACGGGTATTGCTCTGGTATTCATCGTATTAGCGGTATTCCTTAATGTGCGTGTCGCTTTCTGGGTAGCAGCGGGCTTACCGTTCGTATTCTTTGGCACTATGTTCTTCATGACCGACACTTTTATGGGTTTAACCATCAATGAAATGACCACCTTTGGTTTCATTATGGCGCTCGGGATAGTGGTCGATGATGCGGTGGTGGTCGGGGAAAGTATCTACTCCACACGCAAGGAAGAAGGCGACTCGATCGGCAGTACCATTCGAGGCACCATGAAGGTGGCATCACCGACCATATTTGGTGTGCTAACGACGGTTGTTGCTTTCTTAGCACTGGCTAACGTTGAAGGTAAAATGGGTCAGATTTACGCTCAGTTCGGTACGGTCGTGACTATCTGTTTGTTGCTGTCTTTGGTCGAGTCTAAATTCATTCTGCCATCTCACCTTGCGCACATTAACACCAAGCGCAGTGACAAAAAGGGGCTGTGGGCTCGTGTTCAACATGCTGCCGATACTGGGTTAGGTTGGTTTAATAAGCGCATCTATTGCCCTGTGATTGAATGGGCGCTGAAACTGCGTTATGCCGTGGTGATGGTTTTCTTGTCACTGCTTATCTTGGTGGCAGGTTTGCCGATGACGGGGGCGGTTCGTGTGGCATTCTTCCCTGATATGCCTGGCGACACCGTGACTGCTGACATGTCGATGCAAAATGACGCGAGTTTTGGCCAAACCCAACAAAACTTATTAGTACTTGAAGCGGCCGCGACACAAACAGATGAAACACTGAGAGCGCAATACGGTGCTCAAGATGAAGCATCGGAACTGCTGAGCCTTCAGGTTATCGCCGATGCCGATGATTCTGGCCAAGTGAAAATTGAATTGGACAGCGACAGTGTTTACACATCGAACGAGTTTGCAGATGCATGGCAAGAGGCTGTTGGCCAAATGGAAGGGGTTAAGAAGCTCAAAATCTTGTCTAAAATGGAGATGGTCGACAACTTCAAAGTTGAACTGAAAGCGTGGAATGAAGAATCAGCTTCGGCGGCGGGCAATGAGTTCTTAACTAAGCTGCAAGCAATTGACGGTGTTAGTGGCATTGATCATAACTTGGATCTGGGTGAGCCTCAGTATCGTTTCGAATTAACACAACAAGGCCGTGCGCTAGGTTTTGATACGGCAAGCCTTTCACAACAAGTATTGCAGGCGTTTGGTGGTGACATAGTTCAGCAATTTCAACGTGGTAAAGATGAGGTGAAAGTTCGAGTTCGTTACCCAGAATCGGATCGCCAAACCATTGCGGATATTAAGCAATCAAGCGTGAGAACCAACGACGGTACCGTGGTGCCTTTGAGTACGGTTGCTGAAGTGCATTCAGATTATCAAGTATCAGAAATCACACGCATTGATAGCCAACGTGCTGTGTACATCAGCGCAGTGTTAGACAAAGACGTTGTTGCCCCTGCAGAGCTTGTTCATCAGCTGCAAGACACCTTTGTACCTGATTTAGAAGCGCAATATCCGGGACTAACGGTCGACTTTGCAGGCGAAACGGAAGAGCAAGAAGAGACCGCGAGCTCAATGATGAGCATGTTTGTACTCGCCATGATTGCTATCTACACGCTGCTTGCTATCCCGCTGAAGTCTTACATTCAGCCAGTGATCATCATGACGGCGATTCCATTTGGTATTGTTGGCGCAATCCTAGGACACTGGTGGAATGACTTAACAATCAGTATCCTATCGTTAAACGGCATTCTAGCGTTGAGCGGTGTGGTGGTGAATGACAGCTTGTTGTTGGTTTCTCGCTTTAACGAGCTTATTAAGGAGCAAGGTAAATCGGTTCGCGATGCGATTGTTGAAGCGTGTTCTGGTCGATTAAGAGCCGTATTACTTACATCGGTCACTACGTTCGCAGGTTTGACACCACTATTAAGTGAAACGTCTTTGCAGGCTCAATTCCTGATTCCTGCGGCAGCGGCGCTAGGCTACGGTATTTTGTTTGCGACGTTTATTACGCTGATTCTGACGCCTGCATTATTAATGATTCAGTGTGAGATTAAGTCGCTGATTCTTAAAGTCACAAATCGAGTAAAAGGCGTTGAACAAACAGCTTAACAATGGCTAAGCTAATATATCTAGGCTGATGAATGCCGAGTGAGTCTCTGCTACATCGGTCTAGGTTCGTTACTAAACAAGATATTAAAGATCACTGCATAACAAGCCACACAACAACTAATAATAGAGGTCGTCATGATGGCAGAATCCGTCACTAATAAACTCACAGATAAGCTTCAATTGCTTTTGGTTGAAGACGACCTCGATTTGGCGACGGCTGTCATCGATTACCTCGATTTAGAAGACATTCAATGCGATCACGCAGCGAATGGTCTAGCTGGTCTCAACCTCATCGAAACCAATCGCTATGATGCGGTGATACTCGATCTTAACTTACCCAAAATGAACGGCTTACAGGTGTGTGAGAACTTACGAGCACAGGGGATCGATACACCCGTATTGATGCTCACGGCACGTGATACGCTTGATGACAAGCTGACGGGTTTTTCAAAGGGAGCCGATGACTACTTGATCAAACCATTTGCGATGGAAGAGTTGATTGTTCGAGCGCAAGTATTGGCAAAGCGACGCAGCGGTCAGGTGAGCCGCTTATCGGTGAGTGATTTGGAGATCGACCTTAAGCAACATCAAGCTTATCGTGCGAATTCACCTCTCAAGCTCTCCCCAACTGCGCTCAAAATCTTAGAAGTGTTGATGCGTTCTAGCCCTAATCCTGTTTCACGAGAGACGATCATGCAGGGCGTGTGGGGTGACGACCAACCCGACAGCAATAGCTTAAAAGTGCATATCTTCAACCTGCGTAAACAAGTCGATGCTGATCAAGACAATAAGCTGCTGCATACCATTGCGGGTAAAGGCTTTGCGATTAAGGAGTTACGACAAGAATGAAGATCAGACCAAGTTTAAGGATCTACGTTTTATTGGCGATTCTGGTTACAGGTGTCACGACGATTCTGGTTCTGTCTGCATTGAGCGTAAACTACTTTGTTTCGGGTATGGATATCGCGATGCGCGGTTCTATGATTGCTCAAGCTCAACAGGATGCCGTAAAACCCGGTAAGCCGATGACCAACCAAGAGTTTACTGTGGCGACGCAATGGAGTGACTTGCCACAAAGCATCCAGAGCAACCTCAAGCAGAATGAACTCCAATTCAACCTCATTACTAAAATGATCATTGGTAAATCCATATTCTCACCGCCAGAAGAAGGCTACTTCGCCATGAAGGTAATGAAAGGTGACGAGGTTCGTTATGTTTCTGCGGTATTTACTCAAAGGCAAGATCACTTCATAGATAACGATGCACTTCCGCACTTTGTGACGATTTTTTTGACTGCATTAGGCGCGATTACTCTGTTCGTGGTCATTCTAGTTTTGGTATTACGTAAGGTCGCATCGCCTGTTGAAAGACTCAAAAATTGGGCTAAGTCGTTAGATAAAGATAATCTTAATGAACCCACTCCCGATTTTCATTTCAGTGAGCTGAACACTTTGGCTAACATCATTCGTGACAGCTTAAGTTCGGTTCAAAGCAGCTTAGAACGAGAGCAGAAGTTCTTAGGTTACGCGAGTCACGAATTACGCACACCCATCGCTGTAACAAGAACCAACAGTGAACTGTTAGAGAAGCTGATTCAAAAAGGTAAGAGCCCTGAAAAGCAGCTTGAAGTGATAGACCGAATCAAGCGTGCGGGTTTCACCATGACAGACCTGACAGAGACCTTGTTGTGGCTAACTCGACAACAAGACAAAGACCTGCCTCTGGAAAACATACATCTTGGCGACATGCTGCAACAGATAAACCATGACCTAACCTATCTATTGAATGGAAAGACTGTGGTCGTGAATCTTGAAAGCGATGACACACAGTGCCAGTTGCCAGTCGGGTTAACCCGAATCGTATTAACTAACTTGATTCGTAATGCCTTTCAACACACAGGAAGCGGTACTGTAGATATGGTTCAAGTTGGTTCAAAAGTCATCATCGTTAATCACAATACCGACGGCACGGTAGAAGACAATAATCTCGGCTTTGGTCTAGGGCTAGAGCTCACCGAGAAGCTGCTCGCGCAGTATCAATGGCAATACCATAACCAAGAGTTGGTTGGTGGCCGTGAAGTGTGGGTGGATTTCTCGTAATGCACTGGCGTGATCGTTTCAAGGTGTATTGGTACCACCGAAAGCAGACAAACCGCTCGAACGGCGATAAGGCTAAAGCATTAGGCTGGACGAACGAAGAGAGTCAATTATGTCGCTTTGAAGTGATCGCTCGCTCGGCCGACTTTGAGAAGAAGAGTGTTTTGGATTTGGGGTGTGGCTACGGAGAGTTGTTTGAACTGCTCGACAGTATCTATCGAATTCAATCTTACACGGGCGTTGATCAACACGCGGACTTCCTAAAAAAGGCCAAGCAAAATTACACAGAACAACGCTGCCAGTTTTTATCGGGTGACATGAGTAAGATGAGTCTCGAAGCGCACGACGTGGTTATCGCAAGTGGCTCACTGAACTACATCTCTCGCGATTCTGATTACCTAACAAATATGATCACTCGTATGTTTGAGTTGGCGAATCAGACTGTGATTTTTAACCTTCTCAATTCAAGCCAATATCCTTCGCGTAATACTTTAATGAGTTATCACCCTCAAGGTGTTTATCGCTTCTGTAAAATCCTGTGTGACGATGTCTCTCTGATAGAAGGCTATGCAGAAGGAGATTTCACGATAGTGATGAACAAAGCGGTGACAGGGGATTGATGTCGTCTTTATCTTTACGCAGGTGTTGATATTAACAACTTTTGATACGAGTATTGACGTAGCAAACAATAAAAAGCCGCAGACCTTGAGAGGTTTGCGGCTTTTTAGGTTTTATTGTCCCGTCCTGAAATGTGTTTACACATTGAGGACTAATGATGACCATTCCAAATAAACACCACGTTAAGCGCACTCAGCGTGATTACACACTAGGCTTTAAATTACAGGTTGTAGACGCCATCGAAAAGGGCGACATGACCTATAAACAAGCCCAATCAATTTACGGCATACAAGGTCGTTCGACTGTTCTTACTTGGTTAAGAAAGCATGGCAAAATGGATTGGACTACCAACCCAAGGAAGAACACGATGCCTAAATCACCGAGAGCGAATGAAACGCCTGCCCAAAAAATAAAACGACTTGAACAAGAACTCGAAGATGAACGTCTCAGATGCCTTCTTCTCAATAGGGTTGTTGATATTCTTGATGCTGAGCACGGGATGTCGCTAAGAAAAAAGTATATAGCGAAGGAGCAAGAAGCCTTCAAAAAGAGAAGAAAGTAAGCTTAAGTAAAGCTTGTTCATTGCTCAATATATCTCGTCAGTGTGTCTATCAGAGAGAAAAGCGTGAGACCACTCGTCAGGCTGTGCTTGCTCCTGTGAAAGGGATGGTGCTTGAGATAAGACGATTCATGCCTCGGCTGGGAGCTCGTAAGCTCTATTTCTTACTGAAGCCGAAGTTGATAGCTAAGGGAATAAAACTTGGCCGTGATGCTTTGTTTAATTACCTCAGAGAAGAGCGCTTACTCGTTAAGCCGAAACGAAGTTACACCAAAACAACGAACAGCAGACACTGGATGAAAAAACATCCGAACTTGCTAAAAGAAGTCGTTCCGTCAAAACCAGAAGAAGTTCTGGTGAGCGACATCACTTATGTTCAGTCAAACGAGGGCGTTCACTACTTGTCATTGGTTACCGATGCCTTCAGCCGTAAAATCATGGGGTATGAAGTTAGCAATGAAATGAAAGCGAGCGATGTTGTGAAGGCTTTAGATATGACGGTAAAAACTCGATGTTATTGTCATGCGACAATCCATCACTCAGATAGAGGGCTTCAGTATTGCTCAAACCTCTATCAAGAGAAACTTAAAAAGCATGGTATAACTCCATCAATGACTGATGGTTATGACTGCTACCAAAACGCGTTAGCTGAGCGGGTCAATGGTATCCTCAAGCAAGAGTTCTTGCTTACTCAGTGCAAAGATCTTCGCGAGTTGAAAACACTTGTTGAAGAGTCAATATATACGTACAACGAAATGAGGCCACATCTCAGCCTAGGTATGAATACGCCAAATAAGATGCATGAAAAAAGCCAGCAACTTGCGTTACTGGCTTACTAAAATCGTCAACGTATTTTAGGACGAGACATATAGATGAACTCCGGAGTCTCTATTTACTCAATGGCTGGTTTTCAATTAGCCCATACGGAATCGTAGTAAACACCTTAGGATTACCTTTTAACGTCGGTGCTTCGTTCACTTGTTGCCAATCGAGCAGCATGATCGCCAACACGTTGCGGTGTTCGCCGTATTCAAGGTCAAAATCACCAGTGATTGAAGGAATCATCCCGTACTTCTCATCGATTGAGGCTTGGATCGCGAGTCGAGTTTTCTCTACAACCGGGTCATCTTCTAAGCCTGCAAGCAAGAAGGTCAATCCAACCTCTGCAATCACATCTTCTTTAGCGCGCAATAGAATGGTATCGATGTTCTCTCTGAAGTAATCGTAGATCCATTGGTGTTCTTGCTCGCTGACTTGGTGTTGGTAATATTCCGAATCACCAAAGATCACATGTGTCATACCATAGATTTTATTGCCGTACTGCTGGCTTGAAAGCTTCTTGTCTTTGTCGTCTGGGTACGCTTTTTTGAAAGTGTCGACGAACTGGTCAACGACATCTTGCTCACCCAGTTGGCGCAGCCAGTAAACCTGATTAGCTAATTGTGCTGCCCAGGCTTTTATCATGTCTTCATTGGTTACGTAGCGAGAGAAGTCATAGCGACGAATGATTTCACGTAGTTTGGCATCGTTCTTGTGTTCTAAACCGTACTCATTGGCACGCGCCATAGAGCCAAGAAGGTCAACGCCGAGGTACAGATATTCTGGCATGTGCTTGGTGATGTTGTAGCGTCGAACACTGCGTTCGTCGTCATCACCCACATACGAAGCCACGCGCTTTTCTGAGTAAAGTACGATCTGTTCCATGGTTTGAACATCATTAGACAGGCGGCTGAGCTTGCTCGATACCCGCGCCATGTCACTCCACACCGCTGCAGAATATTTATCGTCTAATGTTTGTCGATACATACGCAAACCATAGTGACCCTCTTTGAAAGCGGGCAGGGTATAAAGTTGGCTTTCGTAGGTCGTGCGAATCAGGTTGGCAGATTGCTTGAAAGATTGTTCTTGAGAGTCGAGAGAATCAGCAGGGGACGAAACATTTGGTACGCTTGTTGCTTGTTTGTTCTCTTGTATGTTAACAGGCTGTTGTGTGTCAAAGTTTGTTTGCGCATTAGACGTTGCTTGTGCGTGAACCGCAACTGCAACGGAGGCTGATAACAATGTGCACAGAGTTAGCGTTTTTAGCTTCATGTTCGTAAGGTACCAAGCTGATTAATGGTAAGTATAAAATAACATTGATGAATCCTTTAATGTAAGGTTTGGGTCAATACAATGTAAGCTTTATAAGGTTCATTAAGGTTTTTTGATTTAATAATCAGTGTAGTTAACTCACGGTGAAGTGATGAATCGCTCAATAATGAACTGAGACCCGACGCAAAGTGTGGATTTTTAGTTGCTTGTCGGCATACTGAACGAATTAGCCAGAAATGAGCCGATTTAAGGCAGTAAACAGAACAAAAGTGTTAGAGGTTCGTAAATGCCCAGTCGTTCTAGCAAGCAGTGGCCTGCCAAATTATTATCTTTATTGTTGTTCTTGGTGGTGGTAACCGCCATAGAGGTTTTTCACGCCAAGCAATTAACCTTCCTCAAAAATGAATCATACTCTGAGGCAAAAAAGCAGCTTTCCATCATTCGATCTCGCATAGAAGCCGCGATCGTATCGGATATGTATATCCTCAATAATTTCTCTACGCTTGTGACGATAAACCCAGACAGCGATATGAAAAGTTGGGACAAAATCGCCCAAAACATCATTCGAGATGGGTACCACATTCGCCTGATTGGCCTCGCTGAAGATGACATCCTTAATTTCGTTTATCCAATGGAAGGCAATGAGCAGATCCTGGGTATTGATTATCGCGATCATCCAACCCAGTGGGAGTCGGTTGAAATAGCGCGAAATATTGGCAATACCTTTATCGCTGGACCCTTTGACCTGTTTCAAGGTGGGCAAGCCTTGATTACGCGCACACCTATTTTCAGAGACCCTCCTTTTAATCAAGACTATTGGGGAGTGTCTAGTGCAGTGATTGATCTTGATGAGCTGTATGAAGACGTCGGTATTGGCAAGATTGAAAACAAATATGAACTTGCGATTCGTGGCGCGAACAGTTCAGGTAAAGAGGGGCCTATCTTCCACGGTGAACAACATGTATTTACGAATGCGTTTGCCACTGAGCAAGTGAACTTCCCTTATGGCGGTTGGTTTTTGGCGCTCTCTGGGAACGAACATGTGTTGATGGATGTGCCTTGGTATCGAATTCAAATTGTCAGGCTGGTGGGTTACACCATTATGCTTGTGTTGGCGATTGCCTTTATGACCATTTATCGCCTGTACCGCATTGCCGATAGCCGCTCTATGCATGATGAACTCACCATGTTGCCGAATCGCCGATACTTCATGTATAGCTTAAAGCAGGCATTCAAGGTCACGCAAAAGCAGAGAGCGAGAACCTTTGCCGTTGTGAATATCGATCTCGATGGGTTTAAAGCGATCAATGACACTTTTGGCCATGCTGCTGGCGATCAGGTGTTAATTGAGTGTGCTAAGCGTATTAAGAGTGAATTGCGTGTTTCAGATCTCGTCGCAAGGATCGGGGGCGATGAGTTCTTAGTCTTGCTACCCCGCATCATAGATGAACAACATGCCTCTTCGATTGTGGCTAAACTTAGAAGAGCGATATGTACCACACCCGTTGTCTATGAAGCGCACTCTATTTATCTTCGAATTAGTGTTGGTTGGATTATCCATAATAATAACTACGATGACGTTGATGCGCTCTTGAAAGCAGCTGATGAAAAAATGTACGAACAGAAGCGACAAGTTATCTAGGTTGAATTTGAGCTACGATTAGAATTTAGTTGCTGAATGTGGGGAAAAGCCTCAGAATACCGCGCTTTGCTTCGTATCAATTTAATTGATAAGCAAAAGCTGTAGCAATGCGTCTTCGCGGGGTGTTGCTCATACTAAATGTTATTCAACTGAGAAAATAATCTATGAGTTTTACCTCCCTGGGCCTTTCTGAACCGATCCTTAAAGCTATTGAAGCACAAGGTTACGATAAGCCATCACCAATCCAAGAGAAAGCCGTACCAGCTGTCCTAACGGGCAAAGATGTAATGGCCGCTGCTCAAACAGGTACAGGTAAAACTGCTGGCTTCACGCTACCTATTCTTGAAATGTTATCAAAAGGCCCTCGCGTACGTCAGAACCAAGTTCGTGCGCTAGTGCTAACACCGACTCGTGAGCTTGCTGCGCAAGTAAATGGCAGTGTGGTTAAGTACGGTATCAATCTACCTCTGACTTCTACGGTTGTGTTTGGTGGCGTGAAAATTAATCCTCAGATGCAAAAACTGCGTAAAGGCAGTGATGTGCTGGTGGCAACGCCGGGTCGTCTGCTTGATCTATACAACCAAAACGCAGTCCGTTTTGATCAACTAGAGATCCTAGTGTTAGATGAAGCCGACCGCATGCTAGACATGGGTTTCATTCGCGATATCCGTAAGATCTTGGCTTTCTTGCCTAAGAAACGTCAGAACCTACTGTTCTCAGCAACGTTCTCTGATGATATTCGTGGCTTGGCTAAAGGCTTAGTAAACAACCCAGTTGAAATCTCGGTAAGCCCTGCAAACTCAACGGCACCAACTGTTGAACAGAGTATTTATCCAGTAGATAAAAAGAAAAAAGCACCAATGCTCGCTAAGCTGATCAAAGATAATGATTGGCGACAAGTGCTCGTGTTCAGTAAAACGAAACACGGTGCGAACAAGCTTTCTCACTTCCTTGACGAGCAAGGCATCTCAGCGGCACCTATTCATGGCAACAAGAGCCAAGGCGCGCGTACTAAAGCCCTAGAGAACTTCAAAACGGGTAAAGTACGCGTATTAGTGGCAACAGATATTGCAGCTCGTGGTATCGATATTCCGCAACTGCCTCAAGTAGTGAATTTCGACCTTCCAAACGTATCAGAAGATTACGTTCACCGTATTGGTCGTACTGGCCGTGCTGGTGAAGTGGGTAAAGCAATTTCACTGGTTTGTGCTGATGAAGTGGGTGAACTGTTTGGTATCGAGCGCCTTATTCAGCAAGTACTTGAGCGCCGTGAACTTGAAGGTTTTGCACCTGTAAACAAACTGCCTGAATCTCGTTTGGATTCGCGCCCGATTAAGCCTAAGAAGCCGAAAAAGACACGCGAACATTCTGATGGTCAACGTTCTGGTGACAATGCTCGCGGGCACAAACCGGCAGGTAAGAACAAGCGTCATGTTTCTGGTTCAGGTTCTGCTCCTAAGCGTAAGCCAAATGCGAACAAGCCTAACTCAGGTAACAAAGGTTCTGACAGCAACTCTGCAGTTGCTGGTGATGATAAGTCTGTAAGAAACAATGGTAGCAACTACAAGCGCGGTAATGCTGCTGGAGGTGCTGAGAAGAACACCAATTCAGGCGGTCAAAACGGTGCTGGTAAGCCTAAGAAATCAGGTTACGGTGGTAGCTACGGCCCTGGCCGTTCATCAAACCAATCAGCGTCTAACAAGCCTTCTGGCAATAAACCTTCGACGAACAAACCGTCTGGTAGCAAGCCATCTAGAAATCGTTCTAAGCCTGCTGCTCAAAAGTAAAGACAAGTTCAGTTGAAGTTGATTTCTGCGAAGGTCGCTTTTTGAGAAAGCCACCTTCTGCAATGAGCAGTTAGAAACTAATAGATATACGTTAGAAACTAGCAGCTATACATTAGAAGCTTTGAATCGAACCCAATGAAACGCGAATGTTGATACTCAATGTTCGCGTTTTTTTATGCGTGTTATATAGCAATATTATGGGTTGTTAGATTGAAAATAGGCTGAGTAAATGGGATGTGACAGGCTCTGAGAGGATTAATCGAACGTTAATCATTATTTAATAACAACATAATCACTAGCGTTTTTGTTTTATTTTGCAATTTGCAATTCCACTTTGCAAAATAAACAGTAATTCGTGTCTAATACGTGTCCAGATGCGTAGTAAATACGTAGATAAAAAGTTGGCACGCTTGCTGCATTAGTAATGGTGACCCTTCTTAAGCCGAGGGTCACCTAGCCAACTGACGTTGTTAGTGAACCCATATTGTTCACACAAAATATATAACCAATCACCTTTATTGTGATTGGTTTTTTTTTGCCTGAATTTTGAGTTCTATTGGTTATTTTTACCAGGGCGTGTTGACCTTTCGTGGTTAAATTTTGTTCGAGATAAAAGCGTTTTAATCGCGGCGAGGGGGAAGTAGCCTAGTCATTCTAAGCAAATCTCCCTCAACAAAGAGTAAAACGCTTTTAGCCGAACCCTTCGGGCAGCGTTTGCTGGTCATTTCTACTACGTTATCGGCTTCTCATGTAGGCTAACTACACATCGACGCCTCTGCCTTGTATAAATACCCAGCAACTCGCTGCAAAAATCAGCTCGAAAGATCAACACGCCCTAAGCTCTTGAATCGAACATAGCAAACGAATTCACTATGTTTTTATTTGAGAGCGTATTGTTGCTTTGCTGCATTAGAGTCGCTAAAAGGTCGCTAGTCCTCACCACACTTTGAATAGCAGCTTGGTTGGCGTGGACATTCTCCCCCTCTGGAGCAGATAAGCCTCGCCTCTGTTTCGATCCCGCGTTCAATCCAATTTATATTTAGAATCTTGGCTACTGTCGTGAGATCTTTCTTGATGTTACGTGGTATTGCTACCGAGCCGCCATTGCTGACGCAAGAAGCCTTAAGCTGCTCTGCGATGTCTCTTGAATTACCACCTTGAGCATCAATCGCTGGGTTTAAGTCTATACCAGCACACAACACACGATTGTTACCCGCAGGATCCGTCATATTGATGGATTCACAGCAGTAGATTCTTGGCTCATCTCCCACATTTAAAATGGAGATTTGAGCTGAGCTACCCGCTCGAGGCTCTGATAATCGACGGAACACAGCCCAATGTTGACATGGGTCGGCGACCGTTCTCATATTCCCCCAAGGCAGTGGAATCCCGTTCCCGCGGTATACCGCCTTGAGTTTCCCCGGCCCATAAGCATCAAAGTAGTGCCAGTGAGGGTAGGGCGATACTACCGTCATTCGGCGCATCGCAACAGAGGGGGAAACCCCCGCTCTTTTGTGAACGTCGATTTCATAACCAGTACGATCGAGCAGCTGTCTAAATGGAACTTTTGGACACAGTAATGCGCCAGCAAAGAAGCTGGATTCGAAGTCTCGCCATGCCTGAAGAATGTCTTGAGAGTTCAGCTGAGAAGATCCCGATATTTGATTATCGTCCCATGTGTTGTTGTTCCCAACCGACAACACACTCTTAAGCCCTTCTTTGCTGTGCAAAATGCAATGGCCGATATAAACCGATAAATCGTATTTCAGTCGAGTTGGGTACTCTTTGAGAATTTCGTTCAAGAAAATCGTACCGGGTGGTTCGAAGAACGAAGTCACCAATTGCTTGGCATTGATTCCGAGCTCATCCACCACGTCTTGAGGCGTGCGTGTTACCCAGCGGATTTGAATGCCTAAGTTTCTCGCGATGTCGATAAGATCTTCGACGCCAAGGTTAAGGCGTTTCAAACCAACTTCTTCTGCTGCTCGTTCTAGATCAGGGAAGTGGTTTTGATTACTTTCTTGGTGAGCTCGAATTAAGAGGTGGGCGAACTGACGACCAGAGATACCGGTTTGCGACAACATCTCTGGTATCGCGATTTGCAGGATGTCGTTAGAGAAAAGAAAGCTCGGCTCGAGTGCCATGCCACTTATCCCGCCACGATTCCCTTTGTCAGGTGCGATGGCTTGCTGTTCTGATTCATCGTCGAGAAACCACGTGGGGTTCTTCTGAAAGACCTGCGCAATGACTTCCAGCATATCGATGCTTGGAACCCGCTTTCCACGTTCAATCATTGAAAGGTAAGAAACGGAAGGTGCGTACTCTGGGTTGATTCGAATACAACGCGCAGACAGATCTTCCATGGTTAAATGGTTACGCTTCCTTAGGTTACGGATCTTAGTACCTAGGAAATGTGACTGACGAACTAAACTTTTTGACAAGGCCATATTTGTAAAATTCACATTGTAAAATTTTTGTTGTGAAATTGTATGTAAAAAAGCGCTAATCTACAAACTAAGCAATTCACAAAATGACAAATAAATTAAACGTTAGTTTGGAATAATTGCTCTAGGACACATTTTTGCTTTAAAAATCGGTGAATGTTCACCGAGTTAGTCAAGAGGGAAAGACTATGAATATGCTTACATTCGATAAAACAGAAATCCAAAAACAAACAAAACCATTTATCGCTGAAGCTGTCTTTGCCGTGGAGACTATCAGTGCCAAACAGCAAACTGAGAAGCAACTCAAAGCGAAGCAACTGCTAGACCGATTGTTCCCACTAGAGAACGGCTCACATCAAGATGTAACGAGCTACGTAGTTGACTACCGCCATGTCATGGCTTACTTCAAAGATGGTCAACACAGCGGCCTAAAGCATCCTAAGCAGTTTGTAGCTTACATGGGTGAGAAGTGTGACCCAGATTCAATCTTGTTCCGAGACAGCAGTGGAAGCCACTTAGAAGTGATGTTTGGTTGTCACAAAGGGACAGGTTGCATTGAACTGGTCGATATCGATGATATTCAGCTCGAGTCATGTACTACTTTTGGTCAGTCACCAATGGAAGCGGTACAAACGAATACTGAGCGTGAAGGAATCACGACAGCAATACGTCACTGGATCAGCCTAGTTCAAGGTGATGAGAAGGGTAAACCAAAAGCATGCAGTGAAGACAAAGAGTTCAGAGCAAAGAGCGGTGAAGATTACTGCCTTAATTACTGCTACGCACTTTAGCCTTTCGTACTCATGAAAGATGCTGAGTCATGAGTTAGCGATTTTGGTTGTCTTTAACATCAAACACTGACTATAAACGAAAAAGCCCCAATGATTAACCTACTGGTTATTGATTGGGGCTTTTTGCTTTTCGATGTTAACTGCGAGTCTATTTTAATGCCTAGTGCCTAGAGATCAGGGCTTAGCAAGCAGGCTGTTTCACAGTAATCTGTTTAGATAATTGCGGACTACAGCGGCATGACTCTATTTCGGCCTAGAGATTTTGCTTCGTAAAGTAGCTTATCAGCACGCTCGATCAGTGATTCCGCTGATTCACCAGGTTCAAGCTCTGCAACGCCAAATGATGCGGTGATGCTACCGACCTGTTGTCCACTGCGGCGATCTTTGATCGACAGTTTTTCCAGAGATCGTCTATTGGTATCAGCAAGTTGACGTGCAATGCGTAATGATTTGTTTGGAACGATGAGAGCGAACTCTTCGCCACCAAATCGGTAAGCAGAAATACCTTCGCGGCACATTTGTTTTAACTTACGCGCAATGCCTTTAAGAACCATATCGCCAAATAAGTGGCCATAGGTGTCGTTGAAGTTTTTAAAATGGTCGATATCGAGAAGAATCAGACATAACGACTGCTTAGCTTCGCACAATGTTTCCAAATCGCGGTCCAGAGAGCGTCGATTGTAAAGCGTAGTCGTGCTATCAAATAGTGCGTCTTTTTGCACTTCGACAAGCTGTGTCTTGAGCTTGCTGATTTCTGACGTAGCAGAGTTCAGTTGAGAGCTTAAGAATTGAGTCGAGTGTCGAATGTTGCGAGATTCAGAAACCAGCTGACGAACCAACGACATCACTTCATCGATAGACAAACTTTCATTGTCGACACGAGATAAGTCTTCGAAGCTCTTATCGATCATCTCAGAGAAAGCTGAAGTGTCGGTGAGAGTATCGTTCATTGAGTTAGAAACCTCAGAAACTAACAGTTCTAGGTTTGCTCGTAAGTCATTGATATTGGTTTCGGATTTGCTTGCAACGTAGTTGTTGTAGAGCTGTTCACCTACCGCAGGAGGGCAGATACCATAGTGTTCTAACACACCATCCATATCTTTAGTGAGCTGCGGGATAGCATTGTCGACATAGGTGTACCAAAGTGCGTAATTTGCAGGTGTTGTCGACACTCTATTCTTCATCATAAGAGGCACCGCTTTTTTCAAATTAGCGGTGGATTTCTGAAATTCATCTTTGTTCATTATTTTTACTACAGATACCAAACCAACTAAAGCCACTTGCGAACAAGGTTAGCGGATTTTGCATGTATTTGCTTTAAAAATTATATAATTAATGGATAAGGGTTGGATAAATCAATCATTTTTATTATGGACATCGATTGCATATTTATATCGAACATTAAATAGAGTGTTCTTTGACCAAAGAGGAGAAGAGCAGTTTTGGAGTTTCACTAAGTCGATTGGTTAAGGTTCAGCACAAAATTGGCAACGGCCAAGAAGAATAGCTATGTTTTTGATAGTTTGATAGTTTGATAGTTTGATAGTTTGATAGTTTGATAGTTTGATAGTTTGATAGTTTGATAGTTTGATTGGCTGTCTTCTCGGTGTTTTGATAATCAGTAGAAGATGAGCTTTGATAGATAAGTTGAGTTAAAAGAGTTTGGAGAAAAGGTTAGCTGAAAAGTAGGTAATATGACGCAGTTCGGGGGCGATGATAACGGGGTAGAAGCTTTATTTCAGGTAAGAAGTTTTGTTTCAGGTATAAAAAGTTTCAGGCATAAAAAGTTTCAGGCATAAAAAGTTTCAGGCATAAAAAGTTTCAGGCATAAAAAGTTTCAGGCATAAAAAAGCGCCGATAAAAATCAGCGCTTTAAAATTCTTTTTAGCTAAAAGCTAATTATTGAGCAACAACGTTTGCTGCTTGTAGGCCTTTTTGACCGTTTTCAACTTCGAAAGAAACCTTTTGGCCTTCTTTCAGAGTTTTGAAACCTTCTGAAGCGATTGCACGGAAGTGAACGAATACGTCAGCACCGCCGTTGTCTTGAGAAATGAAACCGAAACCTTTCTCTTCGTTAAACCATTTTACAGTGCCAGTATTTGTGTTAGACATAATTTGTCCCTTATTCATAAATTTTCTAAATTGTTGATTGCATTACTGCAATGCGCTGATAATTGAATTATTTAATATTGCTAAGAAATAAGGAAAAACTACTTACAAAAACGGGTAACGATTTTACATGTCATTTTTTACTATTTATCTAACTTAAATAACTCCGGCTAACAGAGCGAGTGCATGTTAACACAGTCTTTCCGGTTGTACACTCATTGATTGAGAAATCAGCGAGTTTTTTTGTCATGTTGTGCTCGTTAACAAAACCACGCTTAATAGCTGATAGTTTTATAAAGTTACACACCATGTCAAAGTAAAAAGGAAGCCTGTAGCTTCCTTTTCTTCATCAGTATAGACGATATTAACGCTTGAAGTTGATATCTTCTGTCTGATCTAAGTTAATTTTTGTTTTCGCAGGTTGCGTTTCAGCGATCACCTTACCGTGTCGTACCGAGTATTGAACGGGTACTTGGCGACGAACAGCATCAAAACCATTGTCTGCAGGCAATATCAGTAGGCTACCAGGCTTACCTTCTTCAATACCGTAGTTGTCTTGAATGTTCAGAGTTCGAGCTGAGTTCTTGCTGATCAAATCAAGTGAGGTGTTGATTTGGTCGTAGCCC
Organism: Vibrio sp. FE10; assembly: GCF_030297155.1. Lineage (NCBI taxonomy): Bacteria > Pseudomonadati > Pseudomonadota > Gammaproteobacteria > Vibrionales > Vibrionaceae > Vibrio > Vibrio apostichopi. Next base: position 181,526 of record NZ_AP028068.1, on the reverse strand, counting down.
ATAACTTGTGTTACGTGCAGTCCCATGTGCAGAACTTGCAGCATATTCGCTGTACCCAGTGGGTACCATGGGTCAAACACATCATCATGGCCGAAACAAACGTTGATGTTTGCTGCTAGCATCTCTTTAACACGAGTCACGCCACGACGTTTCGGGTAGTCATCGAAACGGCCTTGTAAGTGAATGTTCACTAACGGGTTCGCGACGAAGTTAATGCCTGACATTTTTAGCAAGCGGAATAGGCGAGATGCGTAAGCACCATTGTAAGAGCCCATTGCTGTGGTATGGCTTGCCGTTACCTTTTCACCCATGTCGAATTTATGAGCAAGAGCCGCCAGTGTCTCAACAAAGCGAGATTGCTCGTCATCGATTTCATCACAATGAACGTCGATCAGGCAGTCGTACTTACGTGCAAGCTCGAACGCATAGTGCAGAGATTCAATGCCGTATTCACGAGTGAATTCGAAGTGAGGGATAGCACCAATAACGTCAGCGCCGATTTTCACAGCTTCTTCAAGCAATTCTTTGCCGTTAGGATATGAAAGAATGCCTTCCTGAGGGAATGCAACGATCTGGATGTCGACCCACTCTTTCATCTCTTCACGAACTTCAACCATCGCTCGTAATGCAACTAACGTTGGATCAGAGACATCAACGTGAGTACGCACGTGTTGAACACCGTTAGCAATCTGCCATTTCAGTGTTTGCTTCGCACGAGACTTTACGTCTTCGATTGATAACAATTCTTTACGTTCAGCCCAACGCTCAATACCTTCAAACAAAGTACCAGAGATGTTCCAGTTAGGTTCCCCAGCCGTTTGCGTAGTATCTAGGTGAATATGCGGTTCACAGAAAGGAGAAACTGCAATGCCACCTTCAGCATCAAGGATCTCACCTTGATGATTGATTGGCGCGTCATTATCGAGAATGCGAGAAAATTGACCATTTTCAATCAGGATTTGTTTCAAGCCATCTTGGTCTTGAAGCTTCGCGTTCTTGATTAATAAGGTTGTCATAGTGTGTCCTTAAGCGGCCTGAGATTTCAGAGCGTTTTTATTCAATAGAGGGTTAAGCACGAGGTAACTGATTGCACCACCAAACACGGCGTTCAAAGGAACGATGCCAGGAAGGAAGTGACCAGCGGCTACGCCTGTTGCTACCGCGATAATGCCAGCCCAGTTAACGGTTTGGAACTCTGCTTTTGCAAAATCTTTGTAACGTTTACGGTTCGCGAAGAAGTCGGCGATGATTACGCCACCAATTGGTGGAATTGCCAGCGAAAGGAAGGTTAACCAACCGACGAAGTTGTTGTACAGCCAAAGCGCGAAAATCGTGCCTACGATACCGTTAATGATAGACATTGTAGTACTTGAGCGACCAGTGATGTTGGATAAACCAAGACCTGACGCATAAAGTGCGTTTTCATTGGTTGTCCAGATGTTCAAGCCTAGAACGATGATGGCAGGAAGTAGAAGACCTTGTGCGATCATCACGTCTGAAATGTCAGAGAGCCCCGTCGCTGCTGCACCTGCCGCACCAAAGATAAACATCAGTGAGTTACCGATGAAGAACGCGACCATTGTAATTAATACTGCGCTCGCTGGCTTTTTACCAAAGCGAACGAAATCCGCAGTCAACGTACCCGCACTCACGAATGAACCCACAACCATTGCAAGCGCCATGGAGAAGTCCATTGGTGTTTCTGGCTCGATGAGTTGGAGCTGTTCTAGCCCGCCAACACTGTCTACCGCAGTCAATACTGAGTAACCACCCAGAATTGCAATTGCAGGAACGGCAACCGCTGAGAGTACCATCAGCGCTTTAATACCAAAGTACACCGTACCTGTCATCAACAAGCCTGATACAACAATCAAGGTGTTGGTATCAATGCCTGTGGCTTTTTGTACCGGAATCGCAAACATGGCAACGCCCACACCAAACCAACCGACTTGTGTACCACCAAGTAGAGCAGAAGGAAGCCATGAGCCTTTAGTACCGAAAGAGAAACGAGCAAGGAGGTGAGTAGAGAGGCCAGTAGATGAGCCGATGTAGCCAAGAAAAGAAGTGTAAATACCAAGAATTAGGTTACCGATGAGAACGGCGAGGAAGAAATCGTTGAAAGAAAGACCTGTCCCGAGTGAACCACCTGTCCACATACTTGCAGAGAAGAAAGTGAGTCCAAGCATTACCATGGTGAGTGAAGCAACTCCTTTCCTAGCCGATGTTGGAACCGGCCCAAGACTGTAGTTATTATCCGCAGCCATTTTTTACCTCCGCAATTGATCAAAATTAAAAATAACGGTCGCCGTATTGCAGGCAAACGAGCGCATTATGGTGATATAAATCACATAGTCAATGCTAGTTTTGTCAATAAGTCCGCCATTAAGACAGCTTTGTTTAAAATAGACATTTAAAACATGAGGTTACTTTTTATATTTATTTTTTAAAAATAATTAGAAAACGTTTTCTATGGCGTAGATGATGAGTCAGGGTTGAGCTTCACTATGAATGCTAGCGATTATGAGTGTGAATGGGTGTCTGTATATTGGATGGACGATGTTTCTTAAATTACAGGCAAAAAAATGGCCAATCGCAATATCCGCAATTGGCCTATATATATCGTGAACAAGAAAGGTTCACTAACAACGTCAGTTGGCTAGGTGACCCTCGGCTTAAGAAGGGTCAATATATACATTGCAGATAGCGTGCCAACTTTTAAACCCGCGAATTGGGCTGTTTTACAGCAATTTGGTGCGTATTTGAAGGGTGCTTTTGCATTATGAAAATGCAATTTGCGAATTGTTGATGCTCTGCAACCAATTTTACATTTTATCAGTAAGGGAATTTAAGCATTTCCAAGTGTTGTAATGTTGTAAGTAAGCGATAAAGACAAGAAGCCAGCTTGATACTAAAACCAAGACAGGTACTAAAACTAAGGCAAGCACTAAAAAAGCCCACATGACATCAGTCTATGTGGGCTTAAGATTGCTTTTAATTTATTGAAGTCGTGTTATATCGAATAGAAGAAGTACAGTTGCGACTTCATTCTGATAATGATTCCACGGATAACATCTAAGAATGCCATAAAGCTGATTGGCTTTTCGCCGCTCACCCATGCCAATCCAACAGAACCTACTGGGATATCATAGCCTTCTGTTTCTTCGATCTTCAGTCTCACGAAGTGGTGTTTGTTTTGAAGGTTCCGTCCGGTTGTGACGCGAACCTGTTCATCAATACCAAGCAAACTGGCTTGTGCTTCACCTGTCGCTTCAACAATACCTTCAACGGTCGCAGAGAAAACTTTCCCTGGATAAACCGGTGTTGCAAATTCAGCAGGCTGGCCCACTTTTACGTTACGGATCGCTTGGTGATTGACTCGCATCAGCACGTATTTCTCTTCGGTATACATCTGGATACGAGGCATCATTGAGACTCGTTGTCCCTCACGAAGAATAAAGTTAGTCACAAAGCCATCTGTTGGGGCGGTGACTTTGGTGCTGTTAAGGTCCCATTGCGCTTGGGCTAAGGTTGCCTTTGCAGAGTCGACTTCAGTTTGCTTTTTACTGACGTTCGTTTCTGCTTTGTGAATGTTTAACTTCGCATTCTCGGCATCGACTTCTTTCTTGCTCAGTTGAGATTCTAACGTCGTGACATTATGCGTCGCTAAGTCTACCTTTGCCGTTTGTTGGTCTATGTCGGTCTCTGTAATCGTATGTTCAACAACATTGTTCTGACGTTGGTAACGAGAGAGTGTCTTCGATTGAAGGACTAAGTCTGTTTTTGCTGATTCAATTTGTGCGATAGACGCTTTAATGTCTTCAAGCGCAGATTGATGGCTGACCTTTGCGATGCTGACTTCTTGGCGAGCGGTATCTAAGGCAACGTGAGCCGATTCAAGTTGAACGCTCGCTTTGTCTCTCGCGATGACATATTTGGTGTCATCAATCTCGTAGATCAGCTCACCTTTCGTCACATCTTGGTTTGGACTGATGTAAACCTTGGTGGTTTTGCCGGTGACCGATGTTGAGTCTGGACGCAGCTGAATATGCGGAGACTGAACAACCGACCCGCCAGACAGATCCATTGGGGTAAAGTTGACCAATCCAACCCAGACGAATAGTAGCCAAGACGTACCACCTAAGTAAGCAAACGCCTTAGTCCCTTTGTTCCACGGCATGCCCACTAAACGCAGCAAATAAATAAAGAGTGCCCATACAGCCAAACCTTCTAACATGCTGGGTTCTCCTTATTATCAACCGATTGGGTGCTGTTTACGTTGCCGACAGTATCCGCATTGTTATTGCTCGTACTCTCTGTGCTGGTGTTGCTTGGCGCACGCCATGTATCCCTGAGGTTGATAATGGCTTTTTCCATATCAACAAACGACACGATTACTGCGAGTACCCATACCCAGTGCCATATGAAGCCAATCCACGTTAATGCGGTAATTAAACCGAGCTGGTGATGCTCTTTACTGTGAGCTTTATTGATTGGTAATTCATGAACACGCCAAAAGCCGTAACATGCTGCTGCGATTGTCGCGACCAACACAACGCCTGCTACAACGTGTAGTGCGGTGTCTGCGCCTGTTCCAACAAATGGGACACTTAGTAAACTCATTGATCAACCCTAGGTTAAATTTGAGCGCCGAGTGTGATGGATATCAGATTTATAGGTTGAAAATTTACTAATTACTTTAATAATGAGTTCTATATGATTTGATCTGTAATTTGGAATTCGGGGCTTAGTAGCAAATGAACAATTGTAACTTCCTAAGAGCATTAGGAATTTTAGGTGTATATCAGTATGCGGCGGCCAATCGTGACTTAGATATGGACTCTTTGGGTATTCCCAAGTCAGTATTTGCTAACGCGATGAACCTGATTCCAGTGAATGAAGTGGACCAATGGTATGGCTTACTCGAACAGAAAACCCGCGATCCCGACATTATTTTGAAACTGGCAGATAGGGTGGATATTGAAAAGTTAGGGCCACTTGCTAACTGGTTTTTCTCGGGTCACGATCTCGCGTCAGCGATTCGCCGAGTCAATATCGGGTTGCACTGTTTACAGTCGGGGGCTTTCTTATATGGCGCACAAGTTGGGACACTCATTAAATGGTGTTATGACAACCCTGAGTATTCTGAGGTTGGTAAAGTACACGACTCGGTGCGTATCGCGATTTTTATGATGAAGATCCTAAGGCGTTATTTAGGGCCTGACTTCAAACCAGCAGCAGTATCCATTGCTGGGTATCGTGAGAATACTGAGCTTTATCACGAGTACTTTGGGTGCAATATTCAGTGGGGACAACCACGCACAGAGGTCTGGATTCCAAGTAAACTGAGGCTATCCATTAATCAGTCTCCGGCAGCAGGTAAAATGAGCTTGGCGATGAACTTCCACGATTTAGACAATTATCTCAACATGCCAGATGCAGGTGATGAACATAAGGTCACCTATGAGATGATCAATTACAGTCGCCACTTTGGTTTACCAACTCTTCACAAGGTTTCTAGTTTATTAGGGCTTTCTGAGCAGCAGTTTCAACGCCGTTTGCACAAGTTGGGCGTCAACTTTTCCACCATCATGGGGTACGCACTGAGCAATGTCGCAGTGGAATTGTTGAGCTACAAACTCCCGGTCGAAGAGGTCGCGAAACGTTTAGGCTACACCAATGTGGCAAGCTTTAATCGAATGTTTAAAAAGCACCGTGGCTTAACGCCTAAGCAATATGTTGAGCGATTCTGGACGGATCTATAAGTTTGCTTTCTTTTAGGCCCAGCTTCGTTTCTGCAATAAGCCTGATAAGTAAACCGCTGTCCAAGTACTCAGAATGAAAGGTGCTGTTAGTGGAAGTAGTGCCAAGGTATGAAAGCCCAAAGTGACCAAGCAGCTTAGTAACATAGATAGGACAATGAGCGGCCAAGGGATACGTTGATAAAGCACAAGCGCTAAGGTCGCAAGCACAGCATTGTAACCATAAAGCCCTTGTTGGATCCGTTCGTCGGATACTCCGATTAAATAGCTGAAAGCTGTGCTGACGGCTACGGCAAGCACGACCCATAACGCATGCTTGATGTTGTTGAACGCAATCGCAGCCAAGATAACCAACCCCGATAACTCATTGTTGATGAAGCTGACTTGGCTAATGCCTTTTAATAACGTTATCGCCATACTTGGTAGGTTCAACCAATCGTTGAATGCCAAAAGCGCCGCCGACTGTGATGTAGTGTTTGAGGGTGTGAAAAAAGGGAGGTTCAAGCCTGATTGAATCATGTAGATAGACCAAGAGGTGACAATAAAGGCACTTGTGTAACCGCGATACTTCTTAAAGCTAAACACGATCTTGGCGATAGGTACGGTAATCAGCGAACCGAGAGCGACTACTAAAATCAGCCACGTATTCACATCAAAGAAATTCCCGATAAACAAAGCAATCAGCGCGCCATTTAACCCATACATACCATTATCAATATCTTGAGACGGCTTATTGGTATACAGGGAAAAACCGTAGCTGCAACTCGCACCGAATAAGGTAAGAAAAGCCAGTGGCAGAGATTCAATTGAAATGGCGAGCAATAGCAGAAGGGAAGTCACGACAGATGATGTGAAATAGACTTGCCCAATACCATTGAGCAAGCCTTGAAGTGGGAGAATGTCCTTACTCTTCTGCATTTTCTGACTATGTTAAATTTTTGATAAGTCAGATTGTATACAATTTTATCGTATTGACCATTATAGAATACTAATTCTGATACCAACGTTCACCATAGGCTGCTTGGTAATCCGGCTTATCGACAAGGCCTTCTTGTTCAGGAACCGTCTCTAATGGTCCAACAACGGTGCGATAAGGTAATACGCCTGCCCAAACGGGGGTATCCATATCGGCTTTATCATCATTCACACCATGTTTCCCTATCTTCACAGACGCTTCGGTTAACGGTATCGCTAGTAGTTCGGTCGCGGTCAGCTCCTTTTCATTGCTGAGCCTGACTTCATCGGTTCTGCCCGGTGCGATTTGCTCAATGAAGATGTTCAACAAGCGATCTTTTTCTTGGTTATCATCAATCGCAGAGAAAGACCCAAATACCACTGCTGAGCGGTAATGCGCACTGTGATGAAAAGCAGAACGTGCCAACACCCAGCCATCAAACAAAGTAAATGTTAGGCAGGTAGGGTTTCCCTTTTTTAACCCTTTCAGAAGACGGCTGTTTTTGGCGCCATGGATATAGACCATGTCATCCACTCGCCATGCGAGCATTGGGATAATCAACGGGCCTTGCTCACCTTCTAGTGCAATGTGCGCGATTAAGCTTTCATCAATGATCTGATGCAGTTTTTCTGGTTCAAATTCGGCCTTGTGAGCCCCTTTCTTGATCGTGGTTCTTTTCGTGTTAGATAACATAATCGCTCCTTAATCATTGCCTTTTGAACAATGTAGCGATTAACTGGTCTATTAAATAGAGCCACTTTTAAACACTATTTGGATCCAGTTATGCAGCCTATTGATGTCGGTGACCTACAGTTAGACGATCAACATGACACACGCCAAACCGCCTTGTTTCATGCGATAAGAGAAAAGATTGTCCAAGATTTATGGAGCAAGGGCAGCAAGTTACCTTCAACGCGCAAGTTGGCTGTGGAATTGTCAGTAAGCCGAAATACGGTGATTTACGCGTATGAACAACTGGTCACCGAAGGTTATATCGAGAGCAAGCAAGGTTCAGGTTTTTATGTGTCGGTTGAACAGCCTGAACATTTCTTGAGTTTATCTCAATCGAGCAGTATTCAGAGTTCACATGATGTGAGTGCAGAGGTTGATACAGCAAGTAGCGCGCGAGTGACATCCAATGATATCAACCGAAGTTTTGCTCCGGGTGTACCCGATCTGGATGCATTCCCTTTTGCTAAGTGGCAGAGATTACTGCAGCGACACGGAACACGTCAGAACATCGCAGGTAATCAAGATGTTCAAGGCAGCTTTGCCTTAAGAGAAGCACTAAGCGGCTACCTCGCGAGCAGCCGTTCAGTTCGGTGTCATGCAGACAGAATCATCATCACGGCAGGGGCACAGCAAGCAATCTCAATTGGCTTAATGGCCACGTTGGCGATGGGCGACCAAATCCTGATGGAGGAGCCTGGTTATCGACAGGTCCATAAAATTGTCGATATGCTAAAGCTCGATCTTGATGGCGTCAGTGTGCGTGAAAAAGTGGGTCTCGACGTTGATAAGATTTTAGCCAGTGATGCTAAGGCTTTGTATGTGACCCCAAGTAATCAATATCCAATGGGGACGACACTCAACACAGAACAACGCTTGAAACTGATTGATTGGGCCAACAAAAATCAGTCTTGGATCATTGAAGATGACTACGACAGTGAATTTCAATTTGCTCATCGTCCGTATACAAGCATGCAGGGGCTGGCGGGTAAGTTAGGCTTTGACGACCGAATTATCTATGTCGGTTCACTGAGTAAAGTCATGTTCAACGGCTTGCGCTTAGGATACTTAGTTGTACCTGAACACTTGGTTGCGAGGTGTCTCGAGATTAAAGACGCGCTCACCGGAGACACGGCTGCACATACACAAGAAGCGCTGGCTGATTTCGTCCATGAAGGTGACTTGCTACGACATATCAGAAAGATGCGTCGTTCATATAAACTCAAATATGAAGCGATGATTGACGCTATTCAAAGCGAGTTTAACGGAGACCTTGAAGTGATCAGCCAAGCCGCAGGATTACATGTAACGGTGAAGTGGTACCAAGGGATATCTGAACACGAGTGGAGCCGACGGGCTGAGCAGGAAAATGTCGTAATCAGACCTTTTGATTTTTACGAGTATGGATCAACCAATATTCGCGATTGGAATGCCGTGATCCTCGGCTTTGGTAATATCCGATTGGTCGAGATAAAGCCGAAGATCAAACAGATCGCTCGGCTTTTTTATCAATAACTGCGGTGATGCTATTTATAACTTATCGACAAGCTACAACTTGTCGATAGAGACGGTGGGTTTACCCAACCATTTGCGCCAAGGGAGTGACAATGTCACAAAAACAGTCACAGCATAAAGCATCGACCAACTTAGGCAGATAAACACCAGCGTACAGATGACCAATGAGATCATGGCTGTGTATCTAGATGCGCCAGTCAGTAATCGGCAGGCTGCTAACATCGCAAGCAGATAAACCAAAACAAAAATGCCATTGGCGAGTTTAAGAAAGAACTCGAGATCCAAATCCGACAGCTCACCAATCACACACGAGATAAGCGCGATAAAGCCAATAGCCAAGGTTGGATAAAGTGGTACGCCACGGCTATTAAGCTGCGCCATTTTACTGGTAGGGGTGTGCTGACGAGCTTGAGCCCAAATCATGCGAGACAAGCTTTGGGTATAAAGGTTTAGGCTCGCAAAACAAGCAAAGAAGCCAAGTACACTGATGACGGTTTTAAAGCCATTGCCAAACAGTTGTTCTGTCACCCAAGGGATAGAGGCAGCATCAAACTCAGGTGAACCATAAGCGCCTAGCTTGATAATAACCACTGAACAAGCCCAGTACACTAAGCCCGCGACGAAACACCCTGCAATGATGGCGATTGGGAAGTCACGTTGTGGATTTTTAAATTCCTCTCCCATGTGAGCAAAGGCTTCTATCCCGACAAAGCACCAAAACATGACCGCCAGTGCCGCACCAATAGACCACATTGAATCGGATGTCATAGTCGGAACCGCTATGTCAGCTGCAGTGATGTCGGCTTTCCAGACAAAAGCGCTGACTAAGGCAAAGATGGACAATGCAATCACGGTTTGTAAGCGGCCGGAAGACTTACTGCCCATCAAATTGACGGCGATAAGCAGAGCGACGGTAAAGGATTGAGCACCCAGAGGTGTGTCGAGTGGTACGGGTAGCAGTTGTTGAGCAAAGCCGCCCGCCAATGCAATCGCAGCGGGAATGCCGACAGGGATCACACTCACAAACAACCAAGCAACGCTCGTTTCTAATCGCTCGCTGAACGCTTGGCGCACAAAATAGGCCGTGCCTCCTGCATTAGGGTAGCGTTTCCCTAATGCTGCAAAGGTTAGGGCGATCGGGCAAATAGCGATAAACAGGATTAACCACGCGAGTAGTGACAACTGCCCTGCGATGCCAGCGGCAATAGCGGGAATCATAAAGAGCCCAGTACCCAGCAAGGTCGTAGAGAGTTGTCCAATTCCGGACATTAGCGTGATTTCTTGTTTGAGTTGTGACATTCGCTCTCCTAGCTATTGGCTGTGCTGTCGGTTTTAACGTGTCGTCTTGTGAGACTGAGACTGAGACTGAGACTGAAAGCATACATTGTCGACATCAATAATACAGCTAGCGAAACGTCTTAAGCGGCCGTCAATTTAACGGTATTAATCTGATTAAACGTGAAAGTGTCGGCTGTTATAAACGTCGACTGTTATAAGCAGGGAAGTTGTGTCAAATTAGACACTATAAATAGAACAATAAGTGGAACGAATCAGAAGCATGGATAAATTTGATCGCCAGATTTTAGATATTCTCAAAACCAATGCACGTTGCTCAGTGAGCGATATCGCCCGAGATGTCAGCCTTTCGCGCTCGGCGGTAAATGCCAGAATCAAGAAACTGGAAAGCGACAAAGTGATTACGGGTTATTGCGCTCAAGTGACAGAGCCCAATCAAACGAAGAATGTGTGCGCTTACATCTTGTTGAAGTTCGACATGTCGAGCAGCGACCATAGCTGTGAGTCTTATGCGCAACGAATCCAGAGCATTGATGGTGTGCAATGGTGCCACTCTATCAGCGGTGAGACAGATATGATGCTGTACGTTGAAGTGGAAAGCATGGAGCATTTAAACCAAGTTCGCGATCAACTGCAAAGCTATCCAGATCTGCGCCACCTAGTGACTCATACTGTGTTGACTGAGTTTTTTAACAAACTGAATCCGACGGTATATTCATGTTAGGCAATATCAATTTAAACCTGCTGCGCTCACTGCATGTACTTCTTGAAGAGTGTCATGTAAGCCGTGCCGCTCAGCGCCTGCACATCACACAGTCTGCGGTCAGTCGTCAGCTCAGCCAGCTACGAGACTTGTGTGGCGACCCTCTGTTAGTTCGTGATGGCAATAAGCTGGTTCCGACCAATCGTGCGCTGCAGTTAAAAGACAAACTCGATGACTTGTTGGGCGAGTTTGATCACTTATTAGATGATAAGCCGTTCGAACCGAAAGATTGGCAAGGTGAGTTGGTGTTGTCTTCGAGTGATTATGTGGCTCAGTATATTCTGCCTGTGATTGTTGCTGAGGTGTCTGCCGAAGCGCCAAATATCAATTTGGCGTATCGTTTGTGGCAGCCAAACTACCTTGAAGCACTGAATGAGTCAGGTATTCACTTGGCTTCGAGTATTTTCCCTAAGAAACCAGAACATGTTTCTAGCATCAAACTTGGCGAAGATAAGTCGGTGTGTTTGATGCGCAAGTCCCATCCATTAGCTCAGCAATCGACTTTGAGTACAGAAGATATCGTCAGCTACTCACACATTAAAGTGACTGGTGGGGGAGACAAAGACAGTTATTCTGATATTGCGTTAAAGAAATTGGGGCATAAGCGCAGAGTCGCTTTGCAGGTTCCGTTCTTTTCATCGGCTGGTACCGTGTTAATGCAAGACGATTATCTGATGATCGTTCCGGAACATATCGCCTATAACTTAGGTCGACACCTTGAAACGACCTACTTTTCGTTGCCATTTGAAACGGAGATGCACACCTATTGGTTAATGTGGCACCCGAAGTATGACAACGATTCTGCTCACAAATGGGCGCGAGAAAAGGCATTCCAAGCGATGCAGAAGTCGAGTTACAATATCAGTATGACTTAAAATCATAAACATGATGATAATCTTTGATTTCAATTAATACCTTTTGCGAATTATCGTAAGCACTAAGTATTGAGTATTAATTGTAGAGTGTTCAGCTGGAACGCTTGGTTTTACTAGGAATGGAATGATGACAGTAACAATTTGGTTTTCTTTATTAGCTATCTGCTTGTTGGGTGCAATGTCTCCAGGCCCAAGCTTGGCGATGATCGCTAAACACAGTTTGGCTGGTGGCCGTATGAACGGGCTTATCGCGGCTTGGTCACATGCTGCTGGCATCGGTATTTACGCGTTCGCAACCATTGTCGGTTTAGCGGTGTTACTTGAGCAATCGCCAATGATTTTTAAAGGCATCAGTTTGGCGGGTGCAGCGTATCTACTTTATCTTGGTGTGAATGCATTACGCTCAAAAGGTGGTGTTGCTGCGAAATTGGAAGCGGGTGAACAGATGAGCTACATGCAGTCTGCTCGCGAAGCTTTCTTGATCTCTATCTTGAGCCCAAAGATCGCGCTGTTCTTTATCGCTCTATTTAGCCAATTTGTGGCGTTAGGTAACGAACTCAGCAATCAGGTGATTATTGTCTCAACGCCACTGATTGTTGATGGCCTTTGGTATACCTTCATTACTTTGGTGCTCTCTAGCCCGTTGATCGTAGAGCGCATTCGAGCAAAAGCGCAGTTGATCGATCGATTGTCTGGCGTGGTTTTAATCTTGCTTGCTGTTCGCGTGGTGTGGACGATATAGCGGTAGGCCAGATACTGGCAAGAAACGACATCCATTAAAAAGGCTCACTAGACGTTATCTAGTGAGCCTTTTTGACTTCTAGGGATTGGCTTCGACAGACTTGAGCTTGTTAGCCTTCCGAATTCAGAACCGCATCGAGCTTTTTCATCGAGTCAGAAAAGTACGGGTTGTAGGTCAAGCGCGCATGGTTTTTACCTTCTTCACGATATCCCCACGCCGAGTACCACACTTCACTTGTCGCGTTACACTCGGCTTCAAAACCTTCAGCCTGACCATTAGAGCAGATCTTTTCGCTACCATTGATTCCGTAGTACGGATTGCTTGGCGAGAACAGTAAACCCATGTGAGAGCCGTTCGAGATACGTTGCTCTGGGATCTTCATGCTATATTGAACCGCGCGAGGATCGTCGAGTGTGGTTTCTCCTTGCCAAACCAACACATTGTTTGGGTTGGGCATAGACTCAGTAAACGCCTGCTGAACGAAGCTAGTGTCAATCACACTGTCGCCTTCACTCATCATAATAAACACCGGCTTATCGAAGTGTTTATCTTGCAAGTCTTCACGAACTACTTCTGATGTCTCGTAGTAAACCGAGGCACCATTCATTGGCAGTGAGTTGTAGCGAAGTACGTTGTCTTCAGGATCTTGATCCGCCCACGTAACAAAGTAGCTTGCTAGCCCTGCATATTGAACCGCAGACGAACTCGGTTGGAACGCAGGAGAGAACAGAAGTAACCCAGAAATCTTAGGGTCGTTCATCGCCTGTGAAGTCACGAGGTTCGCACCGGTTGAATAACCGCCAAGCCACACAGAATCATACTCTTTCTCTAGCAACTTAGTGTGGTGAGCCACCACGCCCTGCCAATCTTCTAAGTTTGGCTGCATTAAGTCACCAACACGACTGCCGTGACCGGGTAGTAATACCGTTCTCACTAGGTAACCTTGTTCGGCTAAATGTGTCGCGATGTCTTTGAATGAGTAGGGAGAATCGCCCAATCCATGAACCAATAAAACGGCCTTGCCATTTGGCTTCTCAGGCTGATATTCGGTGGGTGAATTGAGTTGAATCTCTAGCTGCTTATTTTTGGTCATGAACACACGGTTTTTCAGTAACCAATCTTGAGTGTCGTTCACGTAGGCGTCAAAGCTGTCTTGCTGATATTCAGGCAAGTTAGGAGATGTTTCGTAAGCGGGGGCTATGGTCTCGTTGGAGCACCCAACGAGACTTAAAGTCGTTAAAGCGAGTAGCGTTAGAATGGTCTTGCTATGCATTTTTTAATCTTGTCTCTGTCATGTTTTAAGTTGTCTTCAGTAAACAGCTTAGATTACTTATCACTTGTTACTCACTACTTATTTTTTTGACTACTTCTTGCTTGAAAGGTCTTCGTATTCACCTTCAATAACACCGGCATCATTGGTTGATGACTGACGAGTGTTCATATGAGCTGCGAAACCTTGTTTCTTCATTTGATTCTGAATGCGCTTGCCAGTAATTAAAGCTGCAATAGCCAAAGGAATAGCAAGAATCAAGCTTGTGAATAGCGCCAAAAGGCCAGTAAACAATGCAATAATCGTAACTAATATATTTTTCATATTCATTCCTCTCTTTCTATGTTGTTACTTTATCGCTTCTATTCTGAACGAAACATGAACGTCGTTAAATATTCTTCAAGAGTCACTATGACACAGGTGTGTGTGGTTTGCGGGTTTATATGTAGTCATAAACACGCACTAAAAATATGGAATTTAATCAAGTCTTTTAAAATCAATAACTTAAAAGTTGGCACGCTTGATGCTCTATAGGGTTTGGAATAAGTCACTGTAAGCAAAGTACTTACAGCTAATAAAAAATTACTGGAGCCCCTATATGTTCTGTATTCAATGTGAACAAACAATTCAAACACCCACTGTAAAAGGCTGTTCTTTCGCACAAGGTATGTGTGGCAAAACTTCGGAAGTATCCGACCTTCAAGATGTGTTGGTGCATTCTCTCCAAGGTGTCTCTTTTTGGGCAAATTTAGGTCGCACTTGCGATGTTATTGATACTGAAATTGATGAGTGGGCGCCAAAAGCGTTTTTCGCAACTCTCACCAACGTTAACTTCGACCCTGCTCGTATCATCGAATTTGCACAGCAATCTCACGAATTCAAACAGCGTTTAGAGCAACAAGTTCGCGCAGCAGCGACTTTGATTGGCTTTGAAATCCCAACGCTTTCTGCAGCAGCGCAGTTCGATCTTCCAACTGATTCTTCAGAGCTATTGGCACTTGCACCACAAGCCGCGGTTAACCGTGGTCACGACTCTCAACATGAAGATGTGATTGGCCTTCGTCTTCTTTGCCTATACGGTCTAAAAGGCGCTGCGGCTTACATGGAGCACGCTCGTGTTCTTGGCCAAACTGACAACGCTATTTTCGCTGAATACCATGAAATCATGGCGTTCCTAGGTACTGACCCATCAGACCTAAAACAGTTACTTGATACATCAATGCAGATTGGCTTGATGAACTACAAAGTAATGGAAATGCTAGACAAAGGCGAGACAGATACCTTCGGTCACCCGCAACCAACAACGGTCAATGTGAAGACTAAGCAAGGTCACTGTATCCTTGTTTCTGGCCACGACTTGCATGATCTAGAAAAGATCCTTCAACAAACCGAAGGCAAGGGCATCAATGTTTACACTAACGGCGAGATGTTACCTGCACACGGTTACCCTGAGCTAAACAAGTACCCACACCTTGCGGGTAACTACGGTAGCGCTTGGCAGAACCAGCAAAAAGAATTCGCTAACTTCCCTGGCGCAATTGTAATGACGTCTAACTGCCTGCTTAACCCTGATGTAGGTTCTTACGCAGACCGTCTATTTACACGTAGCATCGTAGGTTGGCCAGGTGTTGATCACCTTGAAGGCGACGATTTCAGCGCAGTAATTGATTGTGCACTGGCGCAAGAAGGCTTCAAACACGACGAGATCGAGCAAATGATCACTGTCGGCTTCGGTCGTAACGCACTGATGGAAGCGGCACCTGCGGTTGTTGAGCAAGTGAAAGAAGGCAACATCAAGCACTTCTTCCTAGTCGGTGGTTGTGACGGTGACAAATCTGAGCGTAGCTACTACACAGACTTCACAGCTCAAGCGCCAGAAGATTCAGTAATCCTGACATTGGCATGTGGTAAATTCCGTTTCAATAAGAACCAATTTGGTGACATTAACGGTATCCCACGTCTACTCGATGTTGGCCAATGTAACGATGCTTACTCTGCTATTCAGCTTGCTATCGCGCTGTCTCAAGAGTTTGATTGTGGCATCAACGAACTTCCGCTAACGCTGGTTCTATCTTGGTTCGAGCAAAAAGCGATCGTTATCCTGCTGACTTTGTTCGCTCTAGGTGTGAAAGGTATTTACACAGGCCCTACAGCGCCTGCGTTCCTAACTGAGAACCTACTTAAGATTATGCAAGACGAGTTCGACATGCGTTCTATCTCAACGCCAGAGCAAGATCTTAAAACAATCTTAGCGGCTTAATTTAAGCGCACTCCTAAGCCCCTTTGTTGCTGTTCTCTTAGAGTTGGTAATGTCGGGGCTTTTTAGATTTAAATCTTCAGTCATTTAATCAATTAGTCATCAGCAAGGTGTGTGAACTATGTATGCATGGTCGGATAGCGATTCAATCAATTTAGTGTGTTTAAAGAAATGGCACGAGACGCCAGATACGGTCAGCTTTGAGCTTGGCAGTATTCCACAAGACCTCCATTTCAACTTTAAGCCAGGCCAGTTCATTACGCTGGGTTTGGACATGCCGACAAAAACCGATTATCGCGCGTATTCTGTGGCTTCTTGTCCTGAAGACAATCGCATAAAGCTGACAGTAAAGCGTGTGGAAGGTGGGTTGGTTTCTAACTTTATTGTCGATGAGCTTGATGAAGGTGATGAGGTTTCTGTTTTAAAGCCGGCTGGTGGCTTTAACTGCATTGATTGCATGCCTACTACGAGCAAGAAAGTGACGCTGGTTAGCGCGGGTTGCGGGATCACACCGGTTATGGCGATGGTGAAGTATTGGTTGTCTCAAGATAGCGAGATGGAAATAGATTTCGTTCATATGGCACGTAATAAGCTTGAGACTATCTACTTTCAAGAACTTCATCAGCTCGACGAAACACATACTAATTTCAACCTAAAACTGCTGCTGAAAGATAACGAAGGAACAACGGCGCCTCAAGGTCGATTGGATAAGAATTGGTTGGTGAAACTGAGCCCAGATATCTTAGACAGAACCGTTTATCTTTGTGGCCCGGTTGGGTTCATGCAAGACATAGAAAGTTACCTGAAAGAACTAGAGTTCAACATGGATAACTTTTATCAAGAGAGCTTCACGCCAGTTTCTAAAGACACGCAGCAAGCCGTAGAAGCGGATGTGAACAATGCTGAGGCGAATGATGGTGGTTCTGTAAAAGTCTTCGTACCTGCATTTGGTAAAGAAGTGGAAGCCGACGCAGGCACGCCACTGGCAGATTCATTAGAAAATGCAGGCGTTCCAATTATCATCGCCTGTCGCAGCGGTATTTGTGGTTCGTGCAAATGCAAAGTGACCAAAGGTTCGGTGGAATCGAGCAGTCAAGAGACACTGACAGCCGAAGAAATAGAGCAGGGGTACGTGTTGGCGTGCTCAAGTACGATTCAGTCAGACGTTGAAGTTGAGTTGTAGCCATTTTATACAGGAAAGAATGAAGCTCTACAGGCAAGAATGAAGCACGTGAGAACGGAGCTTTGTTCGTGTGGAAGACACCGTGTTTAGAAGACATAGCGTGTAGCAGATATAAAAAGGCCACTTAGATCGTTAGAGAGAGCAGATCTAAGTGGCAACCCTATTGTTTATACGGGGGAGCAAAACAAAAGGGGTTGCGAAGCCTATAACAGACTTCGCAGATATAGTTATTATGTTGTGGAGCTGGTTGCGCTGAGTTAGTTACAAGATCGAAGTCGTTTAAACTTCAGGGTATGTCTTGTAACGAACGCCCATCATCTGTTCCATACAGTGAACAACTTGGCAGCTGTAGCCAAACTCGTTGTCGTACCAAATGTAGAGAACAGCGCGGTTGTCTTGCGCGATAGTTGCAACACCGTCAACCACACCAGGGTGGCGAGAGCCTACTAAGTCTGTAGATACAATCTCAGTTGAGTCGGTGTAATCAATCTGTGCAGATAAAGTCGAAGATAGCGCCATTTCACGCAGGTATTCGTTCAACTCTTCTTTGTTTGTGCCTTTCTCAAGGTTTAGGTTTGCTACTGCCATTGAAACGTTTGGCGTCGGTACACGAATCGCATTACCTGTTAACTTACCTTCCATTTCTGGCATCGCTTTTGATACTGCTTTTGCAGCACCTGTTGATGTTAGTACCATGTTCAATGAAGCAGCACGACCACGACGATCACCAGAGTGGAAGTTGTCGATCAAGTTTTGGTCATTGGTAAATGAATGAACCGTTTCGATGTGACCCGATAGGACACCAAACTTGTCGTGAACCGCTTTTAATACTGGCGTAATTGCATTTGTTGTACAGCTTGCAGCAGAGATGATTGTATCTTCTGGTTGAATGTCATTTTGGTTTACACCAAATACGACGTTCTTGATTTCACCTTTACCTGGCGCAGTCAGTAGAACCTTCTTCGCACCATTGCACGCAACGTGTTGGCTTAGGCCTTCAGCGTCACGCCACACACCTGTGTTATCAACGACAAGTGCATTCTCGATACCGTAAGCGGTGTAATCCACTTCTGCTGGCTTGTTTGCGTAGATAACTTGGATGAAGTTACCGTTAACGATGATCGCTTTACGTTCTTGGTCTACAACGATGCTGCCGTTGAATTGGCCATGAACAGAGTCACGACGTAGCAAGCTTGCACGTTTTTCTAAGTCACCATCTTTACCGCCACGAACAACAATTGCACGTAAACGTAGTGGGTAACCTGGGCCACTTTTCTCGATCAATAGACGAGTCAACAAGCGGCCAATACGACCAAAACCGTACAAAACAACATCGCGAGGTTCTGTCATCGCATCGCCTTCAAGCGATTCTAAAAGTGCAGTTTGTAGGAAATCATCCAACCCGTGTGTGTCTTCGCGATCTTGCCAGAATGTATGAGCAAGGCGACCAACATCGATACGACATGGAGACAAGTCCATAGTGAGAAGGTGTTGAATGATTGGTTGAGTCTGCTCTGCTGTAAGCGGAGAACCTGTGTAACGTTTTGCGATGCGGTGAGCTTTGATGATGTCGATAGTTGTCGCGTTAACCAGTGTTTTACCGAACAGGATAACTTCAACGCCTTTTTGGCGGTACAACTGACCTAAAGTAGGAGCGATTGATTCAGCAATAGTTTGACTAGTTTGCCAGTCTAGGAGGTGCTTTTCGGGACTCATCTTTACTCGGGACCTTTCACGTTAATTTCTGCAATCATAGCGAATGTAGGGTAGCCATGAGTGCATGGGGGGAGTTGAGCTATCTAAGCTTTTGTGGTCTTTAACGCCACTTAAAATGCGCTTGATATGCCTTGTGTGTAACTTGTAATTTTTATG
Organism: Vibrio sp. FE10; assembly: GCF_030297155.1. Taxonomy (NCBI): domain Bacteria; kingdom Pseudomonadati; phylum Pseudomonadota; class Gammaproteobacteria; order Vibrionales; family Vibrionaceae; genus Vibrio; species Vibrio apostichopi. The sequence goes on along the minus strand of NZ_AP028068.1, from coordinate 162,310 downwards.
TGGCAGGATTGTAAGGTACGACGGGTTATTCTGCTAGGAAAAATAAATGCAGATAAATTATCTGAAACTTGGCTTTATATTAGTCATAAATCAAGCTTTTAGCGTCAATAAAGGCTATTGACTTTAACAATCTGTAGCACTTAATTCTCGCCAAAAAATACTCAACTCAAAATATGATGTGTAATTCAGGTCATAGTGATCATAAAAGATGTGATCATTAACTCAAGTTACACGTAAATGGTAAACAACAGATAGGCTAATCGACCGTTTTTCCTGTTCGATCTTGGCACAAGCTAAGATAGAGTGCGAAAAGTGCATGACGCAAACGATTAGATCTCACAAATTTCACCTAATTGTCGACTTTATTAATGTCTAGAGTCGTTACTCGCTGCCTTGCAGAGCCGATAAGCTTTCTTTTTCACTTGTTATGCGAGTGATAATAACTCGATCAATCTAGTTTCACTTCACTTGTTTGTACCTCTCTTGAGTAGACCTCATGGGTTTACACCTCACTGACTCAAATAAACCCTTAAAGCATCGAAAGCGATGCCAGTTAATATAAATGTCTATTCTGGGCTCAGAGTATCGTCAGTTCATATCCAATTTGATCAATAACCTCTGTTAATGTCCTATCCTTAACGTGGGCTAGGTAAAATTACTTTCGGGAAGGGAGTCATTATAAAAATGATAAACATGTCAATTAGATGGCGTCTTATTTTTCTTTCCACGGTTTCTGTAATCATTATGTTTGGTTTTACAGTCAATGAAGTGCTAAAGAACGATAAGAAGATGAACCACCTTGAAACAACACGTATTAAGGTCGAAGCGCTTCAATCTTTTAATACTATTTCAAGTAATGCTTATCGATGGTTGGTTCTGTCTAATGACTCCCCTGAGAAAGGTCAGCTGCTTTTAACGCTGCAATCAGAACTGGATAGGCTTACGCAATATGAGATTCGACTTCAACAGTTCGACGCTAACTGGAGTGTTGAGCCACAGTTGGTCGAACTTAAAAACGTGTTGATTAGCCTTGCTCAAGCGCCAGAAACTACTGACAACACACTGTTAACTGAACGTGCTTTTGACTTGCTGAAAGACGTGTTGATGGAACTGTCTGAATATCAAATGATCTTAGTGGATGAAGATATCGGCGAAGCTGATGCGATGTTTGTCCATCTTACTAATTACGTGTTTTGGACCCAGAGGGAAGCATGGCTAAGCTACAGCTTGTATCGCTCCCCAGAATTGAAGAATCAGTATCTACTGAGCTATGTTGGTGCTTTGGAAAGGCAGCAACAGTTGTTGGATTCGTTTTTTCGATCGGGCAGTCGCTCTCCAGAGATTAGAACACTGCTAAACGCTTTCTCCAAAGATGAACTGCAAGACAGCTTCACATCTCGAATCCTCAAAGGGGACTTCTCGTCACCCGAAATCTATGAACATTTGAAAGGCTTAGAGCTGAAAAAACGCGCTATTTCACAAGCAATTGGTGCTTATACCAAGCAATTACAATCTGATCTGACAAAGAACATCGCTTTACAAAAACGACAAACCTTGGTCATAACTCTATTGATTCTGGTCGCTTCAGGCGCTCTGTTATGGCTCGGTATCGCTACCTCTCTGCGTTTAAACCGAAACCTATCATCGATCCTTAAAGGGGTATCGGAATGCGCAGACAGCTATGGCAAGCCCAAGGTGATTCACATTCAAGGGAACGATGAGCTTGCTGAGTTCACTGAGACTCTAAATCGAGTGATGGAACGTAACTACCATCACAACAAAGAGTTAATCAAAGCCAAAGAAGACGCGATTTCGGCAAACAAAGCCAAAAGTGCCTTTTTAGCGAACATGTCCCATGAAATACGTACGCCGCTCAATGGGATTATCGGTATGGCCGAGATTTTATCTCAAAGCCAACTGAGTGCTAATCAACAAGAAGTCTTGGGCGATATAGAGTCGTCTTCCCATTCCTTGCTGGTTCTGCTGAATGACATTCTCGACCTTTCGAAAATAGAGTCAGGTAATTTGATGCTGTCGCCACATAATGCCGACCTTCGAGAGGCTGTTTATGACTCGGTGAGTGTGATTCTATCGAAAGCGATGAGCAAAGATATCGAACTCGATATTAATATTGACCCACAAACTCCACCACAGCTCTTCTTTGATGAGTATCGTGTTAGGCAGGTACTCACCAATTTGCTATCGAATGCCATTAAATTTACATCTAAAGGCTCAATCACCACAGATATTGCTTATACACCCATGTCATTAGGCCGAGGAAAGCTTGATTGCACAGTGACTGATACCGGTATCGGCATTGAACCCGAGAAACTAGAATCGATCTTCGAACCTTTCACACAAGAAGATGGCAGTATTACTCGACAGTTTGGAGGTACAGGTTTAGGGCTCGCGATCTGTCGACAGCTTGTTGATTTAATGGGTGGGTATATCAGTGCACAATCGGTGAAAGGCGAGGGCTCCACGTTCTCGTTTTGTTTGTACGTCGATATTATAGAAAGCCATGTTCAAACCTTTGAGAACCTAAGCCATGCAACGATAGTCTCAAATTCTTTCAGCTATTTAGATCAGTTGGTCAAAGAGTGTGAGCGTTTTAGTATTCGAGCGCAGGTGGTTCCATCCATCGTTGAACTCGATGCAAGTATCACGGAGAGTGACTTCATACTCTATTGCCACACGTTACATCACTCTATGGATAAAGATCTTGCTGCGCTCAAGGAGCTCTATCCTCTTTCTCGTGTGATCGTGTGCCAACATCACCTATTTAAGACGAACTTAATCACGGAGCCTGTTCATTCCACGCATACTTTACCCTTCTTAGGGAAACGATTTTTAAATAGCCTATTGTCGCTCGACATTGGCGAAGAAGAGGTTGAGCAAGAGGAGTTTGAAACGGAAGAGGTTCGGTCGTTGAATCGACGCATATTGATTGTCGAAGATAACTTGATGAACCAAAAGATAGCGAGCTTCTTTCTTGAGAAAGCAGGTTATGAATACCTAATTGCTAGCAATGGCCAAGAAGCGGTCGATGTGATTACTCAAGGCGCTCAGTTTGATGCGATTCTAATGGACTGCATGATGCCTGTCATGGATGGCATTACCGCCACTAGAGCCATCCGAGATTGGGAAACAGAGCAGGGCGTTACGCCGTTACCGATCATTGCCCTGACAGCTAGCGTGTTGGACGAGGACATTAAAGACTGCTTTGAAGCGGGTATGAATGCTTACTTGCCTAAACCTTATAAATCCCACCAATTGTATGACCTTTTCAGTAGCTTAGATATCGTATAAGCCAACGGACACCTCTTTGATGAAGTCGTTGAGCGTGCTTCAATGATCCGAGGTGCGTGGAATTTGACTTATGCTGTTACTCGCTATTCCTATCTAACTTCTAGCCCAAGATTATATTGAGCAAGACAGCGTCCGACATAGCTTATCTTTAATAAGGCTGCCACCAATATTGTGCTGATGTGCGCAACGATTTGGATTGGCAGAGAAAAATGATCGGCCATAGGATAAGCCACTATGATGCTAAGGAGCATAACCAGAGCGGTTATTGCTAAACTGAAGTTTGAAACAGAAAGTAGAGTCTGAAAGCGTTGAGTCATGTTCTTCATGTTGTATTCCTATTAATAATTATGCTGACTAGTTATTAATAGCAATTAGCGTTCCAGTTTTGTTTATTGTTATTTTTCAATGGTATAATGATTTTTATCATAATTATTGAGTCAAAAAGACGTGGTGATTAGTGGTGTCCAATTGACTCTTTGGTGTCTTTTTGTGTTTACCATTGTCTAAAGCCACAAGTGTCGATATGAAATCGCACGCCAGCGTATAAGCCCAGTCCGACGTTATGTTTTTGTCCAAACTCGGCATGAACTTTTTTAAGTTTAACGTGCAGGTCTTCTCGAGAAATACCGTTGGCAGGAACCAGGTCTAAGGCACAAAATTCTAAGTGCTTACTTCGCAGTGCACCGCCAGCTTGCTGATTGTAGAGCTTTGAACGTTCTCCAGAAACAGGAATAACAACACCGATTTCAGGCTCGATGTATTGCTGAATGTATTTCAAGGTGTTGATCATATTAGGCACGTGTTTCTTATTGGGAAGGGTAAACAAGGTCGTGTTGCTCATTGCCCAGTCTGTCCCTTGAAGTAGCACTAAGTGCAAAGGCATGCTTTGCGTAATGCCTGCTTCTTTGAGCTGTTGCCCAATCTCTCTTACTTTGTCTTCTGCGTGATTCAGCAGCATCCAGCCTCGAAATGCCGACCGAGTCGGAACCTTGTAGCCATGAACATCCACCACGAGATCGTCGTAGGTGATTTCAGTTTCTTCGGTAAACAGTCTTTCAAATTCTTCAGGATAGGGTTGAGTTGTTGATAGCGCTAAGGTAATCAGAATACTTTCGTACATAGGTCACTCCATTGCTTACGCTAGTTCGTTAGTTCGTTAGTTCGTTAGTTCGTTAGGTTTACAGTTGCTCAGTTTTACGATCGTTTAAGTATAGACGCTAGAATTTGGGCATAAAAAAACCCACTACTAAGAGTGGGTTACTAACATTGTTACAAGTAAATTAGCGAGGTTAGATTACTTCTTACCTTGGATTTGCTTGTCTTCTTCTGTCAGTTCACGAATGCGACGGCTGATGTCACGGCGAGCTTTAGAAATCTCTGCGCTCTTGATGATGTGGTCATCGACACGATCTTCGTAGTCAGCTTTCATATTTTTGATAATGCCTAGGATCTCGTCATGAGTCATTTCTGGCTTGACGTAGTCAAGTAGGTTATCAAGAAGGTCGACACGCTTACGGTTGTCACGAACTTTCTTTTCGTTGTCTAAAAGTTCACGCTTAAGTTTGTTCTTACGTCGTGCTTGGTTAACAATTTCAAATACGCTGCTCATAGATTCCTTTTCCTAATCGTCAAATACGTTGTCTGCTTCTGATTAAAGCACATCAGTTGGTGTTGTAACAGTCTTTAGATCAAAGCAAAAGTAAGGTTGTATAATTATTCGGCACTCTCGCTTAAGTGCGATTGTTTTTATCTAAGAGTTCAAGTTAGTATCCAGTATAGATACTTCATTGATACGAAATGTGAAATGAATCAACAACAATTAGAAACCGACGATCTGGTAGAAAGTGTTACCGAATCTTCAGCAGAACAAAGCAAGCTTCGAGAGGCGTATGTGAAAGAACGTACTTACCTTGAAGTCGTGGAAATAGAGCTAAATCGTTCTAAAATCATAATGATTGATGAACAAGGCCGAAAGAAAAGAGTACCTATTTTGTCTGAGCACTAGCCATCATTGGCTGCATTCTTCAGTGTTGAGACGGATTAATCAAAATAATAAAAAGGAAAAATGATGAACACAGTACTTTCCCTAATTGAAGCGAGAATTATCGGTTGTTTGATCGAGAAAGAAGTCACCACGCCTGATCATTATCCGTTAACGTTAAACAGCTTAACGACGGCATGTAATCAAAAGAGTAACCGTGAGCCTGTACTCTCTCTGTCTGAATCTGAAGTATTAGATGCCGTTGATGGATTAATAGCGCGTCGTTTAGTGAGTGACGAAAGCAGCTTCAATAGTCGCGTGAATAAGTATCAGCACCGCTTTTGCAATACTGAATTTGGTGATCTGCAATTTACTGAGCAAGAGCGTGCGATCATCTGTTGTATGCTGCTTCGCGGCGCACAAACGCCTGGCGAACTGCGCACCAGAACAGGTCGTCTTGCAAATTTCAGCGATGTTAAGGAAGTGGAAGCAACACTCGATAAATTAGCCGTAAGAGAAGCGGGTGCTTTGGTGGTGAAACTGCCACGTGAAGCGGGCAAACGTGAATCTCGTTACCAACATTTACTGAGTGGTGAAGTGGATGTTGAGTCTTTTGCAACTTCGTCTTTAGGAGCTTCTCAACCAACCGCGAATAGCGGAAGACTTGAAGAGTTGGAAACCGAAGTCGCGAACCTGAAAGCGGAAGTTGCTGAGCTTAAAGAAATGGTTGAATCACTACTTTAGATGTCTAGCTTAGATAAAAATGCGGGTTGGGTGGTGTACTTGATCCGCAATCGTCATAACGCACTTTATTGCGGTGTAACGAATAATTTAGAACGCCGATTTGAACAACATCAAACCGGTAAAGGAGCAAAAGCCCTTAAAGGTAAAGGCCCACTTGAACTGGTTTGGAGTTTTGATGTTAGGTCAAAAAGTGAGGCATTGAAAACCGAATACGCGATCAAACAATTACCTAAGCCTCGCAAAGAAAAACTGGTATCACTCAAACTAATCATTGAGTGGCAAGAAGACCAAATTCAATATATCGAAGTCTCATAATTCATAGCTAAAACGTTCGTTATTGATTAAATCTTAATAATGTATTTTTCCTTATGAATCAATGTTAAGTTATTGAATGTAAGGTGTAATTGGTTAGTTTCGGATTGACCTAAACGCATCGTAGAACTCACTGATTACAATCTCTCTTCCAAATTGACATATTGCACATTTAGAATGTCGTTCTAATTAGCGTTAGGCGCTATCATTTATCATCGTTGTCCTACATAATATCTCGTAGCCATACAAAGATATGGTGTCATGCTAGGTCAAAAAATGAGCCAAAGTAGCTCATATAAAACGAGAAAAATATGAAACGTTTACTGATGTTGTTGGGACTTGCCGTATTTTCTGCGTCCGCTCTCTCCCATGGTACCCATGTCCTCAATGGTTACTGGGAATACCAAGATTACCTTTCTAAATTTCCAGAGCAAAAAGCACTGACCGATAAAATGGTTGAAGCCGTGCAAAATCACCCCGTTCCTCTAAGAAAGACTCAAAATGAACCCATCACAATCTCTGTGGTGTATCCGGGACAACAGATCTCAGATTATTGGGTTCGCAATATCGAAGCTTTCGAAAAAAGGCTCGATAGGCTGAGAATTAATTATCAGATCAATCAGGTCTTTACACGAGTTAATGCTGATATCACCCAGCAAAGTATTTCATTACAAGAAGCCATCGAAAACAAAACCGACTACTTGATTTTTACTCTCGATACCACTCGCCATCGTAAATTTATTGAACATGTTTTGACGTCAACGGATACCAAGTTGATTCTGCAAAATATCACTACACCAGTTCGAGCGTGGGATGACAGACAGCCATTCATGTACGTGGGTTTCGACCATGCGACAGGCAGCTTAAAGCTGGCGGAGTACTTTAAGAATAACAGTAAATCAGACAGCCAATATTCGGTTTTGTACCGCTCAGAAGGCTATATCAGTGATGCTCGCGGTGATACTTTTATCCACGAAGTGAACACCGATACAAACTTCGCACTCAAGTCTTCCTTTTACACTAAGTCAGACAAAGAAAGCGGCTACCAAGCGGCGAAAATCAGCATAGAGAAAGATAAAGACCTAGACTTTATTTATGCATGTGCAACTGATGTGGCATTGGGTGCTGCAGATGCGATTCGCGAATCAGGCCGAGATATTCTTCTTAATGGTTGGGGAGGCGGTTCTGCCGAACTTGAAGCTATCGAAAGAGGTGATCTAGACGTGACTGTGATGCGGATGAATGACGACACTGGCATTGCGATGGCAGAAGCCATTAAATGGGATTTGGCTGGTTTAGAAGTGCCTACCGTATATTCTGGTGATTTTGAATTGGTCACCAAAGAAGACTCTCCCGAACGTATTTCTGAACTCAAACAGCGGGCATTTAGATACTCAGGTCAATAATGAAGAAAAGCTACGCCAGTACACCGAGAAACACTCTAGCCAAATTAATTACCCGTATCGTTATTTTAGTGATAGGGGTTATGGCGCTTGGCGTGCTTATTCATAATTATGAAACCAGCAGTAGCATTGTAAAGCAAGAAACAAATCGGACGGTTCAGCAGACTTCTAGCTTGATACAGAACATGTTTGATTACCGTTTGTCGGTATTACAGATTCATCAAGACAGCAGTTCGCACAGTGCGGTGTTGAGGCAGTACTTTGATACCAATGACGAAGAAGCGCTGAGTTATTTTTTCTTTGGTGTTGACCAACGTGAACCGAATCATGCCCCAGATTTACGCTTTGTCGTGACTCACGATGGTGTCGTTTGGGACGATGGCAATGGTCAGTTTTACGGTTTGGATTATACCAATCTGGAAAACATTTCTGATGAGGTCGCGTTCAGCAGTAATTGGCATTTTTTAAAGCTGACGACGGAGATAGGAGATCGCCACCTGTTGGCTCGACGCACGCCAGTTGTTGATAACGAAACCGGTGAAGTTCTGGGACAATTGTATATCGCAATTGTGCTGGATAATAACTTCTCGCTCGCGGAATCGATTCAACAGGGAAGTAACTGCGAGAACATTGTAATAGAGGCGCACGGTACGCCTGTTACCTCTACCTTCAGTGGAGATGAAAGTTATACGCTCACGGACATTCTCAATTACAAACAGCATGATCAGCTTCCTAGTCATTTTGTGACTATTGCGACGATTAAGATCAATGCGGTCGATACGCCACTCATTATCCGCGCCGTGCAAAAGAACACTAACTTTATTGCGTTAGAAGAAAACTACGAACGTGCAATCATTGTCGTCGTTGTCGTGATCATACTCGTATCCTTCTTTGCTAAAGCTTGGATTCAGAGAAAGGTCGCGGCTGAACTCGATAAGTTAATGGACTTTACCCGCTCAGCAAGTGGCAGCGAAGACTACAACAAATTTGATGGCTCCAACATCTTCGAATTCCACCATATTGGTTGCACGTTAGAAGATACTTTTGAACGGCTGTCTGAACAAAACCAAAAATTCCAAGACCTGTTTAACTTTGCTCATTCACCGATATTGGTTTGGTCTGACAAAGGCGATTTGATTCAGATGAACCCGGCAGCTCGCATGGCTTTGTTTGATGAAGATGATAACTATGGTGTGATTGCTCAGGAATTTGAGCAACGAATGCTGCCTAATATTCAGATGGTGGTCCAAGGATCGAAGCTGACGGGTATTAATGTGCCAATCGGGGATAAGGTGTTTCGTTGGAATATGTCGGCAATCAGAGTTGAGCACGGCATTACGGGTGTGGTAGTTCAAGGGCAAGATATCACCAAGCTAATCGAAGCGGAGCGACAAGCCGATCGAGCTCGTGAGGAAGCTGAACACCTTGCAAATGTGCGTGCTGATTTCTTAGCCAAGATGAGCCATGAGATTCGCACTCCGTTAAACGGTATTCTCGGCGTCTCTCAGCTAATGAAACGATCGATACAGAGTGAAGACAACAGAGATCAAGTCGATGTGCTTTGTAACAGTGCAGAACATTTACTTGCGGTGCTCAATGATATTTTGGATTTCTCAAAAATAGAGCAGGGACAGTTCAATATTCAAAAGAAAAACTTCCGCTTAGTTGAGCTCGTTAACACGCTAGACAGTATCTATCGTCCGTTGTGTGAAGATAAGTCGGTCGTTTTTTGTATTGATAACCATTTGGCGAGTGATATTGAAATAAGCACAGACCAAGTGCGCCTCAATCAGATCATGTTTAACTTGTTGAGCAATGCCCTTAAGTTTACTCATCAAGGGCGAATTTCGGTGAGTTTCGAACTTGAAAGCATTTTTAATTCAGACCAAGCGAGCTTAATTGTTCGGGTTAAAGATACCGGCATTGGCATTGACAGCAGTAAAATTGATGCTGTTTTTGAACCTTTTGTTCAAGAAGATGAGACGACGACTCGAGAGTATGGCGGCACTGGTTTAGGGCTTACCATTGTTAAGAACCTTGTCGATATGCTGGAAGGTGATATCCAAGTTCGAAGTGCTAAAGGAGAAGGCTCCGAGTTTGTTATCGAGATTCCAGTGGAGTTATCTTCACAACCGTTATTAGGTTCTCCGCAGCAACCTCACATTGATCCTCATGCGCTGTTTAGCCACTCTCTTAAAGTATTGCTGGTGGAAGATAACCACACGAACGCATTTATCGCACAAGCTTTCTGTAAGAAGTATGGGATGGCCGTGACTTGGGCTAAAGATGGTTTAGAAGCGATAGAGTTGGCGAAAGCAGAGACGTTTGATCTTATCTTGATGGATAACCAGCTGCCTAACTTAGGTGGCGTGGAAACGACTCAGCAATTAAGAAGCGAAATTGGAATATCAACACCGATTTATGCCTGTACAGCCGATGCACAACAGTCGACACGAGACAGTTTTATGGCGGCTGGAGCCAACTATGTAATCGTTAAACCGATCAAAGAGGAATCGTTACACCAAGCTTTTGTGCATTTCAAAAACGTATACTCGGGTGACACGGATCAACCGAGCTGATCAATAAAGCTAATCAAACAATTAATCAACTAAGCCAAGCCGAGTTTCTCATGACGATGAAAGTGAGATTGTGATAAAGACAGGAGCGAATAGCGCGTTCTTGTCTTTATAAAGAACCAGCGGTAAAGGCTTGCTCCAACAATAACGTTCTCAATTCGTCGTTCATCTCTATATGTTCAGGGAACTGTATCCCCAACAACCAACCTTGGCCTTGTCTTTTTTTACTCACTACCTTGTAGACAAGTTCGCTGTCTAAGTACTCACTCAAGATAGAGTTGGCCTTAATCTTCCAGCCGATATCGATATCCGATTGCTGGGTAAGATAGATGCCGCAGCCTGATGCAGAAAAATCCACTAAAGTTGCATCCAATGACAAGGTATCAAAGGTGACTTCACATTCCAGTCGTACCTTGTATCTTTCGTGCTCACGAATGGGTTTTGTTGCAAAGCTTGAGGGTGGGCGAAGGAAGATAAGGTGTGCAGGCGAGGTGATATGAGCCAGTACATTGGTCTTAAACGCGACAATGTGACCAAGTTCGGTATCGGTAATTGCACGAACAATGATGTCGACGTTATTAAGCTTTCTTAGCGTTAATGCTTCCGTGGCTTTTTGTGAAAGCTCCAGAATCAAGTACTGATCTTGTTTGTGTCCTATGTAAAGCGTGCTTATCTGAATTGAGTCATCCGGGCCAAATTCCAACACACCTGCTGTTCTTGTACCGGGTTTTAGGTATCTGAACAGTTCTAAGTTTTTATCTTTATGCATATGCTTCAATGAACAATGTTAATCATCTGTCCAAATAATATAACGGCCTGATAAATATATGTCATTAGTTTCATTTAAGTAATTGTAAAAGTTGAGTCAAAAAGTGAATGGCTTTCCAAAACGAAAACTCAGCTTACTCTTACCTCAAAACACGATACACTGCTGTCGTTAATCATGTACTGATGGAGAAATATTAAATGGAACTGGAAACTTTACTCAATACGCTGACTCAAGCCCCAGAAAGCATTCAATTTGAAGATACAATGCAGGTGATTGAGGCGAACTATGACTTTTCTGAGAGTGAATTTCGTAACGGTGATGTAGTGAATGTCGCGGGACAGAACAATGGTTCGTGTAAGATCTTTGCTTTTGGTTTAGCTCAAGATCTTTCTCCCGAGCAAACACTGGCTTGTTTTGGGCAGTTTTATCGCAATGATGTATTAGGTTTTCCCGAGAATACCGACCATCAAAACATTCGTAACTTTATGATTCATGGTTGGAGTGGTGTACAGTTTTCTCAGTCTGCGCTGATTGCGAAAGCAAAGTAAACACGTACTAGGCTAACATTCGTATTCTGAAGCGAGAAAATAGTATCTCGCTTCCTTTATGTTCTCGATGTTGAGACAGGTTTACTCTCTATTGAATAGGCAGTGCAGACAAGCACTTGCGACACATACAAACACCGCCTTTAGGAATACTGCTAGTATCGCGTTTTTCTAGCTCAAAGCACCAACAGGTTTCTTTTCCTGCGCTGATATCACACTGAGCAGGTGCATTACACTGTGGGCACTGATGAGTTGAACTCGCACCGCTGAGGCTATCCATCACCGAATCTCTTTCGCTTTCAGACAAGCCTTTCCAACCGATAATCTCATCCATCGTTCTGTGGCAGCCGCTGCATATGCCACCATTATTTTTACAAGCCGCTAAGCAAGGTGTTTTCATCAATTTGACCCGTCATTCATTTGTGCTGAAATGTAGCACATTTGTTTCTTCTTGAAGAGCCGTTAAGCTAAGAAATTACTCAGTTAAATTGAGAAATGACCTCGTAATTTTTAGGCTTTTCATGTAGCATCTCGCCCCTTTTGTTGAGTGGGGGATATTATGTTTATTGGATTTGATTATGGAACAGCTAACTGTTCCGTTGCAGCTATGGTTGATGGAGAACCTAGCTTGTTACCGTTAGAAGGTAAGAGTCATTATATTCCCTCAACCGTGTTTGCACCGACTCGAGAAAGTGTTTCTGAGCATCTATTTCGTCACTTAAACATCAAGCCCAGTGATGCTATCGGTGAGCAGGTGTTACGACGCGCGATTGCATTGAACCGCGAAGAGAGTATCGATCTGGTGCCGGAAGACATGGCATTTGGTCAGGCTGCGTTGAACCTCTATTTAGAAGACCCTCGTGACGTTTATTATGTTAAGTCTCCTAAGTCTTTCCTTGGTGCTAGTGGCTTACATGATGTTCAGGTGAGCTTCTTCGAAGATTTAGTGTGCGCCATGATGGCGAATATTAAAAATCAAGCCGAGCTGACGACCCAAGAGCAGATCAAACAAGCCGTTATCGGTCGACCGATTAACTTCCATGGACGTGGCGGGGAAGAAGCAAACAGACAAGCTGAGCATATTTTGTCTCGCGCGGCGAAGCGTGCTGGCTTCCAAGATATCGCGTTTCAGTTTGAACCCGTTGCTGCGGGGCTTGATTACGAAAGTACACTGACTCAAGACCAAACCGTATTAGTTGTCGATATTGGTGGTGGTACGACGGATTGCTCATTGCTTGAAATGGGGCCGACCTGGTCGGGTAAAGCTGATCGAACTCAAAGTCTGTTGGCACACAGTGGTCAGCGAGTCGGTGGTAATGACCTCGATATCTATCTTGCTTTCAAACAATTGATGTCACCTTTTGGCATCGGCAGTAAAGGGGTTTCTGGTATCGATATGCCGTTGACCCAGTTCTGGAATCCGATCGCAATCAATAACGTTGAAGCTCAGAAGAACTTCTATTCTCGAGAAAACCTTGCAGCTTTGAAGTTACTTCGTAAAGAAGCGTCAGAGCCACAAAAGTTGGATCGCTTGATGAAGGTTTATCACGACACGTTAGGCTACAGTATTGTGCGCCGAGCGGAAGAAGCTAAGATTGCGTTGGCAGAGTGCGCTCAGTATCGAGCTGCGATTAATGTTGCTTCTGAGCTCGTAGAAGTCGATATTTCAGTTGAGCAGATGGTGGATGCAATCGAAACTCCAAAATCTAAAATGATTGAGTTGGTGAAAGAAGCAATCCAACAAGGCCAGAAAAAGCCAGACGTTATCTATATGACGGGTGGTTCTGCTCGTTCTCCAATACTGCGTGAAGCTGTAGAGCAAGCAGTGCCGAATGTTCCAATCGTTAGTGGAAACTACTTCGGTTCGGTAACTGCAGGTTTGGCGCGTTGGGCTGAGGTTTGCTTTAAATAAACCCGTTCAATAAAACAACAAGTTAAGTGATTTATAAGGGTAATGAGTCTTGGGCTGATTACCCTTTTTTGTATCCAGTGTTTGTATTCAGTGTTTGTGTCGTTGCTTAAAGATCTACTTTGAATTCGAAGTAGGGGGCTTATTTTACGCCTTTAAAGATTTCCAGCGGATTCCGAATGTTACAGGATGTTTCATTTGCCACTGTGAGTTATTTGATGGTCTGATGAGTTTATTTTTAATTTGACTTTTAATGCTCTTATTATGATTTTAAAAACAAAAAATCATTTTGATAGATATAAATAAAACACAAAAATTCACTATCATTGTTATTTTAAGTTTATGTTTTAAAGGTGATTTTTGTTTTTTATAGTATTGTTTTTTTTATTTTATATATTTTAATGCAACTTTTTCGACATTCATAGATTAGTGTTTTCCTACTTGTTAAATGCAGGTAACAACTTCTCCGTAAGCACGAGGTTGTTAGTGAATAACTCACCCAGTTACATAATGGATATGACAATGAATAAGAAACTTTTAGCGCTAGCAATTTCTGGTGCAGTATTTGGTACACAGGCAGTTGCAGTAGAGCTTTACAACGAAGACGGCACAACATTCTCAGTTGGCGGTCACGTTTCAGTTGCTGTTGGTGATGTAAACAGCGATGACCGTCTTAACAGCGATGACATCGGTGTAGAGTCTGTTTCTCCACGTATCAACTTCGGTGCAACTCACGATCTTGGTAACGGCTTTACTGCTGATGCTAAAGGTGAATGGGCGCTAAACATGCTTGACGGTGGTGATGAGTCATTTACAACTCGTCTTGGTTACGTTGGTCTTTCTCACGACGATTACGGTCGTGCAGCAGTAGGTACTCAATGGGCACCTTACTACAACGTTGCTGGTGTAGCAGATATGCCAATCGCATTCGCGAATGACTTCATCTACGAAGATCACGGTAACCTAGGTACTGGTCGTGGCGAAGAAATGGTGAGCTACGGCAACGCTATCGACTTCGGCAACGCTGGTTCTCTAAACGCAGCGGTTGCATGGCAAGGTCGTAAAGCTGATGGCGCGAACGAATACGGTAACCGTGGTCAAATCGCTTTGAACTATGCAATTGCTGATTTCACTGCAAACTACGCATACAACACAGGTGACGTAACTTACGCTCTTGCTGGTTCACAAACTGCTGATTCACACGTAGTAAGTGCAACTTACGGTTCATACGGCGCTGAAGGTCTTTACCTTGCTGGTGTATACGCAATGAACAACTACATGAACTCTGGTAATAACCAGATTCTTGAAGAGTCAGTTGCTATTGAATTGCTAGCTTCTTACGCACTGTCTAACAGCCTTAACCTAAGCGTTAACTACGAAGCTGTAGAAGACGACAAGAAGAGCGAAACAGTATTCAGCACAACTGCTCTACAAGCTGAATACAACTTTACTTCTCAGTTCGTAGGCTTTGCTGGTTACCAATTCGATCTACAAGGTTCAGGCGTTTACAAAGAAAAAGCTGACGACCAATGGCTACTTGGTGCTCGTTACTACCTATAAGTCGCAGACTGATTTAGCATAGTGTTTACTCCTTAAACTTACCTTTTAGGATACTGTCCTAGGCACCATGCTAAGCCCTCTCTGATCTTTTGATTGGAGAGGGCATTTTTCGTTTTGTTCTACGTAAAATAGAATCAATACAATCTTGTGATTAGAACTATCAATTTATCGAGTTGTTCGAAATTAGTGATTTCCTCCCTAAAATATTAGATGTCCCTTGCATCGATAACCGTCTAAAATTAACCAAATCAACAAATTGAGCTCATGATCAGAAATTTGAACTTCGCCACCATCTTGTCAAAGATTCTGTCTTTATGATGCGTTAAACTCTGAACTCCTAAAAATAGTTCAGGGATAAACTATGAGCAGCGTTGTAGATCAAGAACAGTTGATGAACTCCAAGCGAACGGCAGTACCAACAAAAGTATTATGTGTTGGGCGCAATTACGTGGACCATATTGAAGAACTCAACAATGCTATCCCTGACGCTATGGTGGTGTTCAACAAGCCGAGCACCAGCGTTACCTCCTCTCTAAGTTCCTTCCATCAAGAAGCTCTGCATTACGAAGCTGAGATCTGCTTCATTGTTGAAAACGGTCAATATTCTGCAGTAGGGCTAGGGTTAGATCTTACTAAACGAGAGCTACAAAGCCATTTAAAAGGGAAGGGCTTGCCTTGGGAACGTGCCAAAGCATTTGATGGTTCGGCCGTCTTGAGCCGTTTCGTACCGACTGATGGGCTGGATTTGTCGGATCTAAATCTAGAGCTATTTATCAACTGTGTCCGTGTGCAAAAAGGACACGTAGAGCAAATGCTGTACTCACCTTCGACTATCTTGGAAGAACTTTCGTCTTATACCACGCTGTTAAACGGTGATGTGGTGATGACGGGCACTCCTAAGGGTGTTGGTGAAGTTCATCGAGGTGACATATTCCTCGGTCGTCTAAAGTGCGGTGAAGCTACATTGATTGAGATCGAATGGGTCGCGAGCTAGTTAGTCTGATTTTTGCAGTTAATAAATTGGCTTCATTGATGAATAGTGGTGTTTAATTCGAAATAATTCGCTCATGACAACTGATTGCATCTGGAAGGGTGTTGGTAATTGATATAAAATCCGCCTCCGTTTTTATCAATACTGAAACCCATGATCGATTTAGCTATATTACCCGTCTACCTTACTGCCGTTGTTGCACTTCTTCTTTTACCTGGCCCTGATATGTTACTTATTGCCAGCTCTAGTATGAGTTATGGCCGAAAAGTCGGTGTATTCGCAAGCCTAGGCAATGCAACCTCTGGAATTATTCTGACGGTATTGGCAGCCATGGGTGTATCGGCGCTGATCGCCATGAGTCCTATTGCCTTAAAAGCCCTGAATTTGTTGGGTGGTGCCTATCTATTAAAGATGGGTTGGGATTGCCTGCGAACTGAGCAGGGGAATGCGCCTGAACTCAGCGATAATTCTGCCGCGAAAACCTACTACCAAAGAGCATTGATTAGCAACTTGCTTAACCCGAAGGCTCTGATTTTCTTCGTTATGTTCTTACCTCAGTTTGTGTCTACCAATATTGAAGCGACTTCGGGTGAGCAGATGTTGATGCTCGGTTTATTACTGAATGTTCTAGGTTTAACATTCAACTTCTTGTTGGTTGCTTTAGTGGGTACGGTTGGTAAATCTTTGGTTGAAAACGCAAAGTTTCGTACCTATCAACAGAAGGTGATGGGCGCTGTATTCATCGTTTTAGCGATTTGGATGCTATCTTCCTTCATCGGTTAGTTGCAGTGTAAATAAGACGAAAAACGGACGCTAATGAGCGTCCATTTTTGTTTTGATGGTTTGTAGTTTAACCGACTACTTTATCTCAGTAGATATAAGCCTCACGTTGGGCTTTGCTTAAGCACTGAGTTCTTGCTGATGTTGTTTAATCAAGTTATTTGTATACTCTTCTCCACGTTGACGAGCTTCATCGTACGTTTCTGAACCCTCAAACTTTGTCACCGTCTCATAATAGACTTTTACTTTTGGTTCTGTACCAGAAGGTCGAACGATAATTCGAGAACCATCCTCCAAGTGATAAATCAATACGTCACTCGTTGGTAAGTTAATGGTTTCAGTATCGCCACCAACGATGTATCGCAGAGAAGATTGCAGATCTTCAATTACCGAGACAGTTACGCCACCAATGGTTTTAGGTTGTGCTGATCTAAGTTTTGAACCTATCGACGGTGAATCTGGATCAAGGGCGATAGTGCGTTGAGCATTGGTATGCACACCGTGCTCCAAAGAAATTTGAGCAAGAAGATCCCAAACGGTTCGACCTTGAGATTTCAGCTCTTCAACCAGTTGAGCAAATACTACCAGTGCAGAAAGTCCATCTTTGTCGCGAACTTGAGTACCAATCGTGTAGCCCAGTGCTTCTTCATAGGCAAATAAGAATTCATTCTGTTCATCTTCCAACTGCATCCCGATATTCGCTAACCATTTAAAGCCGGTCAGTGTTTGGAAGTAGGTAGCACCATGAGAGTTAGCGACCTTTTCGAGCAAGGTCGAAGAGACAATACTGTTACCAACCAATTGGTTTTTGGTATGAGGCTTCGATAGCAAGTAATGAGCAAATAACACACCGACTTGATCACCGGTCAGCATCTTATAGGAAGCATCATTGGTTCTAACTGTATCTTCAGTTCTAACGGCAACGGCGAATCGGTCTGCATCCGGATCGTTGGCGCAAGCGATGTCGGCATCGACACTTTTCGCTAAATTGACGACGAGATCCATCGCGCCTTTTTCTTCTGGGTTGGGGAAATTAACCGTCGGGAAGTGACCATCGGGCTCTCTTTGCTCCGCCACGCTGAATACTTTATGGAATCCACCGTCGTGCAGAAGATCTTCTGCCATTTGTGCACCGACACCATGCATTGCCGTGTAGGTCACGGTGGTATGCGCTGAATCGATGTCGTTGCGCACATAAGGGCTTTGGTTAATTGCAGCGCGATAAGTTTGGTAGTAACCCTCGGTTAACCAAACTAAGTTCCCTTGCTTTTCTGCGTCACTGAGGCTGATTAGTGGGATTGGTTTAGTTGAAGCGACGTCAATTTCATCAGCGATGCCCGCATCATGTGGTGGAATGATTTGAGCTCCATTCTCCCAGTAGACCTTAAACCCATTATATTCAGGTGGATTGTGGCTGGCTGTCACAACGACAGCCGCTGCTGCGTTGAAGTGTTCAATACCAAAGGCAACAATGGGTGTCGCTGCGACGTTTGCGGTCAAATAAACCTTAATACCTAAGGCCGTCAGTACCGAAGCGGTATCGATGGCGAATTGTTTAGAATCTAGACGTCCGTCATAACCAACCACCACACCACGAATAGCCGCATTAGCGACATGTTCAATTAAGTAATGGCCAAGCCCTGTCGCCGTTTCTTGTATTACCAAACGGTTCATTCTATTTGGGCCGCATCCTACTTTGCCGCGCAGGCCTGCAGTACCGAATTCTAATCGTTGTGTAAAACGATCTTCGATCTCGGCGTGCATTTTCTTATCGATGAGATGTTGAAGCTCTTCACGAGTTCTTGGATCTGGGTCTCTCGCTAACCAGTTCATAGCATCTTGCATAATCACTAAACCTTTTAATGTCGGGATGACTTACTGTTGATTTAACTTAAGTGATATTGATTATTATTTCTATTAAGGCAATCGTAAAACTCAATTTAAAATAAATTCCAACGGCAAGGGAAGAGGAAGGGCTTATAGGTCAAGCGACTTCAAATAATTGACTGTTTAGTAAGTAAACTTACCTTGAACAATTGGATATCACTAACTAGCCTTTTACATAAATATAACAAAAACTAACAATTTCGTCGTATTTGAATCTTTGGTTAAAACCTTGAACGTTTTTGAACCGTATAAGTTCGTATGATTTTTTGATACGAACTGGCGAATTGAGGTTAAACGCTACGTGATGTGTAGCTTCGGATTCAACCTTTCATGTGTAGTCGGATTAACAATGAGTGTCGTTAGATAAACAACGACATATAGGTCGCAAGTATCCAATTAGGATGGATAAGGAGAGATCTTTTGAAGAGATTACTGGTCAGGCTAGCGTGGCTGTTGAATAGTTTTGTTATGGCTTTTGTTTCCCCTTTAGTTAGCGCAAGTAGCGAATACAACATGACGCGTGGGGTAACAGATATAAGCGGTCAGGTGTATGAACTTCATATGTTGATCTTCTACATCTGTTGCGCGATAGCGTTCATTGTATTTGGAGTTATGTTCTATTCCATTCTTAGGCATCGAAAGTCGAAGGGCGCGGTTGCTGCCCATTTCCACGAAAGTACGAAAGTAGAAATCCTTTGGACCGTAATCCCCATCATTATTCTTATCGCTATGGCCATTCCGGCAACGAAAACCTTAATAGCGATGGAAGACACCTCTCAATCAGACCTAACCATCAAAATTACTGGCTCACAATGGAAATGGCATTACAGCTATTTTGGTGAAGATGTTGAGTTCTTTAGCTTGCTTGCAACCAGCGATAAAGAAATAGAAGGGATAGAGACCAAAGGCGCTCATTACCTACTTGAAGTGGATAAGCCATTGGTCTTGCCGATTAATCGCAAAGTTCGCTTCTTGATGACATCAGACGATGTCATTCACTCGTGGTGGGTGCCTGCGTTCGCGGTTAAGAAAGATACGGTTCCCGGATTCATTAATGAAGCGTGGACCAAAATAGATGAACCGGGTGTATACAGAGGCCAGTGTGCGGAGTTGTGTGGTCGGGCGCACGGTTTTATGCCGATAGTGGTACATGCAATGGAAGAGCAAGAATTTGATTCATGGTTAGCTGAGCAAAAAGAATTGCAATTAACCGCACAGCAAGCGGCGAAAGATGCATTAGACGCGTCACTTTCTTTGGACGAGTTGAATGTATTAGGTGAAGACGTTTATAAAACTCGATGCGCGGTTTGTCACCAAGTGAATGGTGAAGGTATCCCTGGGGCATTTCCTGCCATCAAAGGAAGCCCAGTTGCGTTGGGTGATGTTGGAGTTCATATCGATACCATCGTCTATGGTCGTGGAGGCACGGCGATGCAAGCATTCGATAACCAGTTAACAGAGAAAGAGATTGCGGCGGTTGTGACGTACCAAAGAAACGCGTGGGGTAATGATACTGGTGATGTTGTTCAGGCTTCAGATATTAACGCTTACAAGGTTAAACAGTCAGGCGGATCAGAAAGCTCAACGGATGAAGCACAAAGTGATGCTAAGGAGCAGTTATGAGTTCACCAATCGATAAACCTGTAAAATCGGCTCCCGCTGACGAGCAAGCGTTGAGCCATGTAAGCGAAGGCGTTTTAGGTGACACCGATACCATCACTGATGATCATGACTATCACGCGGCACCAAAAGGCTGGGCTCGTTGGTTGTACTCAACCAATCACAAAGATATCGGCACCCTTTACCTTTGGTTTAGCTTTGCGATGTTTTTAACGGGTGGCGCGATGGCAATGGTGATCCGAGCTGAGCTATTCCAACCGGGACTGCAGCTTGTTGAGCCAGACTTCTTTAATCAAATGACCACGGTACACGGTTTGATCATGGTATTTGGTGCCGTGATGCCTGCATTTACGGGTTTGGCGAACTGGATGATCCCGATGATGATTGGCGCTCCAGATATGGCGTTACCTCGTATGAATAACTTGAGTTTTTGGATCCTGCCTTTTGCATTTTTGATCTTGATTGGCTCTTTGTTTACAGAAGGTGGTGGGCCAAACTTTGGTTGGACATTCTATGCGCCGCTTTCAACAACTTACGGCCCAGATAGTACGGCTCTGTTTGTTTTCTCCGTCCATATTATGGGGATCAGTTCGATCATGGGAGCGATTAACGTCATCGTCACCATCGTGAACATGCGCGCGCCGGGAATGACTTGGTTTAAGTTGCCTATGTTTGTGTGGACTTGGTTGATTACGGCTTTCTTGCTTATCGCCGTCATGCCCGTTTTGGCGGGCGCGGTCACTATGGTGTTAACCGACAAATACTTTGGAACAAGCTTCTTTGATGCTGCGGGTGGGGGGGATCCTGTGATGTTCCAGCACATATTCTGGTTCTTTGGACACCCCGAAGTGTACATCATGATTTTACCCTCGTTCGGTATCATTTCCGCGATTATTCCCGCATTCAGTGGCAAGCGTCTGTTTGGTTACCACTCGATGGTTTATGCCACTTGTAGTATCGCATTGTTGTCGTTCTTGGTTTGGGCGCATCACATGTTTACCACCGGGATGCCGGTATTTGCAGAGTTGTTCTTCATGTATTGCACCATGCTGATCGCAGTGCCCACTGGGGTGAAAGTATTCAACTGGGTGGCCACGATGTGGCGAGGGGCTTTGACGTTTGAAACCCCAATGCTGTTTGCGATTGCCTTTATTGTTCTGTTTACGATTGGTGGTTTATCTGGGCTGATGTTGGCGATAGTGCCTGCTGATTTCCAATACCACGATACTTATTTTGTGGTGGCTCACTTCCATTATGTGTTGGTGACGGGGGCTGTGTTCTCCATCATGGCTGCGGCTTATTATTGGCTGCCGAAATGGACGGGGCATATGTACGATCACAAACTTAGCCTGTGGCATTTCTGGACATCAGTCATATCGGTCAATGTATTGTTCTTCCCTATGCACTTTTTGGGTTTAGCGGGTATGCCTCGCCGAATCCCTGACTACGCGATTCAGTTTGCTGACGTTAACCAAGTGGTATCGATTGGTGGTTTCGCCTTTGGCTTGTCCCAATTGATTTTCTTATGGTTGGCTATCAAGTGCGTCAGAGGCGGAGAGCCTGCCCCAAGTAAACCATGGGACAGAGCGGAAGGCCTTGAGTGGACAGTGCCAAGTCCAGCGCCTCATCACACCTTTACTCATCCACCTAAAATTGATTAAGGGAAACGAGTATGAGCGATAACAAAAACCACCAACAAGACAGCGATAACCAGCCATCACCGAAACGTTCGACAAAGACGTTGACGGGTTACTTAGTGCTGAGCGTGATTGGCATGTTTGGTTTTGGTTTCGCTCTGGTTCCTCTGTATGACGTGATGTGTGAAGCCTTGGGGATCAACGGGAAAACCAACACGGTATCAGCTGTTCAGCCTCAAGGAATGCAACCTGATTATTCTCGTACGGTTCGAGTGGAGTTCATGTCGCACATTAAGCCAGATATGCCATGGCAGTTTATACCTGAAACTCGAGTGTTAGAGGTTCACCCTGGGGAAGTGGTTCAAACGAACTACTTAGCGCAAAACTTATCGGGTCTTTCGTTAGTTGGGCAAGCGGTGCCATCGGTGTCTCCCGGAAATGGAGCGACATATTTTAATAAAATGGAGTGCTTCTGCTTTAACCAGCAGCCTCTGGAAGGACACAAGAGCGCGGAGATGGGGCTGATCTTCTACATTGAGCCTGAGATCCCAGAATCGATTCATACGCTCACTCTCTCTTACACCTTGTTTAATATCACGAGTGATGTTGGCTTGAACAAGAGTCAGGTTCAAGCTGAGACACTCGCAAGTAATTAGGGATTTACAGAACCAGTATCAACATAAGGAGTTGAGCGATGAGTTCTAAAAAGGAAGTTTATTTCGTTCCACATCAAAGTCACTGGCCTCTGGTCGGGGCTATTGCTCTGTTTCTCGTCGCGGTTGGCGCGGGCTTAACGGTGCAACACATGGAGACCGACTCTGCTGGTGGTGTGTTTGGGAAAGTAGTGCTGTTCGTTGGTTTTGCTGTGCTGCTGTATATGCTCGCAGGTTGGTTTAGCAACGTCATCACAGAATCATTAAGTGGGCTCTATTCTGAGCAAATATCTCGATCCTTTAGACAGGGGATGAGCTGGTTTATTTTCTCTGAAATCATGTTCTTCGGCGCTTTCTTTGGTGCGCTTTTCTACGCTCGGATGATTTCTGTGCCATGGATTGGTGGAGCAGGAAACAACGAGATGACTCATGAGGTGTTGTGGCCGATGTTCCAATCTATTTGGCCTTTAACAACAGCACCTGATGGCGGCACAACAGAGGCGATGTCGTGGCAAGGTATCCCGCTTAAAAACACCATTATCCTGTTGATCTCTTCAGTGACCCTTCACTTAGCGCATTTAAGTCTCGAACAAAATAAACGCATGGCATTGATCGTATGGCTAGAAATCACCATTGTGCTGGCTGGGTTCTTCCTGTTCTTCCAAGTTGAAGAGTATGTTCATGCTTATCAAGAGATGGGGTTAACACTCCAGTCTGGGATTTATGGCAATACCTTCTTCTTACTGACGGGGTTCCACGGTCTGCATGTGTGTTTGGGTACCATCTTTTTGATTGTGCTGTTGGCGAGGGTTGCTAAAGACCACTTTTCTCCTAAAGACCATTTTGCGTTTCAGGCAGGGAGTTGGTATTGGCATTTTGTTGATGTGGTTTGGTTAGGGTTGTTCGTGTTTGTGTACGTGCTTTAGTGAGAACATGAACTAGGTATTCACTGAGTATAAGTCGAATCAATAAGGACGAGGGTTAGGAGTGATGACCCCAGAAGCCAAAGCAAGCAGAAGTAACAGCACGACAATGGCTGATAGCATGACTCGGCGACCCAAGAAGTGACTCAGTCGCTTTCCATTGTGCTTACCTGACGCGATTTGGATAAGTGCTTTCATTAGATTGAAAACAATAACCAGCAACAGAACAACGAGAACCACATTAAATAACAAGACAAAGGTTGATGACATCATAGTGCTAACTCCAAACCGCTTGATTCATGATGAAAAAAAATTCCGCAGTAAAGGTTTTTGGATAGCGGTTGTTTTAACTGTGGTTTCAGTCGGCATTTTAATCAAGTTGGGTTTGTGGCAGTTAGATCGTGGTAACGAGAAATTGCGTTATGAACAACAGCTATCAGAAAGAGCGCAGCAATCATCTAGGTCATTGGACACGGTTATCTCTGAATGGAAGGACTCGCGTATACAAGCGCAAGGTGCATCTGAACAGCTGTCTTTAAATGGTTTGAAGGTTGATGTGGAATTGGAAACACCAAGTGGTTTAGTGGTCTTGTTAGACAATCAGGTTAACCAAGGAGCGGTGGGGTATGTGATTTACATGTTGGGTGAGGTTCGCTTTAAAGATGAAAACGAGTCTTTAGTGGCCGAAAAGCAGTTATTGATCGATCTGGGGTTCGTTGCGGCAAGTAATGACAGAAGAGAGCTTCCACAACTAGGAAACATAACACTACCAACCAATATGTCAGGGCGTTTGTACACTCGTTCAGTGAATCCTCTAAGTCATGAGTTGGGTTTAGAAAACACAATGCCTAAAAGAATTCAAAACATCAACATAACAGCGTTATCAGAGTACACAGGACAAGACGTTTTGCCCTTTGTCTTCCAACCGCAAAGCTTAGAATCGTGGCCTTATGAGTTGTTATGGCGACCGACGGCAATGAAACCTGAGAAGCACTTCGGTTACTCATTTCAATGGTTTGTAATGGCAGCGGTACTTTTGTTTTTGATGGTGTTAATTGGTTATCGGTATATGAAAGGGACACCCAAGGTAAGGGACTAACATGAATAAACCTCAAGCTTTAAGCAAAACAGAAGAAGAAACGCGGTTATTGCAAAAGCGTCGCTCGAAAGGTCGTCTGATGTTGATAGGGCTGATTCTGATTTTTGCTTTGCCCGCCATTATTGCTAAAACCGTGCTGGATCAGCATTGGTACACAGCAGGTGTTACCAATTCCGGAGAACTCGTTGAACCAAGGGTGACCTTGCAAGATTTTGGTATCACGTTGCCTGTGGCTGAAGAAGGTTGGTTGGTCGGATATATCGCCCCGACAGATTGCGAAAGCTTATGCGAACAACAACTACATTATCTCAATCAAAGTTACTTGGCTTTGGGTAAGAACAAAGAGCGAGTCACTGCGGTGGTTTTTGTGGCTGAGGGAGTTTCTCTGAAGGGAACCATTAACAAGCCTGATTTAGAGTTTCTCGCTGGTGGAGATCAATTGAGAGGCGAATTTGCTCCTGCATCGATTGTGATTATTGACCCACTGGGTCAGCTTGTTATGGAGTATAAGAGCGTTTCTGAACCGTCTCAGCTAGTTAGCCAATCCAAAGGGATGATCCACGACCTAAGGAAGTTACTCAAATTATCACGTGTGGGTTAATCAGTGGTAATGCTGACTAAATAGACAAATATTGGGATTAGCGAAGATGTGATGATTCGTTGTCAGTGATTCGAGAAGGGAGATAAGCGATGCAAAATGGAGCGCCCAAAGTACTCATGGTAATCATGAGGCTGACTATTTTACTGACACTCACCGTTATTGTGCTTGGCGCTTATACTCGTTTGTCGGATGCTGGTCTTGGCTGCCCTGATTGGCCAGGATGTTATGGCAATCTTGCCGTACCATCCAATGCCACAGCAATCAGTGAAGCTAATCTCCAATTCCCAGAACGAGCTCTTGAAGCAGACAAAGCATGGATAGAGATGATACATCGCTACTTTGCTGGCTCGCTCGGGTTACTTATCTTCGTTGTTGTCGCTTGGTGTATCAAAAAGAACATCACCTCTGTTGGACTTCCTCTGGTTATTTCTGCCACTGTGATTTTTCAGGCCCTGTTAGGTATGTGGACGGTTACTCTAAAGCTGATGCCTGTTGTGGTAATGGCACACCTTATGGGCGGGTTCACGCTACTGTCACTACTCTGTTTACTCTATTGTCGCCTGTCTAATGTCCAACATCACTTTAGTGAGTCTATTTCTCATTCATCTCTCAAAGCTTGGGCATTGTTTGGGTTAATCGTTGTGGTTGGCCAGATATTACTTGGTGGATGGACGTCGTCTAATTATGCCGCTTTGGTGTGTACCCAATTACCGATCTGCGAAGGGAATTGGACAAGCTATTTAGATTTCAAGAACGCCTTCGATTTTGCTCAACACGGCCATGATAACTATGAGTTTGGTGTGTTGGAATATCCTGCGAGATTAACCATACATGTCATGCACCGGTTCGGAGCGATCGTCGCAACACTTACGGTGTTGATGATTGTTTATCAGCTTTGGAAGCTTGAAAAAGGACCGCAAAAAAAGCTGGCTCTCACTTTGGCGATAGTGTTGTTTGCTCAGGTCAGTTTAGGGATCAGCAATGTATGGTTTCACCTACCGATCTCGGTAGCCGTTTTGCATAATTTGGTGGCCGCTTTGTTACTTGTCACCATGGTTGTTACAAACTTTGTGGTTTGGCAACGTCAATCGAGTGAGTACTTGATGAAGAACGATGTATTACAAGGAGGTAATCATGGTCACTAGAACATCAACACAACATAGAGTGGTGCTTCAAGGTGCAGCTTCAGGCCAGGAGGTAGTTGCTAGCCAAGAGATAGCTGCCAGTCAAGAGATAGCAACCAACGGTGAAACTGCTCTAAAAAATGAGCTGGTCTCGAAAAACAAAGCCACTTGGAAGGTCTATTTAACGTTGACTAAACCTAAGGTCGTGGCTTTGATGTTGCTGACCGCACTAGTTGGGATGTGTTTGGCGGTGCCTAACGGATTACCTTTACAGCAAACTCTGTTTGGAATGATCGGAATAGGATTAATGGCGGGCTCAGCGGCTGCGTTTAACCATTTGATCGATAAAAAGATCGATGGGCAGATGACTCGAACAAACCGACGTCCATTGCCGTCAGGAGAACTCAGCAGCGTGCGTGTGTTTAGCTTTGCTGCTGGTATTGGCTTGCTTGGCTTTGTCACGTTAGTGGTGTGGGTTAACCAACTGACAGCTTGGTTAACCTTTGCGAGCTTATTAGGGTATGCGGTGATTTATACCATGTACCTGAAGCGGGCTACGCCGCAAAACATCGTAATTGCAGGAATCGCTGGGGCAATGCCTCCGTTATTGGGCTGGACTGCGGTCACTAATGAACTGCATTCAAACGCTTGGTTGTTGGTGATGATCATCTTTATCTGGACGCCTCCGCACTTCTGGGCATTGGCGATTCATCGTCGTGATGAATACGCTAAGGTGAACATTCCGATGTTGCCTGTGACTCATGGTATTGCCTACACCAAAACATCGATTCTGCTCTATACCTTGCTGCTAAGCATCGTATGTATATTGCCTGTGTTGGTCGGTATGAGTAGCTGGATATATTTGAGCGCTTCTTTGGTGTTAAACGGTGGTTTTGTTTATCACGCTTGGGTACTTAAGTATCGTGACGAGCCTAATATGGCGATGAAGACATTCAAGTTCTCCATTTATCATCTTATGATTTTGTTTGTCGCTTTGTTGGCGGACCACTACCTACTTTGATAACTGATGCTCTGCTGTTACAGAATAAGAAAACGGATGCTCTAGGCATCCGTTTTTGTTTTGCTGATTACTAGAACCTACCTACTAGAAAGTAAGTAACTGGCTAGTAATTAGTCCACTTTGTTCCAAGCATCTTGCCAGTGTGAACCTACACCTGGTTCGTACTGAGTTGCTGTTGGTGCCCATTGAACACAGTAACCAGAGTATGGGAACTCTTTACACTGATAAACGCTACCATCGCTGCTCAGCACTTTAGTTCCTGCAGTGTAAGACTCAATGCTTTCAGGGAATACGAAGTCGTAATCGCCAGCAGGTGGAGGTGTTTGCTCGTCCATTAGATGGAAATCAAGCGTGTTCTGATCCACTAAGTTACCTTGGTCATCTTTCGTCACAACCACAAGCATGTGGTGGCCAGCTTCTGATTTAGACAACGTTAGTTGAACATCTTCCACTTGTCCGTCTGCTAATTCAGATTTCTGAGAGGCAAGTGCTTCGCGGTGATGGTTGTACACCGTCAGTTCTGCTTGAATATCGCCAGTGGCCGCCAATGTCAGATCAAGCTGCGTAGGCTGGCTTTCATCAATAATGTATTCAGACTCTAGGCCTGTCACTGCTAGCTCATGATCCGGTTCTGGAGTATCAATCTTGTAACCGATCTCTACGCTATTAAAGCCTGAACCTGCTTTTAGGTACACAGGGTTCGCGCCGTAAATGGGTGCGAAATCGCCTTGGTTGTTCAGCTGACCTGCTTTGATTTGCGTTTGTTCTTTGTTGATCTTAGCCGCAAGCGCGTAAGACCAGTTATTTGCTTTGCCTTGCTCGTTGCTCTCAATGACAAGCTCAGTACTGTATGAAGCGTTCTCACCAGATTGATCGAAGACACGAGTGTAAACCGCATCACCAATGTTGAGGTCTTGAGTTGGGTTGATTTGACCGCCTTGATCCCAATCCGGGATGATAGGGCCGTCGCCATCAAATTTCACGTCGATAACGTTGTAGAAAGCTGCAGCAGTGTCACCCACATCCCATACCGCAAGGATCACGTGATAACCTTCGCGTTCCGGTACATTACACAAGTGGCTTACTTGCATAGGTGGTTGTTCCATGTTGCCTTCAACAACACAGAATGGCGTTAAATCAAAAGAACTGCGTGCCAAAGGTTGGTTTGGATTCCAGTCTGGTTGAGTAATGTAGTACTTCCAGTCGTTAGTCTTGTGGTTCGCTGTGAACGTCCACTCAAAATATTGAGAGCCCGATTTGATAGGACGTTTAACCCAGCGATCTGCCGTCTGCTCGTCAAGCGCTGCCGCTAAAGACGATTGCGCACTGGCGATCTTTCCATCGGCAGGGCCGACTTCAGGGAAGCCTTCAGGGCCTTCCACACTTTGTGGCTCGTATTGGATACCGCCACAGTTGGTGTTTTTCTCTTGTGTATCACTCGCGGGGAATTTACATAGCGCGACACGGCTTTCTGCTACGCCATTATCGTATGCCGAAACATAACCGTGACCGAAGCTTGCACCGCTTACGCTAAGTAGTGATAGAGCTATGAGTGATTTTTTAGGGAGTTGTTTCATTATTTGTCCTTACTGTATTTGGCCGACAAAAAAGAGAACACTCGGGCATGCATTGACACTTAAATCCTATTAAGTGGCGGCCCCGCTATCATAGACAGAATATTTGTCGACAGACCGGTGGCTTTGCGTCCTATTCTTTCAAATAGTTTGCCAGAAGTGCGTTTAAGCAAGCGGAATGTAGCCAACCAGTTTTATAAATGCGAATCAATCGATTGAAATGTGGAATGCTAATCTCGAACTTTTAATTCTTAATACAAATTAACTTGCTATATGTTTAGTTCGTCAACGTATAAATTATTGATATAAATGAAGAAAGTATTTGCTCTAATCGTTTTTGTGAATGATTTTAGCTGTTGTGTTTTGTTCTGTACGACAATTGCGCGCATATCAAAACCAAACCTTTGGTTTCCACTAACCAAACCCTGACACGCCATGTATGAAAAGCCGGACAATTGATTGGTATAAGTTATATAAAGGAAGCAGTATGGAATTCACAGAACAAGATAGAGACGCGCTGTATCAAACTTGGATGTCACAAAAATCGCGAATGCGAATTACGCAGATGGAGTTTTCAAAAAAGCTTGGAATGAACCAGCTTGATTTCTCTAGAGTGTTGAGAGGCGAGACGCCATTAACGATGTCTTTCATTAGTCACTTTTGTCGTTTACTTCATTTAGAACCAAGGAATGTCTTCCCGTCGTTGAAAGAAGGTCGAGAGAATGGTCCTAAAGTGGTGTATTTGAAAAGCCGAATGAGTGTGGATGGTGAGATTCAAAATGCTTACATTGAAGGTAATCAAGTGATTGTCGAGTATGCCCACACTGTGCAACATGACTAATTTTAGAGATAGCTCTGAGTTTTAACCCTTTTTTCTACAACCTTTTCACATAGGGTATGGCATACTTATTTAGAGTCCTAAATTTAACCGAAGTGCGCTATGACACCTTTAAAACTTCTCTTGCTTGTTGCAACCAGCATCTTTTTGTTTGGTTGTGCAGGCGGCCCAATTAAAACCGCAACCAAATTCACCAGCTATGAAGATTTTAGCGCCGGTCCTGATGGAGGCGTCGATCTAGTATGGGCAAGGATAGGGTTACGTGATTCACAACGCCTGAAAGCCAAACTCGATGAGTATGATTCAGTGGTGATCGACCAAATCTTTGTACTGGCAGAAGAGGGGTCGTTAGAGCAGGAAGACATTCAGGAACTCACTGATCACATGGTTGCGCGTTTGGAAGAGAAAATATCGCCCCATAAAACGATTGTCGATGAGCCTACCGGGAATACGCTGCGCCTAAGTATCGCGTTGAGCAACGTTGAAACACCCAACCCCATCTTAGCCGTGACCAGTAGTGTACTGCCGTTTGGCCTTGCGATGTCTACCATATCTAAGGTCACGACCGGTGAGCATACCAATGTGGGAAGCGCCAGTGTTGAGCTCTTGGTAAGTGATGCTCAAGAGGGCACGCCATTGTTTGCAGCCATCGACCGTGAAGCCGGCAATAAAGATTTCTCGACAATGATTGATTCACTGGATGATGCCAAAGATGCAATCAACTATTGGGTTGAGCGTTTAGGTGATACTCTACAAAGAATAGAAAAAGCCTAGAAAGAGCCTGTAATGCTAGAGAAAGAGAACCTAATTAAACTTGCTAGAATGCATATGCCATTTGGTAAATACGCTGGTCGTATATTGATCGATCTGCCGGAGGAATACTTACTGTGGTTTGATAAGAAAGGCTTTCCCTCTGGCGAGTTAGGTGACTTACTCAAGCTGTGTTTAGCATTAAAAATTGAAGGGCTTGATAGCGTTGTCAAGCCATTGAAAAGAATGTAATTAGTTAAAAGCTCATGTTAATCACGTGAGCTTTTTTATTTTCAAGTTCTGCAAATTTACATGTATGGTGAAGCTTGAAGTATAACCGTTCTTAACCTGTCATAAATTACGCAATCGATAGCGTGTAAACAATGGTATACAGGGTGTTTTAAATATAAAACACAAAAAAAATTGCGTTTATTTTCAATTAGTGATTGAAACTAGAGTTTTTACTAGTTAAG
This sequence comes from Vibrio sp. FE10, assembly GCF_030297155.1. Taxonomy (NCBI): domain Bacteria; kingdom Pseudomonadati; phylum Pseudomonadota; class Gammaproteobacteria; order Vibrionales; family Vibrionaceae; genus Vibrio; species Vibrio apostichopi. Next base: position 131,231 of record NZ_AP028068.1, on the reverse strand, counting down.
TTACAGGGAACAAGAAGATTAGTGCTGATAGAAAGTTACGTGAGACAACGTACATTCAGCTCAAGGATAGAAAAAAGGAAGAAGTAAGCAATGTTCCAGACTGATGATGTAAGAATTAACAAAGTAAAAGAGTTATTACCACCTGTTGCTGTTTTAGAAAAGTTTCCAGCGACAGAAGTTGCTTCTTCTACAACCTTTGAAAGCCGCAAAGCGATCCACAATATTCTAGAAGAAAGCGACGACCGCTTGCTTGTTATTGTTGGCCCATGTTCTATTCATGACACAGAAGCTGCGCTTGAGTATGGTAAACGTTTGAAAGTACTACGCGACGAACTAGGCGATAACCTTGAAATCGTAATGCGTGTTTACTTTGAAAAACCACGTACAACTGTTGGTTGGAAAGGCCTAATCAACGACCCGTACATGAACGATACGTTCAAGCTAAATGACGGTCTTCGTCTTGGACGTAAGCTTCTGCTTGACCTAACTGATATGGGAATGCCTACGGCAAGTGAATTCCTAGATATGATCACACCTCAATACGTAGCAGACCTAATCAGCTGGGGTGCAATCGGCGCACGTACGACAGAATCTCAAGTTCACCGTGAATTGGCTTCTGGCTTATCTTGCCCAGTTGGCTTTAAGAACGGTACTGATGGCAACATCAAGATCGCAACAGACGCGATTCGTTCGGCAAGTGCTTCGCACCACTTCTTATCTGTAACTAAGTACGGACACTCAGCAATTATTGAAACAGTGGGTAACCCTGACTGTCATATCATTTTACGTGGCGGTAAAGAGCCAAACTACAGCGCTGAGCATGTAGGTAAAATCAAAGAAGAACTAGCGGCGTCAGGCCTTCCACAAAAGGTAATGATTGATTTCAGCCACGCAAACAGCTCTAAGCAGTTTAAGCGTCAAATGAATGTATCTGATGACGTTAGTGCTCAAATCTCTGGCGGCGACAAAGCTATCTTTGGTGTGATGATTGAATCTCACCTTGTTGAAGGTCGCCAAGATCTTGTTGATGGTAAAGCTGCAACTTACGGCCAATCTGTTACTGATGCATGTATTGGTTGGGAAGATACTGAAACAGTACTTCGCCAGTTGGCAGACGCTGTTGAAGCTCGCCGCAACAAATAGACTAATTACAGTCAGCGACTAAGCGACTGAAAATTCCAAGCCCTTATTAGCCGTTGCTAGTAAGGGCTTCTTTGTGGACTTGCAAATTTAAGGGTTGTCATACTATAAGTTTATTTACTTATCGTATAGTGAATGGTTAAATGGTGTGGTGTTCCATAAACTGAAGAGTCGTATCAATGAAAGCAGTATTGGCGAGTGTCGTATTAATTGCAGTAAACACGTTTTCTATATCAAATGTACAAGCCGCAACTGGCTTTAACGCTGAGCAACTATGTAAAGCTGGTCTTGCTCTAGCGATTGACAAGCAACCTCGTGGTATTAAAGCGACGTCAGGAAAAAGCAATCAGCGTATTCTACTTAGTTTGAAAGATGGCAATAACGATTGGGATTACCGTTGTGATGTGAACCGCGGTAACAAAACGATTAAGTTAGAAGCCAGAGAACTCAAGCGCAACGACAAGTTCTTAGGGCAAGCTATTCGCTATGATGTTGCTGATGCTAAGCGTTCAGTCAAAGTCACAATGAAAAAGCGTAAAGGCTCTGGAGTCACCAGTGAAAGCTATACCGCTCGACAGCTCAAATAGTACAGTTTACTGACATGAGAAAGCCGCAATTATTTGCGGCTTTTGTTTACCTAGTAAATGACAACACAAGTTTATTTGATTAGGCCTGAATTAGTACAGATTAGGTTAAGTAGCTCTTCCACTTTTTGTGACAGCAAAGTTCTATCTTGCTTGGTTTCTACGTTGAGGCGTATCAGCGGCTCTGTATTGGACTTTCTTAAGTTAAAGCGCCACGTGCCCATATTCATGCTGAGCCCGTCTGTGTGATCGATCTCAACGGCATCAACTTGATAGTGTGACAACACATAAGCCATGACTTGTTCTGGTTCTGAAACCTTACGATTGATCTCTCCTGAAGAAGGGAATCTATCCATACTCGAGCTGGTCAATTGATGAAGAGATTGTTGAGTCTCGCTGATCAGTTCAATCACTAAGAGCCAAGGAATCATTCCTGAATCGCAATACCCAAAATCACGGAAATAATGGTGCGCACTCATTTCACCACCGTACACCGCATTTAATTCTCTCATCTTCTCTTTGATGAGAGCATGTCCAGCTTTGACAGCAATAGCCTTCCCACCAAGTTTGTTGGCGACTTCAATCGTGTTCCATGTCATACGCATATCGTGTAATACGGTTGCATTCGGTTCTTTTAGTAAGAACGCTTCAGCAAGCAATCCGACAATATAATAACCCTCAATGTAATTGCCTTTTTCGTCAAAGAAAAAACAGCGGTCAAAATCACCATCCCAGGCAATGCCTAGATCAGCGGAATGCTCTAAGATTGCATTTCGAGTCGCTGTTTGGTTTTCTTTAATCAATGGGTTGGGAATGCCATTGGGAAATTTTCCGTCTGGAGCATGGTGAACCTTGATGAAGGTGATAGGAACACTGAATTCGCTGAAACGACTCTCTAAAGCATCGATAACATGCCCTGCAACACCGTTGCCAGAATTAACTACAATCTTCATTGGTGATAACTTTGACGGGTTAAAATACGAGAGTAGGTGATCTACATAAGGGGCGATAATGCTGGTCGATCTACTAGAGTTATTTGGTTGTACATGACTGATAGGTAAGTCGTTGTTCAACTCTTGATCTAGATCTGCAATACGTTGTTTGACTTTATCTAAACCACTGTTTTTACTTATCGGACTAGCGTCCAAACCAACTAATTTCATTCCGTTGTAATTGATTGGATTATGGCTTGCCGTAATTTGGACTCCACCAACCGCTTCTAGGTGGCGAGTTGCAAAGTAGATCTCTTCAGTGCCAGTCGTACCTAGGTCTATGACGGCGATCCCAGACTCGATTAAGCCTTTGGTCATGGCTTCTTGTAATGAAAGGGACGTTTCTCGGTTATCACGGCCAATCACCACTTGAGCCAAGCCATCGAATGAAGTTTCAGGTGTCGCGGATAGGACGTATTCGCCAAATGCTTTGCCGAGCAGGTAGGCAAAATACCCATTGATTTGCTCACCAATGAGGCCGCGAATATCGTTGTTCTTAAAGCAGCTAAGGTCTAATGTTGGTTTCACTTGATTGTCGCCGCTTTATTTCGATTTGTTGTTTTGAGATGAATCAGTTTCTTGGTTTCGAACGTCTCGCCCATAGCTGTCTTGATATCGAATGATATCGTCTTCACTTAAATGGCTACCGGTTTGTACTTCGATCATCTCGAGAGGTACTTCTCCGGGGTTCTCTAGGCTGTGAATATGACCTAGCGGAATGTAAGTCGATTGGTCTTCTTCGATTAGATATGTTTTATCGTCGTTGGTTACCTTCGCAGTACCTGCCACTACCACCCAATGTTCAGCCCTATGGTGATGCATTTGCAGCGAAAGCCTATGACCAGCGTTGACTGTAATGCGCTTCACTTTGTCGCGCTTGCCTAGATCGATCACATCGTATTTACCCCAAGGCCTAAAGACTTCTCGGTGGTAAATGTGTTCAGTTCGACCTGCTTGATTCAGTTGGCTAACAATCGATTTCACGCCCTGCACTTTATCTTTACTCGCAACCAATATTGCATCTTTGGTTTCGACAATAATGAGGTTTTCGACGCCTACCGTCGCGACCAGCTTATTTTCTGCATGAATGTAGTTGTGTTGAGAATCGACGGTTAACACATCACCTTCAATGACGTTGTTATGCTCATCTTTATCACTGACATCCCAGATAGCTGACCACGAGCCAATATCATTCCAACCAACATCCATCGGGATCACTGCGGCGTGTGAGGTCTTTTCCATCACGGCATAATCGATAGAATCGCTTGGGCTGTTTTTAAACGCGTCAGCGTCGATACGGATGAAGTCGAGGTCGGTATTTTGCTTTGAAAGAGCGAGTTTGCAAGCGGCTAAGATATCTGGGTGATGTTCAGCAAGTTCTTCAAGGTAGCGAGATGCTTTAAACATGAACATGCCACTGTTCCATAAGTACAGCTCTGAGCGAATGTACTCTGCTGCTGTCGCTTGATCGGGTTTCTCAACGAAGCATTCAATAGCGTAAGCATGATGCGCAGACTGCTCTTTAGCATTGGTATCAGTTTGCACGAGAGGGGAAAGAGGTTCCCCTTGTTTGATATAGCCATAACCCGTTTCTGGAGCGTTGGGTGTGATGCCGAATGTCACCAGTTTGCCTTGCTTCGCGTAATCAACACCGCGACTGATCACTTGTTGGAATTCAGAGGTGTTAGCGATGTGATGATCAGCAGCCAGTACTAATAAGATCGGGTCTGATGAATTTTGCTCATTATGGGTTGATTTACCTAAAGCTTGTAATGCCGCTAATGCAATGGCTGGAGCCGTGTTTCGACCGACAGGCTCTAGCAAAATACCACTGTGTTGGATGTTAGCCGATCGAGCTTGTTCCGCAGCAATAAAGCGATGCTCTTCATTGCAGATGATTAAAGGATCAGCACATTCACTACTATTTAGGTGACCTTCAAGGCCTTGCAGGCGTTGAAGGGTCTGCTGAAGCATTGACTGTTCGCCAGCAATGTTGAGGAACTGCTTAGGGTAGAGCTCTCGAGACAGTGGCCAGAGGCGGCTACCAGAGCCGCCAGCTAGAATGACAGGTAAAATCATAGAGTGGTAATTGGGTGCATTAAAATACTGGCACTATGTTACCACGCTTCACCTTGTTTGCTTATCGATAACCAGTTTACTTACCGCAAACCAATTTACTTATGAACAAGAAATTGATTCAACGATAAGCAATATCGGCGCAGTTATTGATGAGCTTCTGGATTGGAAGTGACGATAGCTTGAGCTTCGTTAAAACCTTGAGGATCGATCTTAAGTGTTTGTGTTGGGAAGGCGATATCAGCATTGTGCTTATGAATAATCGCTAACACTTGTAATAGAACGTCCTGTTTAACTTCGTGGTATCTCACCCAATTGACCGTTTTTGTGAAGGTGTAGATAAAGAAGTTGAGCGTTGATGGGCCAAACTTATCAAAGTTAACGATCAACGTCTGCTTAGCATCAATGTCAGGGTGCGTTTCGAGCATGGCTTTTACGTCATTCACAATCAGAGCCAGTTTGTTTGCATCTTGATAGCGAAGCCCAAAAGTTTCATTGATTCTGCGGTTCAGCATTCTTGATGGGTTTTCTACCACAATGTTACTGAACACGGAATTTGGCACGTACAAAGGGCGCTTATCAAAGGTACGAATGATGGTCATGCGCCAGCCAATACGTTCAACAGTTCCTTCAATTTGACGATCTGGTGAGCGAATCCAATCTCCGACTTTAAAAGGACGGTCGAAGTAAATCATCATCCCACCAAAGAAGTTCGACAGTAAGTCTTTAGCCGCCAAACCGACGATTAAGCCACCCACGCCACCGAATGTCAGCAAACCTGAAAGGCTGAGGCCGAATGCCTGCATGATTGTGAGGCCACCCATCACCATGAAGAACAAGCGAGCGACTTTCGCGATAGCCTGAACGGTGGTTTCGTCTCTGGTCTTCTGCTTTAAAACATAGGCCTCTGAGTTCGTGATCATTCTCAGAGTGAACCAAACAAAGGTACATATAATCAGAATATGCTTAAGTGTTCTTAGCCAGTTGATTTCATTGCCAAATTGGTCTTGAAGAATCAACCCGAGCGACACAGTACCAGGCCAACACCAAAGTAGTGTACTAACTGGCGTTTTTAAGGCTTCTAATAAAAGGTCATCCCAATGAAATGGGGTTCTTTTGACTAAGATTTCTAGGCGATTATGGATAATTCGCCAAGCAACCCAAGCGAAAAAGCTTGCAATAGTGATGAACAGGACGCTGTTGCCCCAATCACTATGGCTCTGGTTGATGTAGGTTTGTACTTGGGTGATGAATTCATTCATTGTGTGTGCTGCCGCAGAAATTATGAATTGGAAATTAGCAGAAATTGGAGTTGTTCTCTACCTTTATAAATCAAGCGATTATGACACTAGTATAACCTTATTATCGAAAAACTAACTTTTTTTGAGATAGAAACTAATGTAGCTTTGGCTATCCCGTGTAATTAAAATTTCTAAACAGGATTTCAAATGAGCGACAAACAATATGCAGTTATCGGCTTGGGGCGTTTTGGTCTATCTGTCTGCAAAGAGCTGCAAAGCTCAGGGGCGCAAGTATTAGCCGTCGATATTGATGAAGAGCGAGTGAAAGAAGCGGCGGCTTTTGTTTCACAAGCGATTGTTGCGAACTGCACGAGCGAAGAAACGGTAAAAGAGTTAAGGCTTGACGATTACGACATGGTAATGGTGTCGATTGGCTCTGATGTTAACTCAAGCATTCTAACGACGTTGGTAGTGAAAGAGTCTGGCGCTAAGGCTGTTTGGGTGAAGGCGAACGATAAGTTTCACGGCAAGATCTTAGCTAAGATTGGCGCTGACCATATCATAATGCCAGAGCGAGATATGGGGATCCGAGTTGCGCGTAAGATGTTGGACCGACGCGTTCTTGAATTTATCGACCTAGGTAGTGGCTTAGCGATGACAGAAATTGTTATTGGCTCAAAGTTATTAGGTAAGCAACTTCGCGACCTAAAGTTGTGCAAAGAGGTAGGGGTTGAAGTACTTGGCTTCAAGCGCGGCCCGAACCTAACCAAAGCCCCTGAACTTGATGTCAGTTTAGAGATCGGTGATGTGGTGATCATCGCTGGTCCGAAAGATACCTTGTCTAGAAAGTTACGTAACTGGTAATAAGGTAACCGTATGAATTCGTTGAAACGAAAAGGTACTTTCTACACGCTCAATACAGATAAAAAGCCACGCAAAGGCTCTGAGCCGAAGATTATCCTTACGAGTTTCCTAGGTGTTCTTATCCCTTCTGCAATCTTGCTGACGCTGCCAGTCTTCTCTGTGACAGGTCTTAGCTTTACAGATGCGTTGTTTACTGCCACATCTGCAATCAGTGTGACAGGCTTGGGCGTTGTCGACACGGGTGATCACTTCACTTTGGCGGGCAAAATCTTGCTGATGTTTTTGATGCAAGTCGGTGGGTTAGGTCAAATGACCCTGTCTGCGGTACTGCTCTATATGTTTGGTGTCCGATTAAGTCTTAAACAACAAGCATTGGCGAAAGAAGCGCTTGGGCAAGATCGTAAGATTAACCTGCGTAAGTTAGTGAAGAAGATCATCATCTTTGCATTGGTGGCGGAGTTTGTCGGTTTTGTGTTGCTCTGTTTCCGTTGGGTTCCAGAAATGGGATGGGCAACGGGAAGCTTTTATGCACTCTTCCACGCTATATCTGCATTCAATAACGCAGGCTTTGCGCTATTCTCAGACAGTATGATGAGTTTTGTTGATGATCCATTGGTGATCTTTACCTTAGCGGGCTTGTTCATCTTTGGTGGATTAGGTTTCACGGTAGTCGGCGATTTATCGAGTAACTGGCGTAAAGGCTTCCAACACCTGCACTTACACACCAAGATCATGCTGACCGCGACACCAACTTTGTTGTTGGTGGGTACGGTTATGTTTTGGTTATTGGAGAGAAATAACTCTGCAACGATGGAAGGACTTTCTATCCAAGGCCAGTGGTTAGCGGCATTTTTCCAATCGGCGAGTGCTCGTACTGCCGGTTTCAACAGTGTCGATTTGTCTCAGTATACGCAACCTGCATTGTTGGTGATGATTGTACTGATGTTGATTGGTGCTGGTTCAACTTCGACTGGTGGTGGTATTAAGGTCTCGACCTTTGCGGTTGCATTTGTCGCGACTTGGACCTTCCTGCGTCAGAAAAAGCATGTCGTGATGTTTAAGCGCACCGTTACTTGGCAAGCGGTAACAAAGTCATTGGCGATTATTGTGGTTAGTGGAGCATTATTAACCACCGCAATGTTTTTGTTAATGCTTACTGAAAAAGCCGCATTTGACCGAGTGATGTTTGAGGTGATTTCTGCCTTTGCAACCGTCGGACTAACGGCAGGACTAACAGCAAACCTAACGGAACCGGGTAAATACATCATGATTGTCGTGATGGTAATCGGGCGTATTGGTCCTTTGACTTTGGCGTACATGTTGGCTCGTCCAGAACCTTCCTTGTTGAAATATCCCGAAGATACTGTGCTAACGGGTTAAATAACGTTAACAGGTTAATGAATCACATTTTGTCAGTAATAACAAAGCCAGCGATATGCTGGCTTTGTTGTTATAGGTGTAGCTCTAATTTCTTAGCTGTTAGCTGTTAGCTGTTAGCTGTTAGCTGCTAGCTCTTAGCCTTCGAACATTTCAATATATTCTTCGTAGCCTTCTTCAGCCAATTTATCTGCTGGGATAAAGCGCATAGCGGCTGAGTTCATGCAGTAGCGTAAACCTGTTGGCTTTGGACCATCTTTAAAGACATGTCCTAGATGAGAGTCACCAAATTTACTGCGAACCTCTGTTCTTGGGTAAAGCAGCTTGTAGTCAGTAGTCGTTACGACATAAGCCTCGCTAATTGGCTGTGTAAAGCTCGGCCAACCTGTACCTGATTTGTATTTGTCTTTTGAAGAGAACAAAGGCTCACCTGTTACGATGTCGACGTAAATACCTTCTTGCTTGTTATCCCAGTATTTGTTGTCAAACGGGCGCTCTGTTGCGTCGTCTTGTGTCACATCGTATTGCAGTGAAGTTAGAGACGCTTTGATCTCTGCATCAGACGGCTTGCTGTATGTCTTAGCATTGGCTGTCGCATTCTTACCATCGATGATCTGACGGATCGTTTTCGGGTTTTCTTTTCTATCATCACCGAAGACTTTATCTAGGTACTGATCACGACCAGAAGCGTAGCGGTAGTAGTTGTAACGAACCTTGCTCTTCTTGTAATAATCTTGATGGTAATCCTCTGCTGGCCAGAACTTTTCAAACTTAATCAGTTCAGTTTTTAGTGGTTCACCAAAGATCTGAGCCTTATCGATTTCCATCATGAAGCTCTGAGCGACGTCTTTTTGCTCTTGGTTATGATAGAAAACCGCAGGTCGATATTGTGGGCCTCTGTCAACGAATGAACCTTTGTCATCAGTTGGGTCCATGTGTCTGAAGAATTGGTCAAGCACCTGTTCGTAACTCACCACATCAGGGTTATAAGTCACGTTGATCACTTCGATGTGACCAGACTTACCTGATGAAACTTGTTTGTAGGTTGGATTTTCTAATTCACCACCAGAATACCCAGAGATAACATCGGTGACGCCAGTCAACTTCTCCAGATCGGATTCTGTACACCAAAAACAACCACCGGCCAGTGTCGCGATTTCACTTTTGCCTGAATTCGCCGTTTTATCCATTGTATTGGCAGTGCCAGTCTGGCTCACAAACAGCGAAATCAGTGGTAGCGCAACCACGAGTGATACCAATATTTTAGATAATTTATTCATAGATACCTCATCTTGACGTTCTTTTCATTCGATTTTGAATGTACGAATAGAGACAGGTTTTAGATGGAAAAAATTGCACAATTCATGAAATAAATATCTCAAACAGAAATCTTGCTCATAAATGCTGCCAGTAGTAGGGTGTAGGCATTGATTAAAATACCAAATAATGATGACGGTTTTCGTACATCTAAGGAACAACATGCAAGCAGAAGTTAAATGGGTCGAAGGCTTTAAATTCCTAGGTCAATCTCAATCAGGCCATTCTATCGTTATGGACGGAAGCGGTGGTGCTACAGCGCCAAGCCCTATGGAGATGGTGCTGATGGCCGCTGGTGGTTGTAGCTCTGTTGATGTCGTAGATGGTTTGAAATCGGCAGGCCAGAACATCACAGGCTGTAATGCAAAACTTGAAACCACACGTCGTGAAACGGCGCCAAAAATCTTCACTGTGATTAATATTCATTTTGAAGTATCTGGTGACAACCTTGATCCTGAGTTGGTTGCTAAGGTCTGTGCGGATTCGTTAGAGAAATACTGTTCAGTATGCCTAATGCTGGGCGCGGGCGTAGAGATGACCCACAGCTGGGAAATCATCTAGTCTGCTGATTGTACAGCAGGTATGAGGCTGATTTTTGCGGCTTAAGGCTTAATGCTTACGGTTTATAGGCAGAGCCAGATGAAGAAAAGGGCGGAGCACTTTCAAGTGCTCCGCCCTTATTATTTTAGCTAAGGTAGAGTGCTATTATTCGGCAGCTTCTACGATAACTTCTTCAACTTTCACTTCTTGCTGGTATTCAAAACCAGGGATCGTTGCGTCAACACGACGGTTTTGAGCACGGCCTTCAGCTGTATCATTCGATGCAACTGGGTTTTCTTCGCCTTCACCTGTTGCAGTGATGCGGTCAGCAGCAATGCCTTGCTCTTCGATGTGTGCAGCGACTGCAGCAGCACGTTTCTTAGAGATCATCATGTTGTATTCAGCTGCACCTGTTGAGTCAGTGTGACCAACAACAACAACGTTTGATTGAGGGTGAGCTTTAAGTACTTCAACCAATGGTTGTAGTGCAATCTTACCGTCTGTAGACAGTTCAGTGCTGTTAGTCGCGAACATTTCTTGAGAGTAGCTCTCTGTTTGCGCTTTAGTCACAACGACTGTTGTTTTCTCTTCAACAACAACTGCTGGCTCTGTGATTGACTCAGATGGCGCTTGAGTCACTGCTACTGCAGAAGCTGCTGCTGCAGCCGCTGATGCAGTTGTGTTACCTGTACCGAAGTTGTAGCTAACACCAACAGAAAGTAGGTTCGAGTTTAGGTCTTGAACGAAGTTGTCGTCGAAATCATCAAAGTATTGGTATTCAACACGTAATGCCCAATCAGAAGACAGTTGCTTCTCTACACCGATACCAGCAGAAAGAACAACGTCATCTTCGCCACCGTGTGAAATGTATGCAGGCCCCGCTTTGAAGAATACGTCAAACTCTTGTTGTACTGGTAGACGGTACATTGGAGTTAGAGAGATTGCGATCAGTGGATCGCTGAACGCAGCTGTTGTGCCGTTCTTTGAAAAGCTTGTCTTGTAGTCGCCAAGGAAGTCTGAGCTTAGCTCAATACCAAACTTGTCATTAAAATTGTAACCAGAGTAGATGCCAGCACCAATTGCATCATCATCACACTTTTCACCGCTTACGCATGCGCTGTCTAGCCAGCCCACGCCCACTTTTGCACCCACGTAAGTCGTTGCAGCAATAGAAGGAGCTGCTGCTAAGCCTGAAGCGGCTACAACAGCACACATGATTTTTGACAATTTTTTCATAATCTTTTCCTTGGATTAACTCTTATTTTTATCTGAACTTACCAGTAAAACGATCACTTATTGAGTTACGACACTGCTTATAATAAGTAAATCAAGGTGTTGGTTCAGGTGAACCTATTTCTTTCTCAGTACTTATATTGTTAATCTGATTGCGTATTGGAGTCAATGAAATTGTTAAAAATTATATATTTAAGATGCCTTTATTGTTGATTTTATCATTTGTTGGAATGCTTATATTTAAGCTATAGCCTAGCCTCGTCCATTTACCAGTGGCTCAAAGGGGAATAGGTCAAAAACTTGCTCTTTATCATGCTTATAAAGCAAAAATCCCCACCCAATATGTTTAACTCGAATGAGTACATGATTGGATAGGGATTTGAATTAGAACGATCAGAGATGTTTTTCGCGCACTTTACATCATGCGAGTAGCTCGACTTTGTTTATGGACGCTCACCCGATAGTAAACGTTTCTCGATATCGGCGATCACGCTAGGTAAGTCGGCAATAGTATCGATCAGGTAGTGCGGGTTTGATTTGTTTAGCTTAATGCTTGCTTTTTCTCGTGCAGCTGCAAGTGTCGCTTCGTCGGCATCCACATATTCTTGGTAGGTTAAGCCTGCTTCGTTGCCCGATAGTACAAGGCCTACTGTCCACATGCCTGCGTTGTGGCCTTCATCGATACCTGGAGCAGCGTCATCCACTTTCACACACGCAGCGACGTTCGTCACACCTAAGTCAATGGCGTTTTTAAGCGCCATGAATGGAGCGGGGCGACCGCCTTGCGGTAAGTCATCAGTCGCTACTACGTTGTCAGGAAGATAACCGTAATCTGCTGCAGCTGGAATCAGTACGTCCATCACTTCACGTGGGTAACCAGAACAAGAGCCGATTTTTACATTCTTCTCTTTTAGGTTATTTACCACTTCAATGGCGTTTAAAATTGGTGCTGCGTGGTCTGCTACTTTTGCTTTCTGAAGAGGCATGAATGCCGCGTAGATCGCATCAACGTCTTCACTGGTCATTGAGCGCCCGAATTGAGCATTCCAACGAGCGTCAACAGCTGGAATTCGACCCACCGCTTGGATGTGATCCCATTTGCCGATACCCATAGGTTCACGTGCTTCTGCTAGAACAATATCAAAGTCGAAACCTTGCTTGAATGCTTCAACAAAAATACTGGTTGGAGCAAACGAGCCGAAATCAACGATAGTGCCAGCCCAGTCAAAGATAACCGCTTGGATAGGTGATGTTGTGTTCATAATCGTGTCCTATTGTGTGTCACTTCCCAGTTCAAGTTATTGGAAGGACGAATGATTGTTTTAGGTTATTGGTTAAAATGTTGATTTAGAGAATGAATTAAAGATATTCAAAATCTTTGCAGACTTTTGCTATCGCTTTTTCGAAGACAGACAGAGCGACTTCTAGTTCGCTGCGGCTGATGATCAATGGTGGGCTCAACTGAATCACGTTACCTTGTGACACCTTAAAGTTCAGGCCATCGTTCAGGCATTGGTAAAGTACGGCTTCTGCTTCATCGAACGCTCGGGTTTTGGTGATATGGTCGGTGACCAACTCAACCCCCCATAGCAGCCCGATGCCGCGCACGTCACCAATGACTGGGTATTTCTCTTTCATTAGAAGCAGTTGTTCACGCACGAATACGCTGTCTGCTTGCACTTTTTCAAGTAGATTTTCTTGTTCAATCACTTCCATGGTGGCCAGTGCTGCCGCGCAGCCAATAGGGCTTTTCTCATGGGTGTAGTGACCCAGTGATACTTGCGCTGCCGTGTTGTATTTATCTTTGGTGACCATGGCTGCAATTGGAACCAAGCCGCCGCCAAAACCTTTACCGATACATAGGATGTCAGGTTCGATATCAAACGATTGGTGAGTGAACCACTCGCCGCTACGCCCCATGCCATTTGGGATGTCGTCGATGATCAACATGACGTTGTGTTTGTCACAGATCTCACGAATGCGCTTCCAATAAGCCTTACTTGGCACTTGAACGTCGGTGTTGCGAACTGCTTCAGCAATGAAGGCTCCAATGCCACCTTCTTTTTCAATGACGTACTCAAGGTAATCGGCATAGTGCACATCACATGCAGTCTCATTGTTATCGCCTGCGCTTTGCCCGTGAAGCGATATAGAGCCATTAAGGGGGAAAGCACCACGATAAGAGACTGCTGGTGGGATACGTTCTACGCCAGCCATTAACGGCCCCATACCTTCGCGGAAACAGGCTTCACCACCCACTGAAATTGCATCCAGCGACGCACCATGGAAGGAATCCCACAATGAAACGACTTTGAAGTTGTTGGTGACATGTCGAGCCAGTTTGAGTGCCATACCGATAACCGATGTACCACCTGGCGCAAACAAAACACGGTTTAAATCGCCACCACAGATCTGCGTAAGCTTTTCTGCGCATTGAACGGCAGTTTCATTGGTAAAGCGACGCGGTGAAAACGGCAATGACGCCATTTGCTGAGTCACTTTATTGATGATGTGTGGGTGGCCATAACCTAACTGATGGACATTGTTGCCGTGAAAGTCCATGTATTTCTTGCCCGTCGCATCTTGAATATAGATGCCTTCAGCGGCTTCAAGTGTGTCTAGACAAGGCGTTGACATCGCTTGATGAAGAAACACGTCAGAGTCACGCTTTAACATCACTTGTGTCGCATCATCGTTTAGCGACTCATTCCATTTCTCACGCGCTGGCGTGGTGTTCACATCGCCTTCGCTTCGAAAGTGCGTCGCTTTCAGAACTGGCTCTTGATTGGTCGTCGTCATTATTTGATGTCCCAGTACATAGCGTTTTTCACCGCACCAATGAGGGCTTCAATGTCTGACGGGTAAACCTCACCGATGTTGCCGATACGGAAGCAGTTTGCGTTTGAAACCTTGCCCGGATAAATCACAAAACCTTGTTCTTTCAAACGATCATAGAATTCCTTGAATTGGTAATCACTATGAGTTGGAGAGTAGAAAGAGGTGATGATAGGTGAATGAAGGTCATCATTAAGCAGTGGTTCAAAACCAAGAGAGCGCATGCCAGTAACCAATGTGGTTTGATTGGTTTGGTAGCGATTGTGACGAGCTTCAATGCCGCCTTCTTGTTCTAGTTCAAGTAGGGCTTGGTAGAAAGCACGTACCGTGTGAGTCGGAGAGGTGAAGCGCCATTTACCATGGTTGCTTTCCATGCAGTGCCATTGGTCAAACAAATCAAGGCTTAATGATCGAGCTTGGCCTTTACACTTCTCGAGATCCGATTGTTTAGCAATAACAAAGCCGAATCCAGGTACACCTTGAATGCACTTGTTTGCTGAGCTGATCATGTAATCGATACCTAAGTCAGCAATATCCATAGGAATACCGCCAAAGCTCGACATCGCGTCAAGAATGACGGTTTTGTTGTGTTGTTTTGCCAATTTGGCAATCTCTTCAATTGGATTCAGCATGCCAGTGGTGGTCTCACAGTGCACAATCGCCACGTGAGTAATGTCTGAATCCATGGCCAATGCCGTTTCCATTTCGTTCAAGTCAGGCTGTGATGTTTCACCTGGAGAAACGACATGGCATGGAATGTTTAAATATTCTGTGATTTGAGCAATACGAGCACCATACGCGCCGTTATCAACAACCAGAAGCTTACCGCTGTTAGAGATAACACTACCAATCGTTGCTTCAACTGAAGCCGTACCGCTACCTTGCATTAATACGCTTGTGTAGCCCGGTTGCTTGGTGGCTAAAGTCACTAGCTTGCTACGAATCACTTCAACAACGTCTTTGTTGTATTCATCATCCCAAGTACACCAGTCTTTTAGCATCGCTTGGCGAACGGTTTCAGAAGTAGATAGAGGACCCGGTGTCAGTAGTAAGTATTCGTTTCTCATGTTCAATTCTCGTGATTGTCATTTTGGACTATACCAATATTCAGGGCTACTTTAACAACCAATTTAAACGGTCGTAAATAGCCTAAACATCATTTTCACAAAAGCTTCATATTCAAATCTGTCACTTATCTTGAGAAAGCTTTCGATCTTGAAACTGCCATTTTTTGTTCATTTAACCGTCACAAAAGTCGATTAGGTTAATACTCGTTATCTGGTACATACCAAGTTGAGAGTGTGTGCTAACAACCTAAATGAATTTATGGATATAGGTGCTTTTTAAGGCTTCTAACTTCTAACCTTGGCATTGAGCCTGACTGGAGAAAATGATGAAAAACCGTTTTATGAAAGGATCACTTGCAGCATTAGTTACTCTATTAGCTGGTAATGCTTATGCAGCACAGGAAGTGACGGTTTACACCGCTTTTGAAACTGACATTTTAGCGAAGTACAAAAACGCATTTGAAAGTGAAAACCCAGACATCAACATCAAATGGGTGCGTGATTCTACCGGGATCATGACGGCGAAATTATTGGCTGAGAAAAACAACCCTCGTGCAGAAGTAGTATGGGGTCTTGCGGGTTCTTCTATGGCTTTGCTTAAAGAAGAGGGCATTCTCAAGCCTTACACACCTCAAGGTGTAGAAGCGTTGCGTGCACACCTTAATGACCCACAATCTACTCAAGCTTGGTATGGCAATGACGCATTCTTCAATGCAGTTTGTTTCAACGAAGTGGTAGCCAAACAACTTAACTTACCTGCACCTAAATCTTGGGATGACCTAACGAAGCCTATCTATAAAGGCCACATTGCGATGCCAAACCCAGCGTCTTCTGGTACGGGCTACATGCAGGTTTCAGCTTGGTTACAGAACATGGGCGAAGACCAAGGTTGGAACTACATGCAGAAGCTAGACCAAAACATTGCTCATTACACGCACTCAGGTTCGAAGCCATGTGTTCAAGCCGGTATGGGTGAAGTGGCTATCGGTATTTCTATGGCGAGCCGCGGTGCGAAGCTAAAAACTCAAGGTGCGCCACTTTCTGTGATTACGCCTGAAGGTATCGGTTGGGAATCTGAAGCGGTAGGTCTTGTTAAGCCTTCGGATGCAGCGCAACGAGTTATCGATTGGTCTATCTCTAAAGCAGCGAATGAACTTTACATCGAAATGTACCCAGTTGTTGGCCACCAAGATGTTACAGGTAAAGCCGAGAATTTCCCGAACGTAGAGAAGAACATGGCAAAAATGGACTTCGCTCGTATGGGCAGTGAACGTGCAGATGTTCTGAAAACATGGTCTGAGAAGTTTGACGCTAAATCAGAGCCAAAATCTTAATCTGTTGAGCTTTTTAGTTCATGAGCTTCTAGTTAATTATCTACTGAGCTTATTAGACACGTAGTCCAATAGATATGCAGCTCATTAGAAGTTAGAAATCAGTAAAGGAAGGCTTCGGTCTTCCTTTTTTAGTTTTACGCCTTTAGGTTTTAAGTAAGGTACAACAAATGAAAAAGCACTACGCATATTGGTTCAAGCAAGCATTGGAACAGGAGTTTGGCAACATCAACGCGGGGCTAGAATCCGCTAAACCGCTTCAAAAAGACGTTAACTGTGATATCGCTATTGTTGGCGGTGGTTACACTGGTTTATGGACGGCGATTTTAATCAAACAGCAACAGCCTCAAAAGCACGTTGTGGTGGTCGAAAAAGGTTTGTGTGGCAGCGGTGCTTCTGGCGCTAACGGTGGCTGTATGCTGACGTGGTCGACAAAGTATCCAACGCTGAAAAAACTCTATGGAAGAGAGCAGGCGAAATGGCTGGTTAAGGAGTCTGAAAAGGTCATTTACGAGATCGAAGCTTTCTGTAACGAACACAATATTGATGCGCACCTGTATCGCAGCGGTACTTATTACACGGCGACCAATGAAGCGCAAAAGGGTGGAATGGAGCCAGTCGTTAATGAGTTGATCAAGCAAGGTATCAATAGTTGGAAGAAGTGCGATCAGTCATTGCCTGATAAAGCGGGGTCAGATCGTCATATTGAAGGTTATTACTCAGAAGCCGCGGGCAGTGTGCAACCCGCTTTATTGGCTCGAGGCTTACGCCGAGTTGCTATTGATCTAGGTGTCGAAATTCATGAAAACACAGAGATGACTTCGCTCGATTACGGCTCTCCGGCTCGCATCCAAACTAAGGGCGGATCTGTCTTTGCCGATAAAGTTATTTTGGCGCTCAATGCGTGGATGCTCGATCACTTCAAAGAGTTCAAACGCAGCATTGTGGTTGTTTCATCAGATATGGTTGTCACTAAGCCTATCCCTGAAAAGCTCAAGCAGTTTGGCCCTGAGAAAGGAGCCGCGGTGGTCGATTCTCGAATCTTTGTTCATTACTACCGAGACACCCAAGATGGACGGCTCATGTTGGGCAAAGGCGGCAATAAATTCTCATTTGCGAATCAAGTCGAAAGTATGTTCAATCAAACCTCCAATTATCTTCCGATTCTCAATCAATCCTTCCAAAAATTGTTCCCTAAACTTGAGCAAAGTGAATTCGATTACAACTGGTCGGGTGGTTCAGATCGTTCCGTCACAGGATTGCCATTTTTCGGTAATCTAAAAGGCCAAAACAACATCTATTATGGGCTCGGTTACTCAGGTAATGGCGTTGCTCAAACTCGTATGGGCGGAAAGATTCTGTCATCCATGGTACTCGGAACCGACAATGCTTGGACGTGTTGTGGGTTAACCAAAGGACCCCTTGGGCATTTTCCACCAGAGCCATTCCGTTGGGTAGGAGCCATGATGGTTCGGGATGCGGTACGAAGAAAAGAGAACGCGGAAGATTCTGGAAACACGCCTTTGTGGCTGGATAAGCAATTGGCAAAGTTGGCGGGTGCGGCAGGTAAAGCCGACAAGGTGGAGTAAATACGTGGTTTAGATTGATCATTGCCAGTTAAGTCTAAGTCGTTTTGGAAGTAACAGTAGATTTGAAACAAAGTTGGTTTTTAAGCAAGAGCTGAGTTCGAAGTGAAATTTGATTTGAAGTGAGAATTGATATGACGACCCCTCTGTATGTATTTGATCTAGAAGAAACACTCATGGACGGTAATAGTGCCATGATTTGGAACGAATTTTTGGTTGAGAAAGGCTTGGTTAATGATCCTAGTTTTTTGAACGAAGAACGCCGGTTGATGACGTTGTATGTTCAAGGGATTCTTAATGAAGAGGCTTATCTTACGTTTGTTACTCGTCCACTCAGCAATAAAACACACCGAGAGGTGTGTGATTTATTAGAGGAGTGCATCGACCGCAAAGTTCTGAGCAAGATCTTCCCTCAAGTTATGCGTGAGAGTTGGTCGTCAAAAACACAAGATCAGCCGATGGTCATCTTATCTGCCGTTGTTTCATTCGTTCCTGCATGTGTGGCGAAAAGGCTCAATATTCCGAATGCGGTCGGCATTGAATTAACGGAAGAGTCTGGTCAATATACAGCTAAGATTTTAGGTCTGCCTAACCATCCATATGGGAAGTTCGTTGGCCTAAAAGAGTGGGCTAGGGAGTACCATAGCGCGTTTAGTCAGCAGCAAGGTGGCGAGTCAATCAACGACTTACCACACTATGAATTGGCTGACCGCCCTCACTTAGTTAATCCACATGAACGCTTAAGCACTCGAACAGATTCTATTCCGTGGTGTGCGGTGCACTGAGCTTAGGAGCAAGAGGTATAGCCATAAGCAATCATTGATATTCGGCGGTGAAAAGTACATTGGCTTTCATCGTCGAATACCCTTTATTGTTAAATATCTTTTATTGTTAAATACTTCTCGAACGGCAACCCTTTGCTGTAAGTTATTGAACACTCGGGTTTGTTTAATTCGCGTCATCCTCCGCTAGAATGAATTTTATTTCTGCAATATAACTGTCACTTAGCTTCTATAAATTTGTCACTCAACTGCAATATTCAAAGTTTAAATTTGGTATATACCATTTAAAGAGTGCTGTAGTATGAGCAACCAAACTTATTTGAATATTGAAAACGTTGTAAAGCAATTTGGCCAATTTACAGCGTTAAAGGACATCTCCCTATCGATCGATAAAGGTGAGTTCGTTTGCTTCCTTGGCCCATCTGGCTGCGGTAAAACGACACTACTACGTGCGATTGCAGGACTGGATTTACCGACCTCAGGCTCGATTGAGCAAAATGGAACGGATACGACCTTCCTACCTCCTGAGAAGCGCGATTTTGGCATTGTATTCCAGTCTTATGCTCTGTTTCCTAATCTGACGGTAGAAGAGAACATCGCGATTGGTTTGAAGAACCAAGGGATGTCGACTAAAGAAGCTCTGGAAGCGGTAGAGTCTTGGTTAGAAACCATTGGCTTACCAACATCTGGCCAAAAATACCCGAATCAACTGTCTGGTGGACAACAGCAACGTGTTGCTCTTGCTCGCGCCTTGGCATTGTCTCCAGGTTTGCTACTCCTCGATGAACCGCTCTCTGCGCTTGATGCGAAAGTAAGAACACATCTGCGTGACGAGATCTGTCAATTGCAGCGTAAGTTAGGCATCACCACCATCATGGTGACTCATGATCAAGATGAAGCTTTAACCATGGCCGATCGCATTGTGGTCATGAATCATGGTGTTATCGAACAAGTGGGTGCTCCGCAAGAAATCTATCAAAACCCAGTCAGCCGCTTTGTCGCTGAATTCGTTGGTAGCATGAACTTCATTCAAGCTTCTGTTGCTGCCAAGGGTAAAATACGCATTGCTGAGTCGATGTTACCGTTGCCAGTTCTAGATAACATGACCCCAAAGCATGGCGATCGTTTTGATATCGCGGTGCGTCCAGAACAAATTCAGTTTGTTGATCGTTTTAACGAGTCTTTGCCAGTCAGAATCGTATCGAGCGAGTTCCTAGGGGCTTTCTATCGAGTTGAGTGCGAATTACAACATGATTCAACGGCGAAAGAGATCATCGTTGATGTGTCAGTCAAAGAGTTCAATCGATTGAAACTGCGTCGCAGCGATATTCGTTACGTAGCGTTTGATGAAGAAGGCCTGAGAGCTTATCCCTCTGAAAGCTTACAAGCGATGAAAGACGAGGCTGCGTAACAATCATGGAATTGACTCAAATGATGGAATCTAAGCTGCTTATTCAACGACGAATGCAACCTTTCGTTGCTCGCTTAAGTAAAGACAACGTAATTCTATTTGGGCTTTTGGCATTTTTGTCCGTAGTCATGACGCTATTCATTCTGATGCCACTTTGGGCAATGTTGAAGAAAAGCGTTCAGAATGCAGATGGCGATTTTGTAGGTTTACAAAACTTCGCCACCTACTTTTCTTCTCAAAGCCTTTGGCAATCAGTAGGTAACACCTTCACTTTGGGTCTGCTAGTAACGGTTGTCGTTGGCGCATTAGCGTTTGGTTATGCCTATGCGTTGACTCGTTCATGCATGCCTTTTAAGGGGCTTTTTCAGGTGTTGGGCTCAGCGCCGATTCTAGCTCCTTCTTTGCTTCCTGCGATCAGTCTGATCTTCTTATTTGGTAATCAAGGTATCGCCAAAGAAGTGTTAGGGGGCAACTCGGTATACGGCTTGATTGGTATTTCATTAGGCTTAATATTCTGGACGTTTCCCCACGCCTTGATGATTCTGACTACCTCACTCAGAACGTCCGATGCGCGTCTTTATGAGGCGGCACGCGCACTCAATACTTCATCGTTCAAAACCTTTTTCATGGTGACATTACCTGCGGCAAAATATGGCTTGATCAGCACTCTGATCGTAGTGTTTACGCTGGTGGTTTGTGACTTTGGTGTGCCAAAGGTGATTGGTGGCAGCTACAACGTTCTATCGACTGACATCTTTAAACAAGTGGTAGGGCAACAGAATTTCTCTATGGGTGCAGTGACCAGTATTTTATTGCTGTTGCCAGCATTACTCGCGTTTACCGTGGATCGCTGGGTTCAAAAGAAACAGAAGAGCTTGTTTGATACTCGATCTGTCGCGTACCAACCAGAGCCAAATACGATGCGTGATGGCTTGTGTTTCCTTTATTGTTCCATCATCTCTGCTGCTGTGGTTATCGTGCTGGGTATGGCGATATACGGCTCTATGGTTACGTTCTGGCCTTGGAACAAAGCGCTCACGTTGAATAACTACAATTTCGCGGAGATGAGTACCTATGGTTGGACGCCGTTCTTCAACTCTCTAACGCTCGGTGCTTGGACTGCTATTATCGGTACGGTTCTGATTTTCCTAGGTGCGTACTGCATTGAGAAAGGCAGAGCGTTCGGTCCAGTTCGTCAGGCAATGCAGATGCTCAGTGTTGTGCCGATGGCGGTTCCGGGGATGGTGTTAGGTTTGGGATATATCTTCTACTTTAATGACTTGAGTAACCCACTTAACTTCTTGTATGGCACGATGGCGTTCTTGGTCATCAATACCGTGGTTCATTATTACACGGTAGGACACATGACGGCGTTAACGGCATTAAAGCAGTTACCTGACGAAATTGAAGCAACTGCGGCCTCAGTTAACCTACCGCAATACAAGTTGTTCTTTAAGGTGACGGTGCCCGTTTGTCTGCCTGCGATTTTAGATATTGCGACATACCTGTTTATTAATGCACTTACCACGACATCTGCGGTAGTATTCTTGTATTCTACCGATACGATACCTGCGTCAGTTTCAGTATTGAACATGGACGATGCGGGGCAGACCGGTGCAGCGGCCGCCATGGCGGTGATGATCATGATATCTGCGGCAAGTGCGAAGTTGATTCATATGTTAATCAACAAGTTATTCGAGAAGCGCACCCAAGCTTGGCGTAAACGTTAGCGAACCAATTTATATTGCAGTTGGCCAAGGAATGGCTGACGACAAGAACAAGAATGAAAGGAAATTAAGTGCAGTACGTAAAAATTAAAGACGTCATCGTAGAACAGATAGAGTCGGGGATGTTAACGCCACGACAGAAGCTGCCTGCAGAACGTAAGCTGGCTGAATCGTTTGATACGACACGAGTTACGTTGCGCGAAGCTTTGTCTTCACTTGAAGCGGAAGGGCGCATTTATCGAGAAGACCGACGTGGTTGGTTTATCTCACCGGATCCGCTTCGTTATGATCCAACGCAAACGCTAAACTTCACCAATATGGCTTTGTCACAGAATCGTAAGCCGAAAACAGAGTTGGTCGCGGCAAAAGGTATGTTAGCAACCAAGGAAGCAACTAGGCTTCTTGAGCTTCAACCTTTTTCGGATGTTTATCGAGTAGACAGAGTTCGTTACCTTGAAGACAGGCCGGTTGTGTATGTGACGAACTACATTCGACCTGAGTTGTTTCCTAACTTGCTTGATTACGATTTGTCTAAATCCTTGACTGACATCTACCGCGAACACTTTGGTGTGGTCTATCAGAAGATCCGCTATCGCGTGAGCACAACGTCTTTATTGGGTGAAACGGCGCAAGCCCTGCGTGCGACTTCTGGCTCTCCAGCGATGGTGGTTGAGCGTGTTAACTACAATCAAAACGGTGATTTGATTGACTGCGATATTGAATATTGGCGTCACGACGCGATCAGTATTGAGTCAATCGCGCAGCTAGAACGTTAATCTCTCAGCTAGTTGGAAAGCTAACCTGCCAATTAGAACGCTAGTCATAAAGCTAGAACGCGCATCGTATTGGTTGGCACCTGCAATTTTGTAGCGTGCCTAAGTGAAACGATCAAAGGTCTCTTATCTGGAGGCCTTTTTTATCCCTTGTTTTCAGCGACTGTTCTTATCAGTTATCAATTTAGGAATGAAATGGAATTCTCTGCCATCATCATCGTGATCATTTCGGCTTTGCTTCATGCGGGTTGGAATGTTTTAGGTAAATCTAATCAAGGATCGGGCTCGTCTTTCTTCTTAGCCTCTGGGGTTGCTGCCGCAGCGATATTGACGCCATATCTGATTTGGTATGTTCACAGTGTAGGGCTATCAAATATCTCACTTCCATTTTGGCAATTGGTTTTCTTGAGTGGGATTTGCCAAATCGTTTATTTGATTGGGTTGGGTGCTGCCTATAAACAAGCTGATATCGGTGTGATCTATCCAATGGCACGAGCACTACCGGTGTTAATGGTTGGCTTGGGTACCGTATTGATTGGCTATGAACTGTCACCGAATCAATGGATTGGATTTGCACTGATTACATTGGGTTGTTTGTTTGTGCCGCTTAAACAATTCTCTGAGTTGAGGCTTAAGGCTTACCTTAACCTTGGTGTGTTGTGGGCGTTAATCGCCGCGATAGGTACAACGGGTTACTCCATTATTGATAAAGAGGCGCTTCTATTATTGGAGCCTATTAGCACACCTAGCATTACCAATAAGCACACAGCGGTTTTCTATTTAGGCATTCAGTTTTGGGCGATTGTGATTCCGCTGAGTGTTTGGTTATTGGTAACCAACCAAAGAATCGAGTTTACTAATGCTTGGATACTGCGAAAGAAAGCCACAGTGGCCGGCATCATGATGGCTTCGACTTATGGTTTGGTGTTATTTGCGATGACTATGACAGAGAACGTCAGCTTGGTTGTGGCACTTAGGCAAGTAAGTATCATCTTCGGCGTAGTGATGGGGATCTACTTTTTAAAGGAAAAGTGGCACATGACTCGCGGTGTAGGCGTCATTTTTATCATAGTTGGTTTAGTTATCTCACTGACTTAAGAATCATCTTGAGGTTTTGGAAGTTTGAGCTTTTGCGTTAGAATTAAAAACGCCCTTAACGAGATGAATTTCGGTAAGGGCGTTTTAGGATTCGAGAATCAACTTTAGCCAGCGAGCGCCTTAGCATCCTGTTGTTTCAATACTTTGTGACCATCTTCAGTCACGCCACGTTTCCAGTAACTGCTGATGTAGATGTTCTCTTTGGCGACTTCTTTTTCGTTTCGGAAGTACTGTCTTAGTTCACGCATGCTTTCAAATTCACACGCTGTCCAAATCGAAACCTGACCGTCTAACCATTCTGAATTGCGAACCGTCTGTGAAAGTGTTTCTTCAGTTTCATCTTCAATTAACCAAGTGACCTTGATCCCTTGAGGGACTTCAAGTGTTTGCTTATCTGCTGCCGAATTAATCTGAATGACAGCATGGCCCGTTGCTGTTTCTGGAAGTGTTTTCACTTTTGCAGAAAGCGCAGGCAGTGACGTCATGTCTGCCACTAAGAAGAACCAGTCAGACTCAAGATTTAGCCCTTGAATCAAACCTGGGCCAGCCACTGAAATCGTGTCACCCACTTCTGCGTTCATTGCCCAGCGTGCGGCAAAGCCACATTGCAAATCTGTGGTGATGTGACGAACGAAATCTACCTCAATCCACTTTTCTACAAGGTTGTATTGTCGAATGGTGTAGGTGCGCATGGTTGGACGCTCACCTTCACTCAGTTGGCTTAAATCGGTTGTGCCTAATGGCGAGAATAAAAGCTTGATGTAGCCGCCAGCACATTCTGTTGGATACTTACTTAATCCCTCACCGCTAAGCGTTAGACGCTGCATGTTTGGAGTAATGGTTGAGGTTTGAGTAACGGTTAATGTGATAGGACTAGGCTTGCTCATATAAGGCTCTCTTAGATTTTGATTTCCACATCATAATCCTGAACCAGAAAACACTCAATACTAATAGTTATCATTTACTTTTATTTACACAGGCGCAACGTAACTTGAATGCTCTGATCTATATTGGCAACAACCTCAACAAAAAAGCCCTTTAGAAAACTAAAGGGCTTGATGTATTAGAGCGGGTTAACGTGAGCAGAATTAGCTGTTTGCTTGCTCTAGCTCAATCGTTTCTTCAGCCGCTTTCGCTGCTTCTAGCATCTTACGAATAATGAACGATGCAGCCATTGCGATACCCACCATTACTACCGCTAAAACGGTAAGCATTTGGAAGTAATCGCCGTAAACCGTTTGTACGATCTCTTGCGTGATTTGTTGACCTTTCTCTAGTGCAATAGACGTCGAGAATACCGCGCCAACAATGCCTGAAAGAGCGATTGCAACAGAAAACAAGCTCACTGAGAAGTTCTCGATGTGCTTAGGTGCAACAGACAGAATGAACGCCACAACCATGGAACCAACAATCACTTCACCAAATGCTAGGAAGAAGTGAATAGCTAGGAACACTTCTGGGCGAATCAGAACATCATCACCAACGGTAGTTACTGCCATCGTAAGGATACCGAAAGCGATAGCCGTTAGAATGAACGAGAAACCTACTTTGGTAGCGGTAGAGAAGTTGATGTTTTTCTTTTCTAGGTTAGAGAAGATACCCGCGATGATTGGGCCAGCGACCATGCACCATAGTGGGTTCATTGCCATCGAAGCTTCTGGAGCAACAGGGATGAAGCCAAATAGGTCACCACGCATTGTGTTGATCGCTACCATTGTCATCGATGTCATCATCTGACCGTAGTACACGAAGAAACATGTAGTTAGGAATGTGATGATTAAGATAGTGCCCATTTTCAGCATGTCTGACTTCTTCGATTTCAGCATCAAAGAAACAAAGTAGACGATCGCTGCACCACCAATTGCGTAAACGATGTTTTGGCCAATATCCATGTTAGAGAACATGAAGAATACCAAGCCAATCATTGCTGCAGAAAGACCAAGGAACGCCGCCCAGTTTTTCGTGCTTACTGGTTGTTGATCGATTTCAGCACTTGCTTCAACAAGGCCTTTGCGAACAAAGATCATCATTAGAAGCGCGGCACCTGCTAGAACAGCTGAAAGAAGGAAACCACCGTGGAAACCAACAACAAGCACTAGCATTGGGAACAAGTATTGGCCTAGTAACGCGCCAATGTTGTTTACTGAGTAGTTGATAGGGTAGCAGTTTTCAAAATCTTCTTGAGTTTTGAACGTGCGTTTGTAAAGACTTGGGTAAGAAGGGGACATCAAACCACGTGCATAACTTGCTAAAGCGATACCACATAATGCCATCGGTACATTGGTTGCTGCTGCACCGAGTACCAGTAAAACATAACCACTCGCGAAGCCTAAAAAGGCAATGGTCAAAGATCGGTATGCGCCTAAAAATTTGTCGGCGATAAAGCCACCTGCGATAGCAAATAGCGGTCCGATTGCAGAGAAAGCACCAACAACCATCATGGTGTCGGCTTCATTGTAGTTCAGATCTTCAAGGAAGAAACGAGTCAAGATCACCATGACGCCATAGAACGAAAGTCCGAACATCATTTGGCAGAACATCATTGATTTGTTTAATCTATTCCACATTATTTTATTCTCACATTTGTATTGATATGTAGTGTAATTACCCAATTATAATATCATTACTAGCAACACATAAACTGAAACATGTATCCCAAACCGGACTTTGCTCGATATACCTTTTCTTATGAGTGCATTGATATTTCTCATGAATGAAATTTGCAATGTTAGATTTTGCTAGTGGATGCATGGCTGTGTGAAATTCAACCATTTTCATTTGTGGCTAAGTAATGAACAAATAAAGGGAAAGTTAGCGAGGGTCATCTTGTAAAGTTTTTAAAGTGAGTATCACTTTCAATTGACCGTTGGGTTTTAGCCATTAAAAAAGCCAGCTTGGCAGCTGGCTTTGTTTGGATATTGAAAACTAAGTTTACAATAATGAGGTCTGAGTGAGGGCTTCTGTTAGTCGAATAGCTTCACTTCATTGCACTTCAACTATTTGTAGCATTTCACTACTCACTTCATCGCATCTCAACTATTCACAAGGTGGTGCCATGTGGATCACCGCTAGACCGCCTAAAGACGTTTCGCGGTACTTCTTGTTCATGTCTTTACCTGTTTGGTACATGGTTGCGATAACCTTGTCTAGCGAGATAAGACACTTGCTGGTGCGTTTCAGCGCCATACGTGATGCGTTGATGGCTTTCATCGCACCCATGGCATTACGTTCAATACACGGTACCTGAACAAGCCCACCGATCGGATCGCATGTCATGCCTAGTGAGTGTTCCATTGCGATCTCAGCAGCAATACAGATTTGCTCGTTACTACCGCCTCGAAGGGCCGTTAAGCCTGCCGCTGCCATTGAAGAAGATACGCCAACTTCACCCTGACAACCTACTTCAGCACCCGAAATCGAAGCATTAGTTTTGTAAAGGATGCCGATAGCGCCAGAGACTGCCAAGAAGTCTTTCAACTGCTTAGTGTCTAGCTCTTTGATGAAGCGATGGTAGTACATTAATACCGCAGGAATAACGCCAGCAGCACCGTTAGTTGGAGATGTTACAACCTGGCCACCTGCTGCATTCTCTTCACTTACAGCAAAGGCAAACAGGTTAATCCAATCCATGATCTCCATTGGATCGTTTTCAATCGAGGCATTCGCTTCAAGCTTTTTCAGCAGAGCTGGCGCTCGACGTGTCACTTCTAATCCGCCATCAAGGATGCCTTCGGTATCGAAGCCACGTTGCATACACAGAGACATCACCTTCCAGATTTGGTCGGCTTTTTGGTCAATCACATCCATACCTTGGAATGAGACTTCGTTGCGCAGGATTAAGCCTCCAAGGCTAAGTCCTTGTTGTTCAGACAATTCAAGCAATTGATCGGCAGAAGTAAAAGGGAATTCAACTTGTGTTTCTGACTCTGACTTGCCGTTTTGCAGTTCATCAGCGGTCGCGATAAAGCCACCACCAATGGAGTAGTAAGTTTCCATATCCAAAAGGCTACCGCTTGCATCAAACGCAGAGATAGTCATGCCGTTTTCATGAAGTGGAAGATTGGTTTTGTGGAAGAGTAGGTCGCTTTCTACATCGAAATGAATGTCGTGGTTGCCACTAACCATTAAAGATTTATCTTCAATTGCTTTACGCATGGCCAAATTAGCGCTGGTTATTTTGATCGTATCAGGGCGATTGCCAAGCAGGCCTAATAGGGTTGCACGGTCGGTGTGGTGACCGATACCTGTTAGTGACAGTGAACCGTATAAATCGATTTGAATACGGGTAACTTGATCAAGTACCGATTCAATCTTTTGGGTAAAATTAAACCCAGCGATCATTGGTCCATTGGTGTGGGAGCTGGAAGGCCCGACCCCGATTTTGTAAATGTCAAAAATAGACAGCATAGTAACTTCCTGTGAAGACGGTTCGATGTACGAACTCTGTGTAAAATTTGTATTTTGTTCGTTTCACTTTTCATGAAACATTTTTAGTCGAGCTTGTTCTTTGCTTGAAACGTCTCTTTTATTGAAACTTGTGTTAGCAAGCGTAGAGCAATGGAATACAAGAGCGTGTTATGTTTGCTTTATAAGCGTCACGTCTATTCCTGCATTACATATGGTGTTGCTATCAATAGTGAGCATTATTGCGAGCAACCTATGAGAATTTAAAAATACTTTTGTTACTGGATATTGTATACATAATTCACTCTATCTAATCACTAAAACGAGACTTGAACATAAAATGAGCATTAATCACCTCCTTATTGTGCTGGGTAAGCGACTTAATGGGAATAAATTGACTGATGAAGGGATCAGTCGAGTTGATGCTTTAGTTGAGTATCTGGCGGAGCTTTTGGTAGAAGAGTCCAATCAGCAAACTGCGGTTGCATTTTGTGGTGGGGTGACACAAGGCCAAACCCTCTCTGAAGCGGATGCAATGCACCAGTATTTTCGAAAGCTGGAAAGCCAGCGTGAAGCCCCGTTTGTGTTGGGCGCGATCTTACTAGAGCAGCTTTCGACAAACACGGTCGAGAACATTCAGAATTTGGCTTCGGAAATGATAGAAAGCGGGTTGTTTGCTCGCGGGCAGAGTGTAAAAGTGACTTTCGTTTCGAATGACTATCACTTGCAACGTATTTTTGAGATTCAGATGTTGATGGACGAGCAAGGCTTGCTTAAGGTTCTAGTCGAGAAGTGTTCTGCACTTGGGGTGGAGCTGCAAATAGATCGTCAGCTAGAGGCTCATGTTGCGGTGCCATATCCTCATCAAAGTACGCAAGGGCAATTGTTTTTATTGATGGATGTACTGACGACCTATCGCGTCTATCTTGAAGGAGTTGTCGCTGGTTCGTTTGAACGTGATTTAGAGTCCGTAAGGAGAGAGCCCGAAAGACTAGCGTTAGAGGCTTTAACGAGAGTGGGGTGCCTTCTGAAAGAGTCATCTCAGTTTGGCATCATAGGTACCTTGCAACCTGTTTTAGCAAGCTGTATTCAACAAACTCCAGTAGGTACAGACATTAAAAAAGTCAGGGAGTATCTAGCGCTGTTAGACACAAACCTGACTTTATTGAACCGATATTTAGACCCAGAGCAGGATAAGACTCAACGCTGGTGGCGATAAACGGTTATTTCTTTTTTGTGATGCCATTAACCGTCTTTAGACTGGCAAAAGCAATCAAACAATAAGCGAGTAGCTCGATGCCTTCTTCGGCGATATTTTTAACCACGCGAACGTAATCATCACCCATAACATTGTGCCAAAAACTTCCCATGCCAAACAGACGAGAGAACACCAATAGCAACACTACGCCTGTAACCAGAAGGTTCATGTGCGGAGACGCAAGGATCAACGCAAGTTGGTCAATGGTGCGCTTACCATTCTTTATTGCGTAGAAAATGGCACTACCTGCAACCAATAGAGCAGGGACAACCCATGAACCATGTACGATTTTGTCGAACCAAAAATCCATTTCACGAATGAACAAAACTGCGAAAAATGCACTGATGAGAAGAGCTGCATGCTTAACTTCACTTTTCTCTCTTGCTAAATAAGCGAAAGATGCAGATGTCACGATAAGCAATAATTGTTGCAGCATCTCGGTCACTGAGATCTCACCAACATTGCCATTCAACAATACAAAATCAATTCGAAGTGCAAGGTTTGCGACAATGCTGATCGCTAAAACGACCAATGCTGTCTGGCAGCGCTTATAGATAACTTCAGAGGTTGATTGTGAGAGTGTGAACTCTGGGAGTTCAAGTGACATGTGAGTTTGTTCTTTCGTTTTAGATTGGCTTTTCATTTCAATTCAGCTTGTAATATTTTGTAACAGGCTGGCATTCTATCGGGCATAAGCTCACTAATGTCAGAGCAATGTCATAAATAAAACACCGTTCAATTGGTGTGTGTATACGGTAAACCGCTGCCTTAAGGCAGACAGTTTACGTAATTTAATAGAATTTTTGGGGTGGGTTTTTACAGCGGTGAGGTTGGAAACTTGCAGTAGAAGTGATTACTTTTCAGTTTCTTGCTCGTGGTTATTGCGGTAGTACTCCCACTGTTCAATGCGTTCGCCGTCATCGAATACACAGTAAGTTGTGCGTTGATTGTTTTCAGTCACCGTGTCTAATTCGCCGTCTTGTTGAACACAGTAAACCGCGGCTGGGTTAGCAACTGAAACTCGTTGGCCTTCACTATATTCTGCATAGTCGTTCGCACAACCGCCTAATACAACGGCAAATACAGCCATCAAACCAATTTTCTTCATGTGTATCTCCTACGTGATAAGTCTATAAATAAATGCGTTAAGTTCTACAGAACCCAATTAGAAGCCCTATGAAATGAGTATATTTTAGATTTCAGAAAAGGTTGTCCTAATTTGGTCAAGATATTGAAATAGGTTGATATTTCCCTATGTTTAGCTGCTTTTTGAGTGTTGGATCAAGCTACGCTGATTGTTCCTATGACAGGTGCATTCTTGTCTGAGGTGTGCTGGTTTGATGGTTATTGTGGTTCGATCACCATTCAATAATGATGAGTGAGCAGCAATGAAAATGAGCGTGTAACCGTTCTGGTTCGCGATTGTGCACCTCGAATCTATTGATGATTATGATATGATGCCGCCAAATTTCAGTTGAGCAGTCAGAATCATGAGACACCTAAAAACCACTATTCACCCTGATATCGATCACCTAGACAACAAAACCGTATATAAGCGCAATGCTGCACGTGCGATTGTGTTAGATGGCGAAGACATTTTGATGCTTTATACAGAGCGTTATCACGACTACACCATTCCTGGTGGTGGCTTGGACGAAGGTGAAGATGTGATCGCAGGTATGGTCCGTGAACTGGAAGAAGAGACTGGAGCAAAGAACATTCACAGCATCAAGCCATTTGGGATCTTTGAAGAGTTCCGCCCTTGGTATAAAGACGACGCAGATATGATGCACATGATCTCTTACTGCTACTCATGCAAGATCGATCGTGAGCTTGGTGAAACGGCTTACGAAGATTATGAAGTGAAAAATGGGATGAAACCGGTTTGGATGAATATCCATGAAGCAATTGCCCATAATGAAAAGACCATGGCAGAGAGCCCGAAAAAGGGCATGAGTATTGAGCGTGAAACCTTCTTACTGCATTTGATTGCCAAAGAGATGCTTTAGACGCAGAGACTTTCGATTTTTTAAGCACCTCTACCTCAAAATTCGCTAGTTAATCTAGTTGATATCTAACCGCCTAAAAGCTGTGTGCTTTTAGGCGGTTTTTTATGTGTTTAACTTATTCCTAAGTGCCCATCAGCTCTCTATACATCTAATTGAATGTTGCTGTTTCGAACCCAGTTTAGTTCGTGTTTTGTGTGATTTATGTTGGCATAAAGAATAGATCAAACCATTGGCTTTTAAATTGACTAAACATTTGAGCAAATTGATTCCTATTTTGAACATATGACTCATCAGCCTCAGTTTAAAAAGTTAGAAACACAAATTAACCTTTATTTTCATATCCTTATCATTACCTTTCACTTACTCGAAAACTTGGCTTCCCTTTTGCTTTATTGAATATGCAGCTTGTTTACTCGGCATCAACACTAATAGACCAGCACTTGATTCGTTCCACCATTTACTTGTTTGAATCACGTTTATTTAATCTGCCGTTTTGAGTTCAAGTACTTTTCAAGGAATTCGCCTTAGCGAAGATAAAGTAGAGGTTTATTATGAAATACAGACAGGTTATTTCCCTTATCACAGCGGCAGTCAGTGCCCCTCTCTATGCAACGTCCGTTGATCTAGACTTTTCTAACCATATTGAATCAACAAATTTGAGCACTTGGGCGGGCCCTTCTTACGATGGCACGGTCATTCATTTTTTGAATGTGGGCACACACAATGGAAAAACGATAGATGCGAAAGTGAGCAGCGAAGTTTTTGGTGATGCTACGTTTTTATTCCACACTCCCGATTATAAAGAAGGACCGGATCAACCAGACGGAGACATTGGTTTCCTTTATCAAACGAATTCTGCTGGCGCAGCGGGTCTTATCTATACGTTCGAATTTTATGATGGAACTGACGGGTTATCTGGCACGTTTTCAGAACCTTATACCGTTCCAGAGTTCGATATGATTGGATATGACATTGATGGCGAACCCGTTCAATCAGAGCAAGTTCGTGTGTTTAAAAGTGAAGGTTTTTACAGCTATCAAACAGGTTCTGCTGGCGCGAGTTTAACCGCTGAGGAAAGCGAAGATGGAGATTCGGTTTTGTTCAGTGGGCCGGGTACCAATTACTCCGAAACCGATACTTCAGGGGCGGTCAAATTTACGTTCAAAAACACCTCGATTGTCACCCTACAATTTGAAACGGTGACGACAAGCGGTAGTAGTTTTCCAAATCCTATCTTTTCCGCGTTCGATGGCAACTGGGATCTCTCCGGATTCACCACTCCAATTGAAAGCTCCGATGAATCTGATTTCGGAGACGCTCCTGATAGTTACGGCACATTGCAGGCAAGTAATGGTGCTGAGCACGCGGTCTCTTCAACACTTTATCTAGGCGCGAGTATTGATGCAGATACCGATGGACAACCCGGTGCGTCATCAAATGGCGATGATTTGGATATTGGCGGGAATGATGACGACGGTATTACTTTGTTATCTAACCTAGAGATAGGACTGGATAGCCTAATCAACGTAAATGTAGTGGGGAGTGGTTATCTTCAAGCGTGGGCTGATTGGGACATGGATGGGGCATTCGCTGACGACGAGCAAATACTGACAAACCATGCAGTAGTGGATGGTAGTCAAGTTGTTCCGATTCGTGTTGGTGATGATGCAGTTGTTGGTGTCGTTCAAACTCGCTTCCGCCTAGCAAGTAGCCCGAACATTCCAAGTGATGGTTATGTAGGCGATGGCGAAGTAGAGGATTATGTTTTCAATGTAACTGACCCAGGAACCACTATCCAACATTCAAATTACTATACAGCGGCGTTCGAAGATAATTGGCCAGAAGTGGGTGACTTTGATCTAAATGATGTTGTGGTCTATTACCGCACGACCATTCTAAGTAAAGACGATGTGGTTCTTCGAATGGACATTACAGGAACGATAATGGCTTATGGTGCCTCTTACGGCAACGGTTTAGGCTGGAAACTCAATGGCTTTGACGAGTCAGATATTGATCTTCAAACCGCTCGAGTACAAAGAAATGGTGTAACTCGCGCTGATATCTCTCCGTTTACTGGGGAAGACAAAGAAGTTGCATCGCCAGGAGGAGACCTAGTCGTCGTTGCTTCTTTAAATCTAAAAAATGATCTACCTATCAATGCTGAGTGTATGTTCCACCGCACCAACCCTTCTTGTAGTCCGTCGTTGGAGTCTGAACAAATGACGTTCAGCATTTCTCTACCATTTGCTTCTGGAAGTGAGCCAACAGTGAGTTCACTGGTGCCGTTAAGTGGCTTTGACCCGTTCATCTTTGGGCCGGGTGAAGGTCAGTATCATGGTGATAGCTTCACTAGCTCTCCGGGTAAAGACTTAGAGATTCATACTGCCGATTTCCCACCGACAACTCGCGGTACGTTAGTTAGTGATTTCTACGGAATTGCGCAGGATGACTCTGACCCGTCGAGCAATAAATATTATCGAACTACGCAAAATATGCCTTGGGGAATATTAATTTCATCTCCTTGGAATCACCCGGCAGAGTACATTGATATCAGTGAGGCGTATCCTGATTTTGCCGAATGGGCGACCTCAGGAGGTTCAGCGAAACCAACCTGGTACCAAAACCCGACTTCAGACAAAACTTGGTCAACAGAAGACTAATCAAGGAGGATTTATGAAAACAATCAAACTAATACTGAGTAGCGTGTCTCTTGTCTTCCTTTCAGCTTGTGGTGGCGGGGGAGGTGGTGGTAGCAGTAGCGCTTCAGCTCCAAGCTCCGTGACTCCACCAAGTAATGCACCAGCTGGAGGAAGCAGCGCGGTTACCTCAAGCGTTGCACCTGCACAACAGTCTTTGAGTTCGGTAGAGCTCTCTATCCCGGAAGGCTTCGATTTTTCGACTGAAAGGGAAGTTACCGTGAGCGTTGATGTGGCAAGTTCACAGAGCTCCCGAGGCTTTATGAGCATCTACACTGATTTTAATGGAGAGGTTGTCGATTACACCTCACAAGTGTTGAGAACGCCGATCAATGAGGATATTGATTTTTCAACGACACTGCTTCTTCCAAATCATGTTGATAAGGTTTGGGTAGAAGTATGGTATCCATCCGCAATGGGAAGTGAAGTGAAGCGTTTAGTAGACATCAACAACGGGCAGGTAGACGTAGTCCTTTAAAGTTAATCATTTAACAAACCTTAAATATTTGCTGCCATTTTGGCGGCAAATTTTCTTTTTGTAGCTTTGAAAAACAACGGAACGATTAAAATATAAATTTGGTTGATATTGTCAACTATGTCTTTTTGGTGTACCTTTAAACCTGAGAATGTACCAAGCTCCTGATGAATCCATGGTACAACCGCGAACCCGTCCTCAAAGAAAGAATTCCATGAATAAAAGACAGTTTATTGCCCACTATTTGCGTATGAATCGTACTTCTTATTTGTTGGCGATAGTTTTCATTTTTCTCGTAAATTGGCTTCAAGTCGAAATACCACGCTATATCCAATTGGCGATAGATCTGATTGATGATGCCTCCTCAAGTGGCCATCAGCAGCTTCAAACCTATGTTTGGATTGTGGTTGGCATGTCGGTCGCCATGGTTGTGGTGCGTATATTGTCTCGCATCTATGCGCTGAACCCTGGGCGGATTACAGAGGCGGCTCTTAAGACGACACTTCTCCAAAAGTTAAACCGTTTACCTAACAGCTTTCACCAGAGGTTTGCGTCAGGCAGACTGATCTCCATCATCAATAATGACCTCAGTGGCATTCGTTTGCTGTTTGGTGTGGGCTTTCTGCAGTTCTTTAATGCCTTGTTAGCATTGTCATTAACACCGCTCTACATGTGGCGCATATCGCCAGAGCTTACGATGTATTCGATTATTCCTATCTCAATCGCATTTGTGATTTTCCGTGTTGGTTTTAAACGGATGAAAACGCTCCATTTAGAACATATGAAGCGTTTACAGAACCTGTCTGCTCAGCTGATGAGTTACCTATCAGGGATTGATTTGATTAAGAGCCAACAGATGTCACCTTGGGTGAAGGCAGAAACCGAAAAGCTCAATCAGCTACTGCTCGAATGCCGCCTTAAAATCACTCGTATTCAAGTCTTCTTCATGCCTGTTCTCGATTATGCCAACGACTTAATGAAAATCATCATTCTGGGACTTGGTGGCTTTATGTTAATGAGGCAAGAGCTTACGTTAGGTGAGATCACCGCTTTCCTGACTTACTCCGTTTTGCTCGCAATGCCATTGATGCAGCTAGGCAGAATCGCGACGATTTATCAGCGTGGCATGGTAGGTATTCAAAGTGCACAAACTATTCTCAATGCGCAAGTTCCAGAATTGGATGAAGCGAAGTTGTCTGAATTAGACGTTGAATCCCTCAAGGGAAAGACGTTTTCCGTGCGTAACCTGAGTTTCCAATACGAAGGTGAGGATCGACTCATTCTCGATAACATCAGTTTTGATATTCCAGCAGGTAAGAAAATTGGTGTATTAGGAGGAATTGGCTCAGGTAAAACGACATTAGTGAACTGCTTAAACCATCACTTGGACGTTCCAGAAGGAACGATTTTTCTCGGGGAAACAGACGTAACAAGCTTTTCGCGCAGTGACCTGCGTCGCTATGTTAAAACGGTCACTCAAGACCCTTATCTGTTTTCAGCAACGGTTGAAGACAACATTCGTTTTGGTAGCTTAGATACCGACCTCGCAAAGAGTCAGGTTGATGAAGTTCTTGAGTTGAGCCAACTAGCGAATGACGTCACTCGTTTTGAAAACGGCGATCAAACCTTAGTCGGTGAAAAAGGGATCATGTTATCGGGTGGCCAGAAGCAACGCCTAAGTATTGCGCGTGCTTTATTAGAGCCTACAGATTTAATCATCATGGATAATGTTCTGTCAGCAGTCGATTATGAAACGGAAAGAAAGATCTTAGAAGGTCTGTTTAATCGTTTGAAAAATCAATCAGTGCTGGTGGTATCGCATCGTGTTAATGCCCTTGAATACATGGACGAAATCATTGTTCTGAATGAAGGGAAAGTGATCGCCAAAGGTGACCATGACACCTTATTAAAAACCAGTGCTTACTACTACGACACTTGGCAATTACAACAGAATGAAACGGAGGCTGCAGCATGTTAAAAGGTGTTGATGTTAAGTATCTAAAGCACTTTTTTAAGTTTGCTAAGAAATACAAACGCTCAGCAATTCTGGGCATTGCCATGCTTCCGCTGTCGGTTATTACAAGCTTGTTGTTCCCTTGGCTGATCATTCAAGTGATCGACGTGCATTTGAGCCAAGGGGATATGGACGGGTTGCTTGAGTATGTTTTCTACTTAGTTTTGGTCTTGATTGCCAGTTATGTGGTCGACACTACCTATTCGTATAACCTGCGTAAAACGGGTCAATACACCATCACAGACATGCGTTCAGTGCTGTTTGAGCGTGTGCTTAAACTGCCTCGTAGCTATTTCGATAATACACCGATTGGTGTGACTCTTTCGCGCCTGACCAGCGATCTAGAAACTATCGGTGAGACGTTTATTCAATCTGTTGTTGGATTGGTTAAAGACAG
Source organism: Vibrio sp. FE10 (assembly GCF_030297155.1). Taxonomy (NCBI): domain Bacteria; kingdom Pseudomonadati; phylum Pseudomonadota; class Gammaproteobacteria; order Vibrionales; family Vibrionaceae; genus Vibrio; species Vibrio apostichopi. Next base: position 94,004 of record NZ_AP028068.1, on the reverse strand, counting down.
CATCAACACCATTGCTCTGCTTATCATGATGCTCTTCATTGATTGGCAGTTGACGTTGATTGTGCTGATTATCATGCCTCCCGTGATGTACTTGACGGTCTATGTGCGTAATCGCCTACGTGTGATGTACAAGATTACTCGCTCAACACTGGCTCGTGGTATTGGCTTTCTCCAAGAAGTCTTATTTGGCATGAAAACCGTTCAGATGTATCGCGCCGAGGAACAAGTTGAGCAACGATACCAAGGCTACACGGATGAGTTTTTACGAGCGCAAAAGAAGATCAATAAATACGATGCGATTTTGTTCTCGTTTATCTCGGGCATTACCTCAATCACTATCGCGATTATGATCTGGTACGGTTCGGAGCAAGTCATCGAAGGCGCGTTGACATTGGGTGTGCTGATCGCATTCATCAACACGCTCGAAAAGGTGTTTGTGCCAATTCGCGATTTTACTTCTCAGATTGCCTCTATTCAAAGTTCATTTGCGGCCTTTGATCATATTGAAGAGTTGTTTGTTGAGCCTACGGAAGAAGAAGGGCGCAACTTATTGCCATCTCATCAAGTTAAAAACCAGCTAGAAAAGTTTGTCAGTCTTGAGTTCAAAAATGTGAGTTTCCGCTACAAAGACGACTCTCCATATGTTCTAAAGAACGTCTCTTTTGTGCTGGAAAAAGGGCATCAAATCGCACTTGTCGGTTCAACGGGGTCAGGTAAGTCGACGATACTGCGTCTGATCTCTAAAACCTATCAAGATTATGAAGGCAGCATTTTGTTGAATGGCGTAGAGCTGTCGCAGATTTCAAGCGAAGACTCTGCTCACTTGTTCTCAATGATGATGCAAGATGTGCACTTATTTGAAGAGACGATTCAGTTCAATATTGCTTTGGGTAAGGAACATCTTACAAGAGCTGAGGTTGAACAAGCGGCGCGCTATGTTTACGCCGATAAGTTCATTGAACAATTGCCACAAGGCTATGACTTCCATTTAGAAAAGAACGGCTCCAACCTGTCTGTTGGGCAAACGCAGCTCATTTCGTTTGCTAGAGCGGTCGCACAAGGCGGCCAACTGATGATGCTTGATGAAGCAACCAGCTCGGTAGATTCAATCACCGAAGATCTAATTCAAAAAGCGATGCAACGACTCTTCAAGGAGAAAACTGTGATTGCGATTGCGCACCGTCTGAGTACCGTTCGCCATTCAGATACGATTTTGGTGTTGGAAAAGGGTGAAATTGTTGAACAAGGTAACCATCAACAATTGGTCGCACACAATGGTATTTATGCCGGCTTGTTACAAGAATCGATTGTAGAAACGAGTGATTCCCAAGTGACGGTAGCCTGATCACCTCAAGTCAGGGCTGCCGCTTCGACAAGTCGAATGGGTGCGGCTTATGCTTAATCAGCTTCTATGCTTTTCTAGTATTCCCAGTAGCTTAGGGAAAATAAAACATATTTTACGAATATTAATATGTTATGATCTCCCTACTACTAAAGGGGTGTCTTAGGGCATCGGGATGTATGCGAGCAAGACGAACCTGCTTGTGTCAGTCACTTTCTGGCGAATATGGAATCGAAGATGTTGTTGGAAGAAGTTGTAGAAATTATTGAATTAACCGACTCAGACCATTTATCTCAAGCAATGGAACTGTTTAACGAGCATGGTTTTGTTGATGCTGAATCTTTGCCCTTTATGAACGTTGTGTTTGAAACCGCACCGGATCAGCTTGCGAAGAAGTTGTCGCAAACTGGTTTTAAAGGTTTAGTGCAAGTCGAGAAGAATGAAGACGCATCGGGCTTCACCATTATTGATGCTGAGCGCGTTCTGCTAAAAGATTCTGCTTAGCTAAAAAACTCTGCTTGGCTGCAAAACTCTGCTTAGCTGCAAGACTCTATTCAGCCCAGTAAAAGCGACTAAGCCATACCGCGCTCTTTCTCGTCATACTCTAAGTTCAGCGAAAAGAACCGAGTTCAGTAACACCCATTATGATTATTTGAGGTTAACACAGTGACAACAGCGACCGTTTCATCAACAGAGCAACATATTTCCAATGAACATGCGCTTTTAGGTGCATCGTTATTAGCGTCTCAAAAAGTTGAGTTGGCTCTGTTCAGTGTTATCTCTAAGTTAGCTAAAGCACTACCAAAGGAAGCGCAACATCAACTAGGTTTGGACTTGGATACCTTTCTAAGAGAGAAACCAAGTGAGCAAGACGCAACGCTGAGTTTGTACGTGCAAAAGTTTTGTGAACAACTTCCTTTGCAAAAAAATGAAATCAGCGATTTTATTTATCATCGTAATCTCGTTACCCGTAGCTTTTGGCGAGTGACTGGCGCTGATGTAAAAGGCGGCGAAAAACTTGAAAATCCAGAGCTCTATTTAAAAGAGTTCTTAGCCAAATGTGAATATTGGCAAGTGATGCTCGATACTCAAAAGAACTGAGCACTTAAATAGATTGAATAAAGCCATAGCTTACACGCTGTGGCTTTTTTGTTTGTGCTCAAAAGTTTGAATTATTTAAATCTAGATCATCATCTTCAACACGTAATTCTTAGAAACGAAGTGATGTTTGAGCGCGGCACTAATATGCAAGAAGATCAAACAAGCAAGGGCAATACAACTGGCACGATGTAAATAGAAAAAGAAGCTGTTGATTGCAGGGTCGGTTATTAGGTTGTCGACGGTTGTCAGCCAAAATAATGAATAGGGCTCTTTAAGCATTAAATAACCGGTGCTGAAAACCATGAACATAACGAGATACATGAGTGAATGGGCGAGCTTGGCAATGCATATTTGACCAGCAGCCACAGATGAAGGCATGGGCGGAGAGGTTCTAAAATGACTCCATACATATCGTATCGCCAACAAAGGAGTAGCGACAGTAGCCAGCGACATGTTAAGCACTGACAGGAAAGAAAATAGCTCTGGATTGCCGGTGACAAAGTGCATCACATACCCTGCGATAGTTGCATAGATGATCACAGAAGCCATCACCCAGTGCAGCACACGGCTTAGTAAATCGTATCGTGGATTATTCAAATTAACCTCGTTCTGATCGTTATAACAATAATTTTCAAATAGATGCCAAAACTAGCTTTTAGTATATTTGCATCGCGAATTAATTATATCGAACAGTAATACGCCGTATTCTCCTTAATTATAAATTAATGATGTTGCTTCAGGTGTTTTATAATTATCAATGATGTTTTAGAGTGTTAATTCCAATACAGACAAGGCAAACTTGCCGACTTCCTAGCTTGTATGCCTATAACGAGATACAGTTAGTTTAAAGCTAAATATATAAGGAATGTATAATGCTTCGAATCTTATTGATTGCAGTTATCTCAATGTTCACGACTATGAGTTTTGCAAACGAAGAGGTTAAGTACTCAGATCAAGAGTATTTGGATAGACCATTGATGGAACGCTATATCTTGGACGAGTTGAAGCAATTGCGCATGGAGCAACAAGATCTCGAGAGGCGTTTAACGATCCAAATGACCGATCGTGAACTCACCGTCGCAGATAAGTCGTTGAATTACGCCAATGTTACGGTGACTTATTTCTTCTACATCATTGCGGGCGTCGCTTCACTTATTGCATTGGTCGGGTGGCAATCACTGAAAGACCTCAAACACACCACTAAAGAAATGGCTGACCAGCGACTTAATTCGATTGCTCAAGAGTACGAAAAGAAATTTAATGTCCTTGAAAGGGATCTTAAAAGGAAAACTCGAATCATCTCTGAAAATAACCGAGAGATTGAGATCATCAATGAGATTCACAATTTATGGCTCAGAGCGCAAAACGCTCAAACGGCCGAGCAGAAAATTGAGATTTACGATGAGATATTAAAAGTTCGTCCCGGAGATTTGGAAGCGCTGACTTATAAAGCCGATGCGGCAATGGATATGCAAGAATACCATTGGGCAATGAGCTTATGTAATCGTGTATTAGAAGTGGATGACCAGAATGCACACGCTCTGTACCAACGTGCTTGTGCCTACGCAAGATTAGGTGCAGAAGGTCAGGCAATAGATGACTTAGAGCGTTCTATTGCAACCAGTGGCTCAATGAGAGAACTTCTGGCAGAAGAGCCTGATTTTGAGATGCTGAGAGGTTTAGATCGCTTTGAAGCTCTGTGTGTAGAATAGTTGTTTTATGACATGGTGAGCTTCGCACGCTCACCATACTTTTCACCATTGTTACGGAACGGTTTCTTACATTTTGTTTATTCTATTGAACTTATTGTTATGTTATAACATCTGAAAGATTCATTGTTATAACCGTTAAGTATTTTTATGAAGTTCCTTCGCACTGGCCTGATCATTACTGCGATCAGCGCATTTTCACTTGCTGCTTTGCTCTCTTTTCACCCTGAGCCTGCAAAAGATATCTCAATTCAAATAACACCTTATCAAAACTCTCAGATTTCTGATGAGGAAAGCGCTGAACCACACGTTAAGCCAAGTTCACTGGTTAAAATCCATTACTTCGTAAAGGTTGGCGATACGCTTAGTAACGTATTTTCATCATGGCAGCTCCCTTATGGAACCGTCCAAAAGGTGCTGGAAGCGGATCTTGAGTCGTTAAAATTGGATACTATTAAACCAGGTGATCACCTAGAACTACTTTTGGACAGTGAAACGAAGCAGCTCGTTGAATTGATCTTCCACGAAAGCTTGGTTGAACAGGCTGTTTATACAAAAAATGATGACGGCACGTTCAGTTATCAATTCATAGAAACCCCCGGGGAATGGAAAGAAAAACTGTACGCAGGTGCGGTGACAGGAAGCTTTTCGATGTCGGCTCATCGAGCGGGTTTGACTACTGCACAGATAGCCAATATCACTCGAACGCTGAAAGATAAGATTAACTTCTCCAAAGAACTCAGAGTTGGTGACAGCTTTAATGTGTTGGTTAAAGAGCAATACACGGAAGATCACTTAACGGGTAAGACTGAAGTGCAAGGGATCTCCATCAAGTTACGAAATAGGGAAGTGGCGGCTTTTCTTGCTCCGGATGGACGTTTCTATGACCGAGAAGGCAATAGCCTTGAGCAAGCTTTCAATCGATACCCAATAGATAAACAATTCCGAAGAATTACTTCGCCATTCAATCCGTTCCGTAAGCACCCTGTGACTGGGCGTATATCACCACATAATGGTACTGATTTCGCGACACCTGTGGGCTCACCGATTTATTCAACCGGAGACGGAAGGGTTGTGGCGCTACGTGACCACCCTTACGCAGGAAAGTACCTAGTGATTGAGCATAACAGTGTTTACACAACTCGTTATTTGCACCTGAGCCGCTTCTTGGTGAAGAAAGGGCAACAGGTTAAGCGAGGTCAGAAGATAGCGCTATCGGGTGCAACAGGCCGTTTAACGGGGCCTCACCTACATTTTGAGGTGTTGGTACGTGGAAAAGCGGTCGACTCGATGAAGGCTGACCTACCTTTGGCAAGTTCTATATTGCCGAAAGACAAGGGTGCGTTCCTTGCTCGAATTGCGTCTTTCGATGACATCATCTCTGAGCAACAAGGCACAGCGAGTTAAATCAAACTCAAACTCAAACTCAGCCTCGGCTTATATTTATTCCAACCCTTCGGTGATGAAAGACCGAAGGTTGGAATAAGTGTTTATAAATAATTGCAGGTTGTGTTAAGCGACAACGACAGCTGTGCCACTGGCTGAAACCATCAGCATGCCATTACCCGTCCCCAATACTTCGTAATCAATATCGACGCCAACCACCGCGTTTGCGCCCGCCTCAATGGCTTTCTGTTCCAGCTCTTTGAATGCGTAGTTACGTGCTTTCTCCAGTTCCTTTTCATAAGTACCAGAACGTCCACCGACGAAATCTCGAATGCCTGAGAACATATCTTTGAAAACGTTAACCCCTAGAATGGCTTCTCCGGCAATAACCCCTTTGTAGTCGACAATGCGTTTGCCTTCGACAGATTGTGTGGTGGTAATAATCATAGTGGCCTCTGTAAGTTAGATGGTTGGTTACTAGATGAGTTGTTACTAGTTGATTTGTTACTTGATGATTAGTTACTCGCTGAGTTTTGTCTCTGAGCGTGTGAATTCATGCCTCAACCATGTTCTCAGTTTTAGCACACTTTCTTGTTTTAATTTGTTTTTTGGGCAAACGAAGTAGAAATCTTGATGGGGGTTAGCTACTGGTTCACTGATTTCGACCAACATGCCATGGCTGATGTCATCTTTTACAAACAAGCGGTGAGTGACTAATACACCAAGCGAGCGAGTCGCAGCTTGCACGGCTTGAATGGATACATCGAACGTTAAGTTACTGTGGAATGTCGGCATTGGTATTTGGTAATGATCGCACCACACTTGCCAGTCATGCTGTCGCCTTGGGTTAAACGCACCAATGGTTGGGTTTTGTTTCACAAGTTGTTCAACGCTTAATCCCATTTGGTTTTTCAATAGTGCAGGGCTGCACACCAATACCAGATCATCGTTACCGAGCTTTTCGCTGTAATATTTGTCCCACTCGTTCGGTTTTCCATGGACAAGGGCAATATCGACACCTTCCTGCTCGATATCAAAAGGGCCGGTTAACGTGGAAATACGGATATCAAGAGAGGGAGCAAAGGCTTGGAAGTCAGGCACTCGTGGGATCCACCAGTGCATCGCGAGTGAATTGACCATGTTGAGAGTAATGCGGTGATCGTTAGGCGTTTTGGCAAGCTCTTCTGTCGCTTCTATCACCTGTTCTAATGCTGGCGCGACTTTACGATAATATCGCTTACCTGCGGCATTGAGGACAACACGACGGCCTACACGTTGGAATAATGGTTTATTGACCAGTTGTTCCAATGATTTGATAGCTTGGCTTACCGCAGAGTGGCTGACGTACAACACACGAGCAGCGTCGGTCATGCTGCCTGTTTCAGCCACAGCGATGAACGCATAAACGGATTTAAGCGGAACGAGTTTTTTCATTGGTAAGTTTTCCTTACAGTTATGGTTAATATTACTCGCTATTTTTCATCACGTCACGCTTCTAAAATAGGTGTCATAGGAGGTGATAATTATGTCTGATATTACCAAGGCGACGACTTTCATGTTGTTGTCGACGTTCAGTTTGTCTTTAAGTGGCTTGATGGCCAAATATCTATCTGAAACGATGCCCATTTCACTATTGAGCTTTGTGCGTTTTTTCTTACCCAGTCTGTTTTTATTCCTATTCTTGATGTTTTATAAGATCACGAAACCTTCACTCGATATGTGGAAGCCTTTGGTGATGCGTGCGATTTTTATGGTGGCATGCCAGTGGTGTTTCTTGACTTCACTACAAACCTTAACGTTGGTGGAAAGTGTGGTCTTATTCAGCACGGGCCCGCTGTTTATTCCGTTGTTAGAAAAATTAATGTTTGGAACTAAGATTCATACAACGACCATCGTTTGTTTGGCTATAACCTTTGTTGGCGTCGTGATGATGGCTGGGGATTGGTCGCAGTTTGAGTTTGGCTCAGAATTCTTTAGGCCAGCGCTGTTGCTGGGTTTATTGGCAGGCATGTTTAACTCTGGCTCACAAGTGAGTTTGTACCGAGCCTCGAAGACGAGCCTGACACCCGCAGAGCTTAACGCGTGGACGTTCTTGGTCGCGGCAATCATTGTGATACCAATGGTTGTGTTTACTTCAGTATCTGCTGCTCCTGATGTGCTTGAGAGTGCTGCGGACAATGGAACCTTGTCGGCTCTGCTATCTTTTGATGAGTTGCGTTGGATTGGGCTTGGCGCTTTTGGATTGGCTCTATTTACCATTAACACGCAAATCTTCCGCTCGAAAGCGTATAAGTTGGTAGACAGCGGTTCTCAATTAGCTCCCTTAATTTTTACTAACATGCTGTTCAGTGCGTTATGGCAGAGCTTGTTCTTTGATGATGTGTTTTCAACTCAGCAGATGATTGGCATTAACCTCATTGTAGTGGCGAGTATTAGCAATACGCTATTGGCTAAAAGGCACAGCAAAGCGAAAGCCAAGCAAACATCTAGAACCACAGTGACTGTAGCGACTGTAGCGGACATTGCGGTGTTGGAGTCTGCCGCTAAACACTGAGCCTAGAGGTTAGAGGTTAGAGGTTAGAGGTTAGAGGTTAGAGGTTAGAATCTAGAACAACGAACGTATGTACTCTTTTACTCGTTCGATATGCTTGTTCTGATCGATTTCGCAGCGTTGGTTAGCTTCAAGGAATCGCTCCGCGTATTTGTCATAGATTTTGTTTTCTAAGAACAGTAGATACAATTTTGGATCGATATGACCGCTGGTAGCCATATCGGTCATGATATTTAGTGATTCGCTTAATAGTTTGCCTTTCTTATAAGGGCGGTCACTGGAGGTGAGCGCTTCAAATACATCAGCGATCGCCATCGCTCTAGAAGGCAGAGGCAATTGGTCTTCGTTTAAGCCTCTCGGGTAGCCCTTACCATCAATGCGCTCATGATGTCCGCTGGCAATATCAGGAATGTTCTTGAGATAAGAGGGGTAAGGGAGCTTATTGAGCATAGTGAAGGTTTGAATGATATGGTCGTTGATCATAAAGCGTTCTTCGTCGTTTAAGGTGCCACGACGAACTTTCAAATTGTGCAGTTCGCCCTGGTTGTATTTTACTTCACCGGGTTTGAGTACAAACGCTTCTTGCCACACATCTGCTGGGTTAAAGCCATTATCCCACGGTATTTTATGTTCCGGTTTATCAGCAAGCAGTGGCTCCATCACCGGTAGTGTTTGGTCTTTGCTTGCTGGCTCAGCTTCATTCTTCTCAGTTGTGCTTTGTTGTGCATTAAACCTCTCTTTTTCAGACCAAGATAACCCTAGCTGATCGTCGAGTGTTCGTTTCCACTGACGCTTGGCAATTTGGTCTAAGCGTTCTAATTGCTCGTCCGTCATCGACTCCCCGCCAAGGTTGCACTGTGCAACGAAGGCAAACTCTTCATCCAATTCAGACAAACTTTGTTCGAGTATTTTAAGTTGCTCTTCTTGGAGCGCACCGTTCGCCATGGCTTTCCAATAATCGGTTTCAGCTTGTTGCTTTAATAATTCAAAACGCATGCGTACTTCGTGGATTCGGTCATATATCGTTTCTAATTTTGTTGCCTTATCTACCACATATTCTGGTGTCGTCACTTTGCCACAATCGTGCAGCCAAGCGGCTAACATCAGCTCTTCCCATTGTTTGTTATCGAGTGAGAACTGAGGGTAGTAACGGTCATCATCAATGGTCGCTTGAGTTAGCCACTTAGTGAGTTCTGGGACGCGTTGGCAATGTCCGCCCGTGTAAGGCGATTTGGTATCAATCGCAGAGGCGATCAATTCGATGAAGGCATTCAGCATGTCTTTCTGTTGCTGCATTTGGTCAATGTTGTCTTTAGCTATTTCGGCAAAGCTTAATAGCTCTCTTAAAAAGGCGTGTTTATCTGCCTGTATCTTGGTGATCGGTCTTTCATAGCCAATCACAACAATGCCCACCAACAACTTTTCACGATTCAATAAAGGAAAAAGATACAGGTCTGAATTGAAGATAGAATCTTGATAATAGTTAAGAACATTATCCTCTCGGTTGAGGTGAATGGTCTCACCCGATTTAAGCTGACACAGCAACCAAGGGGTATGCTTGATGAAGTCATTGATGTCGGCCTTGAAGGGAAGAATGGCGAGGTTGGCTGCCGTATCAAACACATCCTTTTCTTCGGACTGAGTAAACAGCACGATGGTTTCAGCCTTGGTAATTAGATAGCTTTGATGGGCAATGTTCTTGGCTAATATCGAAAACTCCTGATTACCCGCTGTGTCTCGCAGTAAATTAATCAGATCATGAAGTGTGTGCTCCATCAGCTCAATGGAGTGGGCGAGGTTGGCCACTTCTTTGATCATGCTCTTAGGGTAATGGGTTCTTCTGAAATCAAATCGAGCAATGTTGTCAGTCAGCTGCATGAGTGTATTGAGTGGCTGAGAAAGGCGATTAGCGACCAACCACACGATACCGAAACAGATAAACAACATACCAATCGCTACGGCAACTTGTTTATCACGCATCGAGATTAGATCAGAAAGCAGATCATTGTGTGGCGTCGCTTCGGCCAAATAAAGGGTGACGTCTTGTGTCAGCTGGACGGGCGTTAATGTTAATGCCCAAGTGTTTAGGTTGTACTCGATGTTCTTTAAATTGAGGTTGAATTTCTCTTCATCAGAAATAAGAGGGGCTAGAACAGACGACTTTAAGGCGGCCATTTGATCACGTTTAGGGATGTTGAATAGTTGCTGGCTTTGTTCGCTACCGGATCTTTTATTGTCCTCTACGTTGCTATTGGTGCGGTTGTTATCACCTATGGGGCTTAAGTTGGGTATTGCTAGGTCAAGTTGGTGTTGGCCTAACAGGTTGAAATGTTGGTCAAACAAAGCCAAGCGACTCTGTGGTGAATAGGCGAGTTGGCTTATTTGAGAGGATAAAGAGTCCAAAGTGAAATCAGCGCCAACCACATGATTACCCTCGTAAGTTCGCCTTGAAAGGGTGATGCCGTTCTTCTTAAGAAAGTAAAACAGATAAGGCTCAGAGAGTTTTATTGTTCCATCGGGTTTAGCGTTGCGGAACCAAGGTCGGGTGGTAGGGTCAAACTCACTCTCTTGTTGCACGATGCTCAATACCTTATGTGCGCCATCAAGATAAGAGATAAGGTTCTCGCCTTTGAGGTTGATCGTGCTGACCATCATCGTGGCTTTGGCTGGTGCGTTGTTTTCAAGTCTTTGTTTGTTGGTGCTCAGTGGGCGGAAAATCCTAAACTCTCCATCATCAGATCCGTAAAACAGCGCGACTAAATTGGTATTTTGTTTGAATATGATGTCTATCGAGGCAATCCAAGATTCCTGCTCAGTAGACGAAGTTTGATGAGACACAAACGGGCTTACAGCCATCACATTCAAGGTTGTGATAACGGGCGCGATGGCTTGCTTAAACACTGATTCCAGTTTGTCGCGATGTTCATTACTGATTTCGCGCACTGTGCCTAACAACAACTCTTGCGAATGGCGGTAGCTTATTGAGATAAGTACGGCACCAACAAGTGTTGTCAAAATCAGGAAAAGGCTAGTGATGTGGATACTCAGCGGATATCGTCTTCGTCTCATCAAACACTCCAGCTTGTTAACTGGTATAAGTATTGACGAACTTGGGTAGGTTGCAAAAAATTGGTGCAATTAAGAGGTTGGTTTGGATACGCAGTGCTTTACTGTGACTAAGTGAAATAACAATAAAGCCTTATCTTTAAGTGCTATTTGTCACTTTCAGCTGATAAACTGGTTAAATTGTTGCCACGAGGCACTCCTTTTCAAAAAGTGGTTCAGGGATACCTTTTTGAAAAACGTTTAAAGACCAAGCTATGAGGGCATTGATTCATGGAACTTAAAGTAGACACTCACACCCACACATACGCAAGTGGTCATGCATACAGCACGCTGATCGAAAACGCGAAATCGGCAAAACAAAACGGTTTAGCTATGTTTTGTACTACTGACCATTCCGAGTCTATGCCGGGCGCGCCACACTATTGGTTTTTCAGTAACCAGCGTGTGCTTCCTCGTTTTATTGAAGATGTCGCGATTATTCGTGGTGTCGAGTCCAACATCATGAACACACAGGGCGAAATTGATATTCATCCGAGTGTCGATAAGAACCTAGATTGGGTGATCGCGAGTTTTCATGAGCCCGTTTTTCGCCCATCGGATGTTGCCACTCACACAGAAGCGTTGTTGAATGTGATTAAAGGTGGTCGCATTGACGCACTTGGTCACTTAGGGAATCCTAATTTTGATTTCGATTTTGAAGCTGTGATTCAATGCGCGGCAGAACATAACGTAGCAATCGAAATTAATAACACCACGCTTAAAGGCAATAGCCGCGTTGGCAGTGTTGATCGCTGTTACGAGATTGCAAGAATTGCCAAAGCGAAAGGGGCATTTATTACCACAGGAAGCGACGCGCATTTTTGCGTAGATGTAGGCGGGTTGGATCTCGTGTCTTCATTACTTGATGAAGTGGGCGTAGATTCGAGCAAGGTTATTACCCATTCGCCAAAGCAATTCCTAGCCTTTTTGGCATTACGTGGTCGCCAATCTATCGCCGAGTTTTCGGCATTTGAGTAATGGTTTGCCCGGTGTTGTTTAATTTTTAATAGTTGATTAGCTAGCCAGTTTGCATTTCGACACAATCAATTTTTGTGCCTGGCGGATTTTTGTATACACTAGCCGAAAATAATAAAGTCGAAGTGCCGCAATAACGATGGCGCTATCTTCAAAGACATCGCTTCACCTGGAGAAACAATGAAAACTCGCTCAATCCTTTTATCTGGCTTAATCGCTGCTTCGCTATTGTCTGGCAACGCTTTTGCTAATGTTGACCTTAAAAAAAACATGCAAGAAATGAAGCTTGCGTTCAAACAAGCGGCAGAAGCTCAAAACATTGAAGAGATGCAAAAGCCTATCGTACGTATCGACACGCTAGTTGCTGAGCTCAAAACGGGTGTTTACCCAATTGAGAAAGAAGAACACTTCATGGAAGGTTTCAAAAAGATCAGTGCATCGATTGATAGCATTGAGAAGAAGCTAGACCAAGGTGAATTTGAATCAGCACAGCAAGAGCTTCGTACTATAGATGGCCTTCGTGAAGAGTATCACGAGAAGCGTAATCCAAGCATTTGGAGCAAGATCTTCGGTTAACCTGCTAATCAATAGAGTTTGCTTGCTAGATACGTAACAAAGAGTAAACCTCAAGATTCGATTTCTAAAACGCTGCCTTACATTACCCTCTTTATAGGAAGGTGTAAGGCGGCGTTTTTTATTGTCTTTTTAAAAACAGTTTGTTATGTCGAGTTTCGCCACATTTTCTGGCCTCTTTCGTTGTAACCAGTTTTTAACTAAAAAGAGTGTGCGTTAGCTTCAATTTTTTAACCTGATGTTAATCTTTACGTTTACCTATATAGCAAGTGCCTCATAATAAGGGAAATTTATAAAGATTAGGAATAATGCGCCGAACCTCGTTCAACTTCTCCATGTTACTTGCTACAGCATTAAGCTGGGTGCTAGTGACATTAATGCCTGTTATCAATGCTCATGGTAATAGTGCGGGAGTATGGGCGTCGTTATGTACGGTCAACGGCTTTGAACTGGTTCAAATTGAAGAAGGCGAACCCAATACCCACAAAGGTAAGCCGTGTCCCTTTAGCCATTTTTCCACGTTTCACCAAGACGAACTTCCAACTACACTACTGACAACTCGACTGAGTTCTATTGTCTCAGACAGCTACGCTTTTTTGGCTCTAAGCGAACGCTACACGAGGCAAGCCCCACGTGGCCCTCCCTTTGATCTTGCTTATATCTAACCCACTAAAATAATTAAAAAATAAAGTATTAAGTAAAGTTAACCATGCTCAGATTACTTTCTGGTTTTTCAGAAGGTATGTTTGCGTGTGTCAAAGGAAATAATAATGTTGAGAAATGAATCTCAAGATACTGCGAAAGCACAAGCTAATTCGCAGTCTAAAAGCAGTGTAAAAACGAAAGACCGCAATAAAACCCTCTACTTCCTCACTTGGCGCTGGCACTTCTATGCTGGGCTATTTGTTATCCCGTTTATGTTAATGCTAAGCATTACAGGCTTGGTGATGCTGTTTGATGATGAAATCGAACTCGCTTTCCATCACGATGCGATTGAGATTGTTGCATCGGGCGAACCGATTAAGGTGTCGCAACAATTAGCTGCCGTACAAAATCAATACCCACAAGGTTCGGTGACACAATTTGTACCGAGTAAAGCGCCTGATCTGGCCAACCGCTTTTCGGTAGCACTTGAAGACGGAACGTCTGTTTTCGCCACGGTGAATCAATACACGGGCGAAGTGGTAGGAGAAATCCCGCGCAGCGACAGCCTTTATCAGCTCGCGAATGATATTCATGGAACATTACTGATTGGCGATTGGGGTGATTACCTGATTGAGATTGCAATCAGCTTGTCGATCCTTCTGTTAGTGAGTGGAATCTATTTATGGCTTCCTCGAGATAACGCGAGCCGCGCTGGCTTTCTTAAGCTTAGATTTGCTTCAGGAACACGTGTATTAATACGTGATTTGCATGCGAACATCGGTGGGACACTGTCATTCATTCTTCTGTTGTTTATTCTCTCTGGATTATCATGGACAGGTTTTTGGGGCGGTAAGTTAGTGCAAGCATGGAGTACGTTTCCTGATCAAATGTGGGACGACATTCCTCTTTCTAACGAAACGCATGCTTCTTTAAATCACGGCTCTGAAGAGGAAATGCCTTGGAACCTAGAGCAAACACCACTGCCTTTGTCTCAAGATAAGCCAGCCGAACATGTACATCACACAGAAGAGGCGACTGAGCCTCATGATCATTCTAAGATGGGTGAGGATCATTCTCAGCATGTATTATCTGCGAGTAATTTCTCTATTGATGGTGTGATAGCAAAAGCTCAATCACTTGGTTTTACGCAGTATAAAATCAATTTCCCACGTTCAGAGTCGGGTGTTTACACCGTGGCCGCGAATACTATGGGAGGCGACATCATCGACCCAACCCAAGATCGCACAACTCACCTCGACCAATATTCTGGACGCATTCTAGGAGAGGTGACGTGGCAAGATTACAATTTATTCGCCAAAACTTTAGCCGTTGGTATCTCTCTGCACCAAGGTGACATCAGCATCATCAACAAGCTTTTAAACGCGTTGTTCTGTTTGGCATTCATTGTGGTGTCGGTGACTGGCGGAGTCATGTGGTGGATGCGCAGACCTTCAGGTCAAAGAAAGTTGGGAACGCCACCGAAGTTTGGTGATGCAGGCTTATGGAAAGCAGGCTTAGTGACAGTGGTTGTCATTTCGGTACTGTTTCCACTCGCGGGTGCGACGATTGTGACTGCAATGCTATTGGATTGGTTGCTGTTTTCACGCGTTGAGAGATTCAAGACGGCATTGAGTTAGTTGACATGCAAACGGACTTTCTCGATTTGAGAAGGTCCGTTTTATTAATCAGGCGAGTGCTTCTTTTGTAAGGAAGACTTTAGACTTGATACAGCTCTAGATTTGATAAAGCTTTAGATCTGATAAAGCTCAAGCGGCAGGCCGTCTGGGTCTGCGAAAAACGTAAATGATTTTCCCGTAAACTCATCAACTCGAATCGGTTCGACTTCAATGCCTTGTTCTTCTAGATAACTTTTGACATGTTGAACGTCATCAACACAAAAAGCCAAATGCCTCAGCCCTTGAGCTTCTGGAAAGCTTGGTCTTTCAGGTGCGTTAGGGAAGCTGAATAATTCTATTTGAGTGCCATTAGGCAGTGCTAAGTCGAGCTTATACGACTGGCGCGCTTCACGATAATTCTCAGCAATCACCTCAAGCTTTAAAACTTCCGTATAAAAGCGTTTAGAAACTTCGTAGTCTGAGCAAATAATGGCGGCGTGGTGTATTCCTTTCAGCATCAGTTTATTTCTCCTGCCAATTTGTCACCCAAGTGCTCCATCGCGTAATCAATGAATACACGCAGTCGAGCTGGCATGTACTTGGTTTGAGCAAACTGCATCGCGATAGCGCCATGGTAATTACTCTTGATGGTCCAATCTTCCAATACTTGAACTACAGAGCCTTCAGCTAATGCATCTTGAATCACGAAGTCATGGAAAATACCCACACCAAGCCCTTCTTTAACGCCTTTCAATCGCATCTGAGAGTGGTTCACAGCGTAACGTCCGCTAACGGGAACTGTGTAAAACTCATCATCTTTAAGGAAGTCCCAAATGTGGTCTTTATCTGTTTCTGCAAGGTATAAGCAGTCGTGCTCAGAAAGCTCGGTAGGGTGGTGAGGAATTCCTTTGGCATCTAGATAGTCGGGGCTCGCACATAACACGAGGTTCGTTTTTCCGAGTTCTCTTAAAACTAAACTCTCGTCTGGCTTATCGGTAAGGCGAAACGCAATGTCGATGCCTTGGCGCAATATGTCGATGTCGCCATCAGCCGCCCTTAGCTTGAGTTGAATCTCTGGGTACTGATTTAAGAATGGAACAACGAAAGGCTGTAATACCGAGTTCAAGAAGGCTTCTGGTGCCGCTACTGTTATAGAGCCTGCAGGTTCAGTATGGTCAGAGGTAGACAGCTCAACCGCTTGTTGCGCCGCATTAATCATAACCACGCTTTGGTCATATACCAACTGACCGGCCTGCGTGATGATCAATGTACGAGTGGTACGTTCAAATAGCTTTACTGAGAGCGCTTTTTCTAAACGTGTGATCAATTTACTCAACGCTGAAGGTGTCACGCCTAGCTGCTTTGCTGCAGCGGTAAAGCTACCTTCATTCACAACTAAGATAAACGAGGCGAGATCGGGAAGTAGGGCGATGAGTTTTGGGTTAATCATAAGTATCCAGTTAGACTGATTTCAACGGTGGCCATAACCTTGATTGTGAGTGATCTTTTCTGATTTGTGAATCAATTTCATTAATTGATACGCGCAATAGTAGTCGTGATGGAAGCCGTTCTTCTGTTATTCCTATTTCATATTACTCAGTTATTCACATCTCAAGTCAATATGGCGATTCCGTTGCTTCAAATTGGTTGTTAGATGCTTTTGTTATATGAATGTAAATACTTGTGATTGCTTGTTAAATTTCAATTAAACGGTGTTAGTATCCTCCCAACTTATGCTGAATCGAATCAGCTATATTTTCATCGTTCGAAGAGAACTTTTAACTTCGAGTTCGGAAGAGCGAAAGCATAGTCAGAGGTAAGTATTGTGCAACGTACTGATATCACCCCAACGCACTCTCCCGCGTTAGCCGCGTTAATTAATAACGATTACGAGCTTAATTTCCAAGAGTTTATGGACCAAATACAGCTGGCAAATAAACCCATGTCTCTGGCGTCTATTCGGTTCATATTGGATAACATCGAGCTGAGTAAAGAAGAGATCAAGTCGTTGGCAAGTTTCGATAAAGAAACATACTGCCGACAAAGGCTTTTCAAAAACGATCATTGTGAAGTTTTAATTTTGAGCTGGCTTAACGGGCAAAGAAGTAAAATACACGATCATTTGAATACGTCTTGTGGCGTAAAGGTTCTACATGGGCAAGCAACGGAAACCTTGTTTGAAACAGCGGCCAATGGCCATATTTTTGCTTCTCAGTCGACCCATTTCCAAGAGGGCAGTGTGACCGTAAGTAAAGATAATGATATCCATCAGATATCGAATCTACAGGCTGGCGATGAGCCGCTCATTACGTTGCACGTGTATTCTCCCCCTTTGAGCCAATTCCACCTCTATCAGCTAGAGAACGGCAAGTCGGAACTGCTCGATATACAACAAGAGTGCTGGGCCTACGAGATTTAAAGTGCGTTAAACGGAGACAACTTTCTACTTAAATGGCCATGATAAGGTTAAAACGAGGTGTAGAAAGTCTGTCGTCTAATCTTGCTTTAACGTCATGCATTATAAAATTTTATATTATTTATGAACTTAGCATATCCATGGTAGTCATAGGGCTCACAAATATAAAATAATGAGCTGGAATAAATTATGACTAAACGTGGGTTAGTGTCTGTGGCATGTGCCACGCTGTTGGGTGGAGGTGTGTACTTCTATTTTCAAACTTCAACGCCTCCTGAAGCATTTCCAACCCTGACGGTTGCCACGGGGACGATCGAAAAGCAGGCGGTTGCGGTTGGGTATATCGTTCCCGCTCACTCTGTGTCTATCAAATCTCAAATCGATGGGATCGTTGGTGAAATCTATGCCGGTGTTGGTGAGTACGTAACGCAGGGTCAACCGCTTATTAAGGTTCGACCTAACCCTACCCCGAAAGCGTTGACCGATGCCTCGACTGAATTGATGCGAAGTGAGGCGAACATTGAGTCAGCAAAACAACAACTCGCTAATTTGCAGAGTTTAGTTGAACAAGAAATCATTCCTAAGAACTACGACGAATATGTGACTGCACGTTCCAATGTGAAATCAGCACAGGCTGACGTTATGCAAAAACGTCAGAACCTTGAGTTGATTCAAAGCGGGGAGTCAACAATTGGTAACTCTCGCCTAACCTCAACCATTTACGCTCCGATAGACGGTACGGTGTTGAATCGAAAAGTCGAGGTAGGAGAACCGATTATTTCTACTGAATCGAGCCAAGCGGCAACAGAAATGATGTCATTGGCCGATATGAACAGCCTGATTTTTAAGGGCAGTGTTAGTGAGCATGATGCCGCACAACTTACTCCGGGGATGCCAGTAACACTGACCGTTGCACCTTATCCAAGTATCGAAATAGAAGGGGTACTGACTAAGATTGCGATTCAGTCTGAAAGTCTTAACTCGACAGCTGATAGTAGTTCGGGCAAAAGTTTTGATAACGGTTTTGAAGTCGAAGTTGGCGATCTCAAAATACCGCAAGACGTCCGGTTACGTTCAGGTTTTTCATCATCGGCTCAGATAATTCTAGTCAAATCAGAAAATGTACTCACTCTACCAGAGCGCGCACTGCAATTTGAAGGCGATAGCCCTAACGTATTAATCCCAGACAACTCAGAACAAGGCTTCCACAAACAAGCGGTAAAACTGGGTCTATCAGATGGCATCAATGTCGAAGTCATTGAAGGTGTGGAGTTAAACGAAGCCGTCATCGATAACAGTATGATGGGGGCAGTACATGGTTAAGCCAGCGCTGTTTAGTTGTTCACAACGATTAGACAAACCTCAGTCAACTCGTAAATCGGCCCTGTTGAGTATCGGTAGCTTGCTATTAGCGACAGTGCTCAGTTGCCCTTCATATGCCATTTCTATAGAACAAGCATGGCAGCAAGCCAAACAGACGGATCCTGATTATGAGAAAGCCCGAATTGGTGTTCAACTCGGTGAGAGTTCGGTGGATTTAAGTCGCAGCTCTTTATTACCCGCTTTAAGCGCGAGCGCTTCAGCAGACTGGAGCGAAGACCGCAGTAGTTCAAATCGGTATGGTGCAGAGCTGTCTCAGGTTATTTGGGATAGTAGCCTGTGGTCTGAATTAGATAAAGCACAATCAGATTATCTGAAATCCCAGCTGGAATTGGCTCAAGCACATAATGATTTGGCGGCTAAGTTACTTCTGGTTTATCTCGATATAGGCAGCGCTCAAGGTAACTTACAGCTTACCAACAGTAAGTTAGAGGAAGGCAACAAGCTGCTAAAAATCTTCGAAAAACGCTATCTAGCAGGCAAAGTGAAATCGATTGATGTGGAAGAGATGCGTGCTAATCAGTTGTCTGACAAAGCCAATATTCTGCGAGCAAAGGCAGAGTTAGAAAGTAAAAAGTCAGAGCTGGAAGCGCTGATAAACCAAGCTCCTGATTCGGTCGATCAAATTCGTACTGAGAACTTGGTTGAGCCTCCTATGCTGGTGGCTTCTCAGCAGCAATGGCTCAAGCTAGCGAGAAATAATAGCCCTGAATTATTGGTTGCCATAAAAGACGTTGAAGCGCGCGAGCTAGACAAAAAGTCTGCCCAAGGAGGTTATTACCCGACAGTTAAAGGGCAAGTGGGCTATAACGACAGTGATCGGTTGGACAACGGTGAATTCAACGCGGGTTTAACTCTTAGTGTTCCTATTGATTTAAATGGTTCAACACGCGCCAAAGTGGACCAAACTTCGCTTAACTTGTTGACGACTAAGCAGGATTTACGAAAGGTTGAAATAGACATCAAGAAGCGAATTGATCAGAACTTTACTCAAGTGAAACTCAACTGGGAACGAGTGTTAATGGCGCATGATGTTGTAGCGTCTCGCGCAGAGGTGTTGAGTAGCAAAGAAAAGTTATACGACGCGGGTTTCCTAGAAGCCTCGGATGTTATCAATGCACATAACAGCTTATTTGATTCTAGGTTCCTTCTACAGACCAACTTATATGATTATTGGCGTCAGAGAATAGGCCTGCTACAGACAACCGGTAAATTAGATGATGAAGCGATGGCACTGATATCTCAGGCGCTGCACCATGGTTAATCTTTTCCTTCAGACTTGGCAAACGTTATTGGCGCATCGGATGAAAAGTGCCTTGGCTATTATCGCAATTTCATGGGGCGTGCTGTCTGTTGTTGTTTTAATGGCGTTAGGGGAAGGCTTCTATCGTTATCAAACGAAGTCTTTCTCATTTTTGGTCAATGACACTCAGGTTGTATTTCCCTCTAGTACGAGTAAACCTTGGCAGGGCTTGCCCTCAAGGCGCGAAATAGATCTTGAACAAGATAAAATTGAGCTGCTCCAGCAGGCTGGTTTTGTTAAAGAGGCGTCTGCTGTTTACCTTAAATGGGATACCAGCGTGACTAACACTCAAGGGCATAATATTGGGAGTCTGGTGAGTGGTGTTGCTCCCTCTTATTTTCCTATCTCACAAAATAAGTTGCAGCCTGGTTCACGAAATATTTCGGTGACGGATATGGAAAACCACACACGAGTGGTTGTATTAGGTGATCGAATTGCTCAAATGGGCGGAGTCGATATTGGCGATCATATTAAGATCAACGGTATTCCATTCTACGTAATAGGTGTGATGGTCGATAATGAAGGAGGGATCTCTTTCGGTGAGAGTCGACGAGTTTTTGTGCCCCAAACTACTTATCTTGATCTCTGGAACGATAAGCCATGGCAACTGTTATTAAAGCCTGTAGAAGCCATGGATTCCGCATCGTTTAGACGTAATATTGTTAATTTTTTTGCTAAACAGATGCACTTTGACCCTACGGATAAAGATGCGGTCTATCTGCCTGACTTTAGCGAGGGTGGGGACGTGATTACCGGTATCTTTCGTGGTATTCAAATATTCCTGACGACCAGTGGCGCTATGACTATGGCGGTTGGCGCTTTGGGTGTGGCTAATATCATGTTTCTCTCTGTTACGGAAAGAACTCGAGAAATTGGTGTTCGGCTGGCGATTGGTGCAACACAGGGTTCCATCATGTCTCAGTTTATTATTGAGGGGCTTATTTTAGTTACCTTAGGATCCATCGTGGGATTAATGGCGTCCTTTGGTACGGTTTATTTGCTTGGCTCGATGGCGTTACCAGAATGGATTGGATCACCGGTTATCACGTTGAGCTCGATTGGAATGGCGTTAACGGTGACACTGATTCTGGCGTTCTTAGCCTCTTACTTTCCTGCAAAACGGGCGTCTCGTCTAACTCCTGTTGATGCACTCAGTGCGAGGGCTTAATCATGCTATTACCGATGAGACAAATCTTTCAGGAAATGTCTGCAGAAAAGCTACGACTTGGGCTCACGATTCTGGCTGTTGCGTGGGCAACCTTGTGTATTTCAGCGATGCTATCGGTGGGAGAAGGCATTAGGCAAGGCGTGCTTAAAACGGCACAAAATGGCAATGGTAATTTGATTTATCTATCAGAGGGGATGGCTACGGTTGATTATGGATCTTTTCATCAGGGCAAGCCGCTGACACTAACAGTAGAAGATACGAAAGTTGTAGAGGCTCTGCCTAACATCAAAGCTGCGGTGCCGACAGCTGTGTGGGATGAATCACTTACTGTTGGGGAGCGAGGGTCTTGGAAAAAAGCGTTAGCGGTAACGACTGAATTTCAGTCGGTGACGAATTTCAAGACACGTCCAGGAGGGCGTTGGTTTAATCCTCTAGACCAAAAGCAACAACGCAAAGTCATCGTGTTGGGTTACCTTTTAGCGGCCGATTTGTTCAACCCTAATGAAAGCTTTAGCTGGTTTGCTACTGTCAAATTAGAGGTCAATCCCGTGGGGAAAACAGTAAAAATTGGCAGCCAAGAGTTTACGGTGATTGGTGTACTAGAGAAAAACAGTGCCAAGGTTGAACAGGGAGATAGCATCAATTATTCGAGCTTTGTTCCTTTCTCTACATGGCAGCGTTTTAATATTAACGGTGACATTAGTGGTATCAACGTTCAACCTCATGATGGTGTCGACAGAGTCAAACTTGCCGATACGATTCGTCAGGTTATTGCGCGCAAACATGGTGCCAGTGTCAGTGATGAGCAGGTCGTTCAGGTTGAGGATATGTTTCTCAAACAAAAAACGATGCAACAATTCTTAGTTGGTCTGCAGGGGTTCCTTGGTGTGATTGGTTTTATCACTTTGGCAGTGGCGGGTATAGGTATTGCTAACGTGATGTATGCAACGGTGAAACGCTCCACAAGAGATATTGGCGTGAGAATGGCGGTCGGTGCTACTCCAGGGATGATTCGCATGCATTATCTGGTTCAGTCATTGATGACCATGATGATGGGTGGTTTATTGGGCTTAGTGATTACTTATACACTGATTGCTGTGATTCGCTCGTTAGAGCTTGAAGGCAATATGTTTTATGAGCGTCTTGGTAAACCTGTTCCTGAACTTTCATGGTTGGTTGTCACCATTGTTGTTTTGACGCTGGTGGTTATTGGTGTCGCTGCGGCTTGGCTCCCGGCTAATCGTGCGGCGAAAGTGACTCCGATGGAGGCACTACAAAGTGAATGATGAGATCAAAGACAGCGGAGAAACCATGTCTAACAAATTCTTAGTGGAACTCTCAAATATCGGTAAACACTACTCAAACGGTGATACTGAAATACGTGCATTAGACGGTGTCGATCTCTCGATTGAGAAGGGAGAGTTTTTGTCTATTTTAGGCCCGTCAGGATCCGGTAAATCAACGCTGATGAATATGCTTGGTTGCCTTGATAAGCCGACGGAAGGGGAGTATCAGCTAGATGGAAAAAATGTTGCTGCGTTGAGTGCTAATGATCTTGCAGGTATTCGGAATCAAAAAATTGGTTTTGTATTCCAGAGTTTTAATTTACTTGAGTATGCATCTGCATTGGACAATGTTGCTCTGCCTCTCGTGTACTCAGGGATCAAAGCCAAAGAGCGTCGTAAGCGTGCGGCGGCATTACTTGAACAAGTAGGGTTGGGCGATCGACTTGACCATAAACCGAATCAACTGTCTGGTGGTCAGAAACAGCGTGTCGCTATTGCTAGAGCTTTGGTTAATGACCCTCAGATTATATTAGCTGATGAGCCAACAGGGGCTCTGGATTCCAAGTCTGGCGCTGAGATAGAGGCTTTGTTTAATCAGCTTCATGCTGAGGGCCGAACATTGATTATCGTGACGCACGATAACTCGCTGGCTGAACGAACTAAGCGCATAGTGACGATCAAGGACGGTAAAGTATTGTCTGATCGCCAAGGGTTACATTGCTCAACCTAGAACCTAGAACCTTGCAGCTTTCACTTAGAGCCACTTCCTCACGAAGTGGCTTTTTTCTTAAGTGTCTAACACTGATCTTGTACGGACGATATTGAGTGAACTACACTGATAAAAAAGCTAGGTAAGTAACAGATGAATAAAGAAAATTTCCCTATAGAGTTAAAACGACTTCGTGAATCACTCTCTATTTCACAGGAAGAATTTGCAGAGTTGCTTTCCAATTCTCATAGAGCGTTTTTTGGTGTCAATCAGGTGATGGTCAGCCAGTGGGAAAGGGCAAAGACGTTGCCGAGTTTTGTGCGTCGTCTTGGTATCGCGAGTTTCTTTCAGGTCGATTACGACTTTTCCGTTGAAGAAATGGTACAGGTGAAAGCGGCAACCAAGAACGTGGAACGCCCATTCAGTATTGATATTGGTTATGACTATGAGGTGACGAGTGTTGAGTCATATAATATGGGAGCACTTCCAGCGAAAAGGCTTAAGTCGATTCAAGGAATGCATCTAAAAACCTATGGCAAAGATTTTATCGAGGTTTCTCAGCATCTGGGTGTGAAAAAAGAAGATATGCAGGTGCTTTGTTTTCTTTTCGAGGGGGTCATTATTGGTCATGTGGTGTATGACGGCGTAAGTAAGATGCTTTGCAGTGTTGGCGCGGTTAGCATTGTGATTCGTCGTAAGATCTTCGATTACATGGCGGATAATTTGTCTGATACTGAGTTTCGCTTTCCGACCCTTGACCCTGCTATGTGCCAGTTCTTGTATGACCTGTATTTAGAACCTTATATGAGTAAGCTCGGCATGCCGTTTTTCAAGGCAGATATCAAGAAAGTGGTGAAAAATCCTTTTTCTCAGAACATCCAAAATAAACACGATATCTACTTTAAGTATATCCGTTACCACGACCTTAAGCAGAAGAAGAAAAGTGTCGAGTTTGTTTTAAGCTCTAGTCTGTAAGAGTGCTCTACATGACCAATCTTAGGTCGGTTAAAGGCAGAGGTTTTGAGTACAAGAAGCCTTGATAGCGATCAAACCCTAGCTGCTGGATCAGTTGACGTGTATCTGTGTCTTCAACGCCTTCTGCCACGGTTTCAATGCCAGACTCTTTGCAGTATGCCAAAGTACGCTTAACTAAATCGGAGCTTGCTGGCTCAATACTATTCACAATCGATTTATCGAACTTCACTTCATCGACATTAAGGCTAATCACCTTATTCATGTCTGAATAACCGATACCAAAATCGTCGATAGAGATTCTGACGCCCAGAGACTTAAAGCGCTTTATCTGCTCACAAAGCTGCTCATCTAACTGATCATTTTCACTTAGCTCAAAGGTAAGCTGTTCTGCTTTGAAAGATGCATTCCAAAGTAATTCACGAACCTTTTCGACATTATCAGGGTTTGCTAGCACTTTCTTGCTGATGTTTACCGCCAAGCTTAGATGAATGGAAAGCGATTTGACCTCCGTTAGAGATTGTTCAAGCACGCTAAAGAAGATTTCTTCTTCATAACCCAATGCAAACGCGCGATCAATAAACACGCCCGGAGAGAAAATTCCTTCTTCTGGAATATCTAAACGAAACAGCGCTTCCACTCCAGTCACTTTCTCGACACTAGGCTGCACCTTTGGCTGATAAAAGCAGGTGTACCAGTCGTTTTCGAAGGCTTCTTGAATGGTGTGATCGGATAGGGTCATGTGTTTGTTTCTCATTTTGTCTCATTTACATAGCGGCGTAACGGTCGCACATTCTGAGAGAAGCAGAGAATCATCACTATATCGTTCTGAGATGAAAAATTGATATTTGATATGAAAGCGAAATTAGACAGGAACGGAAGGGGATTTGACGTTAAAAAGAACAGGTAAGACGCGTTTATGTGCCCTGTGTCACTGGGATGAACTATTATTAGTGCCTGTGATTCATTAATGTTTTTCCAACTAAAGGGATAATCGAGAAGGGGATGTTCAACTAGAATAGGGGTATAAGTTTTACAGTGTAAATGATCGAATTGAAATCGTTTACATCCCCTACATAATGCGGCGCGCGATGCTGCTGAATAATAATTAGGAAGGAATAGACAATGTCTTCTGCATTTTACCAACAGATTCAAACTCAAATCGAAGAAGTTAAAGAAGAAGGTCTTTACAAGTCTGAGCGCATTATCACTTCTGCTCAAAAAGCAGCGGTTTCTATCTCGACTGGTGAAGAAGTACTAAACTTCTGTGCAAACAACTACTTAGGCCTTGCTAACCACCCTGACCTTATCGAAGCTGCTAAAGACGGTATGGATCAACACGGTTTTGGTATGGCTTCTGTTCGTTTCATCTGTGGTACTCAAGACTCTCACAAAGAACTAGAGCAAAAGTTATCTACGTTCCTTGGTAAAGAAGACACTATCCTTTACACATCTTGTTTTGATGCAAACGCTGGCCTATTCGAAACGATCCTAGGCAAAGAAGACGCAATCATTTCTGATGCTCTAAACCACGCATCTATCATTGATGGTGTTCGTCTATGTAAAGCAATGCGCTTCCGTTACTCGAACAACAACATGGAAGAGCTAGAGCAGCAACTTATCGCAGCTAAAGAAGCAGGCGCTCGTCACACACTAATCGTAACTGACGGCGTGTTCTCAATGGACGGCGTAGTCGCTAACCTTCCTGCTATCTGTGACCTTGCGGACAAGTACGGCGCACTAGTGATGGTTGATGACTCTCATGCAGTTGGCTTCATGGGCGAAAACGGCGCGGGTACTCACGAGTTCCACAACGTTGTTGACCGTATCGACATCATCACAGGTACGCTTGGTAAAGCAATGGGTGGCGCTTCAGGCGGTTACACTTCTGGTAAGAAAGAAGTGATCGACTGGTTACGTCAACGCTCTCGTCCATACCTATTCTCTAACTCTGTTGCACCTGCAATCGTATCTGCGTCTATCCGTGTTCTCGATCTTCTAGCGGAATCTGGCGACCTACGTACTCAACTATGGGAAAACTCTGCTCACTTCCGTACTCGCATGGAAGCAGCTGGTTTCACTATGGGCGGTGCTGATCACGCAATCATCCCAATCATGCTGGGTGATGCAAAAGTAGCGGCTGAATTCGCAGAGCGTGCACTAGAGAAAGGCATCTACGTGGTAGGTTTCTCTTTCCCTGTAGTACCAAAAGGCCAAGCTCGTATCCGTACGCAAATGTCTGCTGCACACTCACGTGAGCAACTGGATCGCGCAATCGATGCGTTCATCCAAGTTGGTAAAGACATGGCTATCATCTAATTTTAAAGGGGTGCCTTGTGCATCCTTTGATTAGATAGAGCAACACCTAATAGCACATATAGATTTTTGATTCTCGCCTTACAGTTAGGCGAGATGAACTGGATAACATTATGAAAATTAAAGCACTTTCTAAGCTTAAGCCTGAAGAAGGCATCTGGATGACTGAGGTTGAAAAACCTGAAATGGGTCATAATGATCTTCTTATCCGTATTAAGAAAACTGCAATTTGTGGTACTGACGTACATATCTACAACTGGGATGAGTGGTCACAAAACACAATCCCAGTACCTATGGTAGTAGGTCACGAATACGTGGGTGAAGTTGTTGGCATTGGCCAAGAAGTTCGTGGTTTTGAAATCGGCGACCGTGTATCTGGCGAAGGTCACATCACATGTGGTCACTGTCGTAACTGTCGTGGCGGCCGTACTCACCTTTGTCGTAACACAACAGGTGTTGGTGTTAACCGCACTGGTGCGTTCTCTGAGTTCCTTGTGATTCCTGCGTTCAACGCATTTAAGATCCCTGCAGAAATCTCTGATGATCTAGCATCAATCTTTGACCCGTTTGGTAACGCAGTACACACAGCGCTTTCTTTCGACCTAGTAGGCGAAGACGTGCTAATCACTGGTGCTGGTCCAATCGGTATCATGGCTGCTGCTGTTGCTAAGCACGTTGGTGCTCGTCACGTTGTAATTACTGACGTAAACGAATACCGCCTAGACCTTGCTCGTCAAATGGGTGTGACTCGCGCAGTAAACGTAATGGAAGAGAAGCTTGAAGACGTAATGGCTGATCTTGGCATGACTGAGGGCTTCGATGTAGGTCTAGAAATGTCTGGTAACCCATCTGCGTTCAACAGCATGCTGACTAACATGAACCACGGCGGTAAGATCTCTCTACTAGGTATTCCACCATCAGACATGGCAGTAGACTGGAACCAAGTAATCTTTAAAGGCTTGGTTATCAAAGGTATCTACGGTCGTGAGATGTTCGAAACTTGGTACAAGATGGCTTCTTTGATTCAGTCAGGTTTAGACCTAACGCCAATCATTACTCACCACTACAAAGTGGACGACTTCCAGAAAGGCTTCGACATGATGCGATCTGGTATGTCAGGTAAAGTGATCCTAGATTGGGAATAATTCTGAGTTAGGAAGCTAACTTAAGAAAGCTTAATAGAAAGGCGACAGTTATTACTGTCGCCTTTTTTGTATTTAAATGAGTAGATAAAACGTTATTTAAGGCTAAAAAAAAAGAGCTGAATGCTTAAGGCAGAGTGCGAAGTGGTGAACGAGGGTAAACATGTGCTAGATGATTAACTAATTATTGTGGCACTCCGACACAAAGGATTATTTATAACGCGTTCTGTCATTAATAATGTTATTTATTGGGATGGTGAATGCAATTCCACTTTTTTAGTGAAATTGCAGACCCAAATAGTGAAATAGATAGGTGTGCTTTCTGTATGATTCTTAACTAATTTTAATTAAATCATGGTTTTAACTATGAAGTTACGTTCAATTATTTCCACCTGCGCGCTATTAAGTTGTAGTCAAGCTTTAGCTAATGAGCCTAAAACAGTCACCTGCGAGTCAAACAAACCGGGAACAGTAATGGTTCAAGAAGATGAGTTGTTTGTGGTCGTCAATGACGCACTCATCCGCAATTCAGACTACTGGCAAAACTTTCTGGATGGCAACATTCAACTCTGTACCACTCACGTAACAGACATGAGTGACCTGTTTTCTAAAAACAAATACTTCAATCAGGACATCAGCCGTTGGGACACCTCTCGTGTGACTAATATGGACCGCATGTTTTCTGGTGCCAAGCGCTTTAACCAAGATTTAACTTATTGGGACGTCAAGCGCGTCTCTCGTCATACCGACTTCGCTAAAGCCAGTGGCCTGTCTGAAGATAGCCTTCCAACTTTTACGCAATAACGTCTATTCAACCCTAGGACAATATAATGAAAAGAACCATAACCTCACTTCTTGTGGGCGCCGCCGCGCTTGCTAGCCAAACTGCTTTTGCTGCTGATATCTCAGTAAAGTGCCCTGACCAAGCCGTTAACTCAGTGATGTTTGAGAATGGCAAAGTTTATGTCGTGGTGGATAACGCTCTAATTAAAAATAAGACTTTGTTAGATAATTTAGAGCAAGGTCATATCCGCTTGTGCACCACACAGGTGACGGATATGAGTAGAGTGTTTTATGACCAAGTTAATTTTAATACAGATATTAGTGATTGGGATACATCAAATGTGACGAACATGGCTTGGATGTTTTACAAAGCACGAGTTTTTAATCAAGACATAGGACATTGGGATACATCTAATGTTACAGATATGAGTACTATGTTCTCTTGGGCACATTCATTTAACCAAGATATAGGCTATTGGAATACATCAAGTGTTCAAAGAATGGATTTTATGTTCAGTTCTGCATGGGTATTTAACCAAGATATAGGTTATTGGGATACATCAAGTGTTCTGAATATGAGTTCGGTGTTCTGGAACGCATACGCGTTTAATCAAAATATTGGTCATTGGGATACGTCTAATGTAACAAGTATGAAGGATATGTTTAGAAAGGCAGAATCCTTTAATCAAGATATCGGTAATTGGGATACATCAAGAGTTCTGGATATGAATGCGATGTTCTGGCAAGCATACGCGTTCAATCAAAATATTGGTAATTGGGATACGTCTAATGTGGAGTTTATGCAAAGTATGTTCAGTGAAGCACTCGCATTCGACCAAAAAATTGGGAATTGGGATACATCGAATGTAACCACTATGAATTACATGTTTTTTGAAGCAAAAGCCTTTAATCAAGATATTGGGGATTGGGATACATCAAGAGTATGGGTTATGAATAAGATGTTTTCTGGCGCAGAAAAATTTAACCAAGACATTGGCAATTGGTATACTTCACACGTAGCTTCAATGGATAATATGTTTTCTGGGGCAAAAGTATTTAACCAAGATATTGGTAATTGGAATACATTGAGTGTGAAAAATATGAAAGAGATGTTTTCTAATGCTTCTGCATTTAACCAAGATTTAACCAATTGGAATGTGAGCAGGGTACTGGGGCATACTGACTTTGCCAAAGACAGTGCTCTGACTGAAGAACAACTGCCGTATTTTGTAGACTAACCCTCTCATCGGTTTAACTAAACAAAGGCCAGTGTTGATGGATTCAACGCTGGCTTTTTTGTTTACAAGTGATGCTGGGATAACAGAGCGGATAAATTCCAATAAAAAGTGGCGGCAAAAATGGCGGCATTCATTGTAAAAGAGCGTTATTTATGGGTGTAAATCGCCACTTGTTACTGTTTTTATATACACTGAGATTAGAGTAAATCGTTGATTTTATAGTAATATTACTTGTTTTTGTTAAGTTCTACGGCATATTTTCTTACAGTGCTTACTTGTTTGTAGGCGTTAAATAGGAAGAAAGGTGGGGAAAGACACCTCCTATTGAAGTGGGGGAGTTATAACAACGACTGAAACTGTCGCCACTGTGTCGCCATAAACTTTGTGCATTAACATTAAATTGTTGTTTTGTAAGGTTTAATTTTTGTTTTGTACATAATGGCTTCACTAATCCAGTCTGGTCTTGATCTAACACCAATCATTACTCATCACTACAAAGTGGACGACTTCCAGAAAGGCTTCGACATGATGCGCTCTGGTATGTCAGGTAAAGTAATTCTTGATTGGGAATAAGCTAAAGGAGTAAACACTCCCTCGCTTCCTGATTATTTGAAAATGCCCCAAAGAGATTTGGGGCATTTTTGTTTTCGGGGAATCAATTAATTCTTGATGTCGCTGAATGGCCATTTTGTCTCTCGTTAGTCTTTAAAATACGCGTAATAAACTGCGTTTAATTTTTAAAGAGGGCTTCAATGGCTTGTAAACCACTTGCACTGATAATAACTGGACTATTATTAAAGCCGAATTTTGCTAGCGCTAAGGTCGACATTTCGAAATCTGAAAGCAATCAAGCAGCAGAACAGGCAGCAAAGGAACTTGCAAACCCAAACACAGCTTACGCTAGCCTTAACTTAAAGCTCCAGTATTCAGGTGGTTACGATGGTGGAGGGGATGCTTTCGCGACTGTATTACAGCCGACATTACCGTTTCCAATGGATAATGGCGACAAAGTGATCTTCCGCCCGGCTATCTCTTATGTTCAGAATGATTTCAATATGGATACGTCGACAAGCTCCCAACATATGAAGCAGTCAGGCGTTACTGACATCTCATTTGATTTAGCTTATGCGCCTAAAATGGAGGGTGGGACTATTGTCGCTTTCGGTCTGTTTGCTTCTTTGCCTACAGGTAGTAATGACTTAACGGCTGATCAATTTGCTGTCGGTCCTGAGTTTATGGTCGGGAAAGTGAGTGCCGATTGCGTTGTAGGTGTGTTCCCAAGCCATCTCTATGGTTTGTCTGGCAATGGGGCAGATCACTCTGATACTCGTATCAACAAGACTTCTACGCAGTTATTTTGGGTAGAGTTATTGGAGGGCGGATGGACGGTAGGCTCAGCTCCGACACCGTCCTACGATTGGAATAAAGATCAGGCGGAGATTCCGTTGAATATTAGCGTAAGTAAAACTGCGGTGTTGAACGGACGTCCTTGGAAGTTTGGCATTGAAGCTAATTACTATATTGAGAAAGATGAAAAGACGCGTCCAGACTTTATGTTGAGCTTTAATATCAGCCCTGTAGTTGAAAATAAATTGGCGTCTTTATTCGATTAATCTTTGTTGAGTATTATGCAAAAAGAGAGGCTGAACGGACATCGTTTCACCTTTTATTCAATTAAAACCAATACGTTACCCATAAAATAAACAAAGACATCGCTGAAAAAATAGTAATACGCTTGCTAAACACAGGCTTGTTCCATCTAAGTCGATCTACTTGTTGTTTTGTCAGGTTTAGGTTTATTTGTTCACAATATCTATCGAGTTCTTTCATCGTCGGTCACCTCTACAAACACTATAACTGGATAGGTATGTTTGGATAAATCAAGAATTTTTCAACATGTGTTTAGCCAATTTGAACGATGTGGGCGTTCCAGAGAAGAGGGCGGTGTTACTAGCCAAAGCACTCAAAGATTCAATTCACGACATCGCCCCAGTATCTCTCTCGTATTTGAACAAGAAGGTTGAGAAGTCCTAAACGAAACTCTTCAATACTTGTAGGCATAAAAAAGTCCGATATTGGCGTACCAATATCGGACTTTGATGTTTAATGGTTGGCTTGAGTGAAGTTAACTCAATTAACCCGCAGCAGCCTGCATTATTAGGCCACAGATGTAGGCGCCGTATGTGCCTAGTGCGTAACCCAATACCGCCATTAGGATACCTACTGGAGCTAATGCTGGGTGGAATGCCGCTGCTACGATAGGTGCCGATGCTGCGCCGCCTACGTTAGCTTGGCTACCAACTGCCATGAAGAACAGTGGTGCACGGATAAGCTTCGCCATCACAATCATTAGAATGGCATGGATTGTTAGCCATGTGATACCAATGAAGAAGTAGCCTGGGTTGTCTAAGATAGCCGTCACGTCCATTTGCATACCGATGGTTGCAACTAGGATGTAGATGAATGCCGAGCCCACTTTAGACGCGCCGCTGTGTTCAAGGCTGCGTGTTGATTTAAAGCATGAAGCGATGAGCGCGAACGTTGTTACCATTACGATTAACCAGAAGAAACCAGATGTAAGGCTGTATTTTGCGAGTTCTGGTGCGTTGGTCGAGATCCAAGGTGCGATTAGGTCACTGAATAGGTGAGCTAGGCCGGTCAGACCGAATGCAATTCCCGTGATCTTCATTAGATCGGTTGTGGTAGTTGGGCGAGCGTTCTCTTCTTGGTATTTAGAAACCGTCTCTTTTAGCTCTTCAATAGATGAAGTATCCGCTTTTAACCATGCATCAATCTTCTTCTGACGGCCTGCCATGATAAGCAATACAGCCATCCAAATGTTTGCACAGATAACGTCTACTGTAATCATTGCAGAGAAGAGTTGGTCATCAACCTCGAACACTTCTTTCATTGCGGCTTGGTTTGCACCGCCGCCAATCCAAGAACCTGCAACGGTTGTTAGGCCACGCCATACGTCACCAGATACAAGGTCAGGGTTGATTTGGTCGATGATCAAGATAGCCAGTGGACCACCAATGATAATGCCGACAGTACCGGTAAGGAACATGATGACGGCTTTTGAACCTAGTCCAAAAATCTTGCGTAGGTCAGCTGAGATGATCAGAAGAACTAATGCACTTGGCAGTAGGTAGCGACTTGCTACGAAGTATAGCTTAGAGTTTGACGCATCAATGATGCCGAAGCTGTTCAACAATGAAGGAACAAAGTAACAGAGCAATAGACCCGGAACGAACGAGTAGAATTTTTTCAGTGCGCTATTTTGGCTACTTTCCGTGATAAAAACACCGCCAAGAATAACAGCTAACATGCCCATTATTACAGCATCATTAGTAATCATTATTATATCTCCTTTAAGGTGAGCGCAAAGGTCTCACTTTTTGAATTGCAGGACTATACCGATAACTTCCATTCGTTACAAATTGTAACGATAGACATACTTTGAAACGTTTGTGTTAACTCAAATGGGTTGGATTTGTGAATGCTATGCGTAATTTATTGGTTTTGTGAATGATTTTGTTGGGATGAGACAGGCTGATTTTGATATATGCAATGTTATTCAAACCCCTGAAACTGGTCATTTCGATTTTAGTTGGCAAGTGAGCTGCTAAAATGAGTGCATATATAGCCATGTTTAAGGTGTGGTTTATGCGATGAGGTAATGTTTCATAATTGTAAAAACTGAATTCATTTTTGACGGGTAGCTTGAGATTGAAAATTATAGCTGGATCACATAAATCTCGTGGTTCATCTGATTTAGGTCCAGTGATTTGGCTTCATTGGTCGCGCTGTTGGTGTCTAGACAATGAAAAAGCGGCTCGAGAGCCACTTTTGAATGGTAACTTAGAGTGTTTAGTAGAATTTCCGTTTAGCTTTCTTCTTCCTCAAAGCCGTCGGCATAACCTTTCGGTGGCGGTGTCCAACCTCGTTCTGAGCGAGAGTGCTTATCTGAGCGGTCTTTTTTCATATCTTCTTTCATCGCTTCTTCTAGATGAATAAAGATTTGTCGGTAGTTGTTGTCGTAGCGTGGGTTTTCTTCCGCTTCAGACCAAGCTTGGTAGAGCTTTTCAGACTTACGACTTTCAACACGCTGATACGTTGATTTTTGCTGTTCAACGAAGAATGGGTGATGGCCTAGCGAACGCAAGGCTTCTGCACCCATTTCAAGCGCCGAGTGGTACGTTTCTGATTCCACAAAATCTGCACCGGCTTCTCTTAGGCGATAGCTGTGACCACGGTCGAATGCTCGCGCTAAGATTTTCACTTTAGGGTAGGTGTGCTTAACGTACTTCACCAATTCAACGCTTGAGTCTTGGTTATCTATCGCGACGACAAGCATTGCGGCTTCTTCGATTCCTGCGGTATGCAATAAGTCATGACGAGTCGCATCACCAAAGTAAGATTTGATATTGATGGAGCGTAATAAATCTACTTGGTTGGCTTGGTGATCCAAAACCACAGTATTGACATCATTCGATACCAATAAACGGTTAACGATCTGACCGAATCGGCCAATACCAGCAATGATGACCGTGCCTTTCTCTTCGATAGTATCTTCTTCACGGTCGTTAGATTTTTGCTCGTAACGAGGCAGGATTACTTTATCAAACAAAATGAACAGACCAGGTGTTAAGAACATCGAAAGGGCGACAACCAACGATAGTGTTTGAACAATATCTGAGGGCAGTACATGGTTTTGGGCTGAGAAGCTCAGTAGTACAAAACCGAATTCACCGGCTTGCGCCAAGCTCAACGTAAACAACCATCGGTCGCTATTTTTGATTTTGAAGATCAGCGCCAGTGTGAACAGCACCAATGCTTTCAGTGCCATAACGCCTAGCGTTAAACCAATGATGAGTCCAAAGTCGTTAAACAGAACTCCAAAATCGATACCTGCACCCACCGTAATGAAGAACAGTCCAAGCAACAGCCCTTTGAATGGATCAATGTTAGATTCAAGCTCGTGTCTGAATTCACTGTTGGCAAGTACAACGCCCGCTAGGAAGGTACCAAGCGCTGGAGACAAACCAACCAGGCTCATCAGCGCGGCAATACCAATAACCAGCATCAGTGCCGTTGCGGTGAAGATCTCACGTAGACCAGAGCTCGCAACAAAGCGGAACAGTGGACGGCTTAGATAATGTCCTCCCACAACCACGATGGCGATGGAAGCCGTAATGACAAGGCCATATGCCCAGCTTGGTAAGCCTGCAACCAAACTTAGCTCATCGTGATGTGCAGCGGTTTGTGCAGCGCTTTCTGCCAAGGCAACCAGTTCTGGAAGAGCCAATAAGGGAATGAATGCCAACATCGGAATGACGGCGATATCTTGGAACAGTAAGACCGAGAAAGCGTTCTTACCGCCTTCTGTCTTTGATAGCCCTTTCTCATTAAACGTTTGAAGAACAATCGCGGTAGATGAAAGCGCGAAGATCAAGCCGATGGTGAGAGCGATCGTCCAAGGTTGCCCGAAGAACAATGCAATACCCATGACAATGGCCGTTGTGCCTCCGACTTGTAAGCCGCCGAGCCCCATCAGACGGTTTCTCATTGCCCAAAGCATCTTAGGCTCAAGTTCCAGCCCAACTAAGAACAGCATCATAACTACGCCGAATTCAGCAAAGTGTTGAATGGTTGTGGTCTCTTCGCCGACTAAGCCGATAATTGGACCAATCACAACACCAGCAATCAGGTAGCCAAGCACAGAACCGAGGCCAAGCCTTTTGGCGATAGGGACCGCGATGACTGCAGCGAGCAAATAGATAAATGCTTGTAGAAAGTATCCTGTCATGATCTAACCTCTGCTCATCATTTCATCAACGTAATGGTTTAGCTTTTCAGCCTTGCTTGCCTTTTTAAGGTCGACTTCGCCCGCAACAAAAGCCTCTAAAAGCGTTTTATAGCTGTTTACGTGATCTTGAATTCGGCCTTCTTCCAATGCTGTACGTGAACCAAACAAAGCCAACGGGGCCAAGTAGTTCATACCGCACAAAGAAGCCGTTTGTTCGATGGGGTGAAGCAGTTCACGTATGGTGAAGTGGTTATAACCGTCAGTCTGATAAGCATCTTTCTTGCCGCCAGCGGTGATACTGCATAACAAGCTTTTACCTTGCAGTTCATTACCGTCGGTGCCATAAGCAAATCCGTATTCTAGGACGAGGTCTTGCCACTCTTTAAGAATCGCGGGTGTTGAGTACCAATATAGAGGGAACTGAAAAATGATGATGTCATGGTCCAACAGGCGTTTCTGTTCGCGATCGATGTTGATTTTGAAGGTCGGATATTCCGCATAGAGATCGACACAGGTTACCCCATCAATGCGCTTGGCTTGCTCAAATAAGGGTTTGTTAGCTTCAGAGCGATGCTGAGAAGGGTGGGCGAATAGCACCAAGACTCGATTTTTCGACATATAGCCCTCTTTGTCCATTAACGAATAATGTTTATTGGAATTATAGATATACAATAATAGAAGAATGATTGAAGAACAACGAATTAGCCATACTCATCTATTCAGATACGGTGATTTTTGAGTGTCGTACTTATTATCTGAAATCGGGTATAAAACACACGTCAGTTTTTGCGTTTTGGCACATCCTGCCTATGACTGAGTAAAACTAATTATTCGCGAATAATAAAAGCGAATAGGCGCATTTTATGTCACGGTTGACGGATAACGTAAATAATTCAATCACCCTACATAGAACAACAATGAATAAAGGAATAGATATGAGCACGGACTTGCGTCAACAATGTAATTTGCTGCTTTCTGGCCACTTCGATCCAACACCAGCCCAAACCTTCGCCCAAATGGCTGAATGGTGCGAAGCACATGATGTGGCTCACGATACCTATGGTGATGGCGATTTTATTGAGAGTTTCGAAAACAAAGTGGCTGATTTGCTCGGCTATGAGGCCGCCGTGTTTGTAATTACAGGCACCATGAACCAACCAACAACACTAGAGATTGCTTGCCAAGAAAAAAGAAACCTTTTAGTAGCGATGCATGAATCCAGCCATATTATGCGCCATGAACGCCAAGGGTATCAGCTCCAGAACCGTTTCAACGTACTTCCGGTTGGTAATGTATTTCGTACTTGGAATGTGGACGACTTAAAGGCTTGGCCTGATGAGATTGCTGCGGCATTGTATGAGTTGCCGATGCGAGAGATTGGTGGTCAATTGCCAGAGTGGGAAGAACTCGAAGCGATTAAGCAGTACTGCAAAGAACAATCGATTCATCTGCACATGGATGGTGCGCGCTTGTGGGAGTGCGGCGCGTATTACCAAAAGTCATATAGCGAGATTGCTCAAGGTTTCGATACCGCTTATGTTTCGCTCTATAAAGGGTTAAACGGCCTTGGTGGTTCTTTACTATTAGGTGATAAGGCGTTCGTAGCAAAAGCATCGGCATGGATGAAGCGTCAGGGCGGGAATGTTTATCATCGTACGCCTTATGTGGTTTCGGCAGCAATGCAGTTTGATCAACGACTCGAGTTGATGCCAGCTTTGTATGAGCGCACCAAACAG
This sequence comes from Vibrio sp. FE10, assembly GCF_030297155.1. NCBI lineage: Bacteria > Pseudomonadati > Pseudomonadota > Gammaproteobacteria > Vibrionales > Vibrionaceae > Vibrio > Vibrio apostichopi. The sequence continues at coordinate 56,743 of NZ_AP028068.1, read as the reverse complement.
GTTTACCAGATATTACAAGATTACCCTCAATTCACGGTTAATCCGCAGCAGCCTCAAGTGAATATGCTGCATCTTTATCTACCAGTGAGTTATGAAGACGGCATTATCGCGCGAGACAATATTGCCAAGAAGCATAAGGTTTGGATAGGAAATCCAGCCATTAGCGAACTACCAAATCAATGTAAAATTGAGTGGTATGTGGGTGATAATTTATTAAATTTACCTGATCATGAGCTGATCGACATATTGGATTTTATTAGCGAAGAGCTGATTTAATTAACGAAGAGCTAATTTGCTCACGGAAGAGTTGATCGCAGAAGAGTTGAATTAATTACAGCAGGAGTGGGTTAATTGAGATGAATACAGGACATGCTTCCTGTATTCATTTACACCGAGAGGGTGGCGGAGCTTGTTACATATATTGGTTGATGTACACATCGACTAAAAACATGAATACAGGCACCGTGCTGAGAAGTCCGAAGAAGACGATTGGCACCCAGTTTTTCATTTTCTTTTTAGGTTGCTCAGTGTTGTTCATAAGTTCGGCCTTAAATTAGTTGTTGTAGCTGTCTAGCTTTGTGATACTAAAAATCTACGAGCATGGTATCAAATAAAATCGATGATCCCTATGCGGATTTGGCGTTTCGTGGTGTGTATCAATCACAGAAAATTTAGGCGATTCATAAGCGGTTCATAAAGACTCAATAATAATTGAACCTATTAGAACAAGTATTGCCTCACTCGGCATATGAAATAAACAGCATTCAAAGATTTGGAGAAGACAACATGAGAACAATAGGAAACATCATTTGGTTTCTATTTGGTGGCGTATTTATGGGACTGGCTTGGTGGTTCTTCGGACTACTCGCATTCCTCACCATCGTTGGTATTCCATGGGGTAGAGCGTGTTTTGTAATGGGTAATTTCTCATTCTTCCCATTCGGCCAAGAAGCGATTTCACGTGATGAACTGACCAATGAAACTGACATCGGTACTAGCCCGCTCGGTATGATTGGTAACATCATTTGGTTCTTATTTGCAGGAATCTGGCTGGCGATTGGCCACATCATGTCAGCAGTAGCGTGTTTCATTACCATCATTGGTATTCCGTTTGCGATTCAGCACCTTAAGTTGGCGGTTATCTCATTGGCGCCAATCGGTAAAACGGTTGTCGATAAGCGTGAAGCAGAAGCGGCACGAGTAAGAAACTACAAAGGTTAAGACTACAGTTTAAGCCTTATATAGAACTGAAAAAGCACATCACATGATGTGCTTTTTTTGTGTCTCTGTTTTATCTCACGATGCACGCATCTCACAAACACTCACTAGATACTGTTCCACTAGACATTGTTGAACAAGACTTCAAGTCGAAGGGTGATGTTGGCTTCTTCGGTATGTTTTTCATAGGGCTCTCGTTCCCATTGATAGCGCGGAATCAATTCGTAGAACAGCCACTCTTTCCAAACGTTTTCTCGGTAGGTTATCGACACTTGTGAATATTCGTAATGGTTATACGGCTCGCTGGTTGCTGTAATCGTCGCGCTGTATTGCAGAGCTTGGTCTTGAGAAAGATAGTGATATAAAGTCAGCCCCGTACCGTACTCCCAGCCTTTAAGGTCGTCGTTATAACCTGCAAAGTTCGACCATCGCGCTAAGAAGTCATCACTCAAAGAAAGATCAAAATCGATATCGGTGATCTCGCCAGTTTCTTGCTTTTCTTGATACACACGTTGAGTCAGCCTGAATACGGCATCGGTGGTGAGAGGGTAGGTAAAGCGATAACGAGCTTCAATCCGCGGACGCAATGTCGCTTTAATATTGAAGCTACTGTAACCCTTGGCATAAGCATCGTAACGTAGGCCGAGTGCGCTCTCTAATTCATCTGAATCTTGCGGAAAGAAATCCAAGAATTCTTCATCGCCAACCGATTCATAAATTAACTTCAGCCGTTTACTCACAAAGGGCAGGTGCAGGCGTGCGTTGAGCTTGGTTGAGTAATCAACATCGCCACCTTCTGAATAGATAAAATCGTTGTACCAACGGACAGAAGTGCCGGCTCGAGCATCTTCGGTAATGCGGTCATCAACAAAGAAGCTGTCAAACCACAATGCGGGTTGGCAAAATTTACTGTTTAGGTAGTGGTAAGCCTTTTCGACAGGGGCGTCTTCTAATGGCTGACTGTGACACTCATTTTGTTCCTCTGCTTGAGCGGAGTGGGCAACGAGTGAAGCTAATAATGAGGTGCTAACTATCCAACGACTCAATGGAACCTGTTTGTCATTCTATATATCAATAGTTTGACTATAACCAAGCGATCGCAACAATGCGACTTTTTAGTGGTGAGTAGCGAGTGTTTGGTCGCTCTTGGCTTGTGTGAAGATAAAGATTTGAAAGGTATCGAACAGATAAAAGAAAACGGGCTCAGAAGGTGAGCCCGTTTGTTTAATCATTGGTTGTTAGCAAGAGTTTTGTGTTTCCAACTCAAATAACTAGTCGCTAGATTACATTGCTGCTTCGAAGATCGCTGAGATTTCTTCGTGCGTTGCTTGTTTAGGGTTAGTGAAACCACAAGCATCTTTCAGTGCGTTGTCAGACAGAGTCGGGATGTCTTCAAGCTTAGCACCAAGCTGTGCGATACCTGTTGGGATGTTCACGTCGTTTGCTAGCTGAACAATCGCGTTGATAGCTGCTTCTGCGCCTTGCTCTGCTGTCATACCTTCAACATTCACACCCATTGCTTTTGCAACGTCACGTAGACGCTCTGGGCAAACTTGCGCGTTGTAGCGTTGAACGTGTGGTAGCAAGATAGCGTTACATACACCGTGTGGAAGGTCGTAGAAACCACCTAGTTGGTGCGCCATTGCGTGAACGTAGCCAAGAGAAGCGTTGTTGAATGCCATGCCAGCCATGAATTGCGCGTAAGCCATTTGCTCACGAGCTTCAATGTCTTCGCCGTGCGCTACGGCTGTTCTTAGGTGTGCTTGCACAAGTTCAATCGCTTTAATCGCTACGGCGTCTGTGATTGGCGTTGCTGCGATAGAAACGTAAGCCTCGATTGCGTGTGTTAACGCGTCCATGCCAGTTGCAGCCGTTAGTGATGCAGGTTTAGCAAGCATCAACTCAGGATCGTTTACTGAGATAAGCGGTGTCGTGTGCTTATCAACGATAGCCATTTTAATGTGACGAGCTTCGTCAGTAATGATGCAGAAACGCGTCATTTCCGAAGCTGTACCTGCTGTTGTGTTGATAGCAATTAGAGGCATCATTGGTTTTTCTGACTGATCAACGCCTTCGTAATCTGCAATCTTGCCACCGTTAGAAGCCACTAGAGCGATACCTTTTGCACAATCGTGTGGAGAACCGCCACCTAGAGAAACAACGAAATCACAATCGTTGTCAGTCAGTAATTCAAGACCATCGTTCACGTTCGTGATGGTTGGGTTTGGTTGAGTGCCGTCGAATACAACTGCGTCTACGCCGCGTTGGCTAAGTAGGTCTTGTACCTGTTTAACCACGCCAATTTGGTTAAGGATCTTATCCGTAACGATCAGACCTTTTTTGAAGCCTTGAGACTGAATGCTATCAGCAGCATCTTTCAAACAGCCAGTACCCATGAAGTTGATTGTAGGGATATAAAATGCAGTAGACATTGGAAAACTCCGTTAATTATGATTTTTTAATTTCCTATATGTTGTCGGCAATCAACTGGTCGACCATTGATCTGGAACAACTTTGATTCCGAACTACCACTTTGTGGCTATGCGTTGTGATAGGGCTCATATAGCAATCGTTTTCATGGTTTTCTTATGTGTTTATTGTCACTAATGGAAAGCGAACTATTGATTGATTTAAGAACAGAATGGCGATCTATAACTATGAAAAGTAAAGATTATTCACTCAAAGTCGGTTCAATTTCAGTTTGTGTCGAGGGTTTACTGGAGTCATCGTTAGCTTCAATTTGAGGTTGTTGAGGCTCATCGGTATCTAAGGCGTCAGAGGTGTCTTCTGGTTCTTCATCATAATACTTAACAAGGAATGGAGTGAGCATGACGGATGACGGTAAGAAGTGCTTCATGGTACCTCCCGGTACTTAAGTGTATTTCTTGTATGGTATTGGTTTAATATGTGGCAAAATTTGCGATACATCATGACTTGTTGCTTGTTTTCTATAAATTCTTAGAACTATATTCAGGCTCACAAAATTGATAGTAGAATGCACATCTGGCCTTTGAGGCAACGAGAAAATAAATACAAGCACAGCTCAACCGCGCGAATAATAGGAAATAGAATGAAGTACGATTGGATATTCTTTGATGCAGATGAAACCTTGTTCCACTTTGATGCTTTTCAAGGAATGAAGCTGATGTTCTCCCGTTTTGGCGTGGACTTTAGCGAGCAGGATTATTCAGTTTATCAAGAGGTTAATTTGCCATTATGGGTCGATTACCAAGATGGCCGTATTACGGCGGCACAACTGAAGCACGCGCGTTTTGAAAGCTGGGCAGCAAAATTAGAGACAACAACAGCAGCACTAAACAGTGCATTTTTGACCGCAATGGCAGACATCTGTTCTCTGCTCCCTGGTGCAAAAGAGTTGATGGAGTCTTTAAAAGGCAAAGTGAACATGGGCATCATCACGAATGGTTTTACCGAGCTGCAATCTATCCGTTTAGAACGCACTGGAATGACAGATTACTTTGATCATGTGATCATTTCTGAAGAAGTGGGTGTTGCTAAACCAGACGCTGAGATCTTTGAACATGCACATAAGCTTGTTGGCTTACCAGCAAAGCAACGAGTATTGATGGTAGGGGACAACCCGCACTCTGATATTTTAGGTGGCTTGGATTTTGGTATTGAGACCTGTTGGTTAAACAGCCAAGAGAAAGCAACGCCAGCCGGAATTAACCCTCATTATCAGGTTAAGTCTCTGGCTGACCTGCAAGCACTTCTATTGGCATAATAGCTAATAGCTAATAGCTAATAGCTAATAGCTTTTAGATTCTTGAGTGAATGATTGATAGCCGAGTACAGTTATGTGCTCGGCTACTTATTTTTACTTACTGCAAGTTATCGATAGTGGTGCTTAAGCCTATCTTTGTTTTAAGCTCACTTTGATTACCCAATTACAATAAAAAGAAGGAAGAGGCGTGCTGAAATCTCATCGCCATAGCTGCTACGGTATTGCTGCCATTTTACTTTGGAGCTGCTTAATTGCATTGTCTCGTAGTGTGTCAGAACAACTGGGCCCAATTGGTGGTGCAGCCAGTCTTTATACAGTGAGCTCGCTGTTGTTGGTCTGTGTTATGGGGTTACCTAAGCTATCGCGCTTCTCTAAATCGTATTTGATGATCGGTGGTGCCTTATTCGTTTGCTACGAGATCTTCCTGGCCCTGGCTTTAGGAATGGCAAATAGTCGACATCAAGCCTTAGAAATGGCCGTTATCAACTATCTATGGCCTGCACTAACGGTGTTGTTTGCGGTGCTGCTGAGCGACAAAAAGATCAACTGGTTGGTTTATCCAAGTATCGTCTTAGCGTTCTTTGGCGTGGCTTGGAGTATCAGCGGCGATCAGGGGCTTTCTGTCGATCAAATCGCGGCCAATATTGCGACGAATCCTAAAACCTATTCGATGGCGTTCTTCGGCGCGATTATTTGGGCGGTGTATTGCAATTACACCCAACGCGTTGCCAAAGGGCAGAATGCGATTGTACTTTTCTTTATCGCTACTGCGGTCACTCTGTGGATTAAATACGCATTGAGTGATGAAACAGGCATGGTGATGACAACGAGTGCGGCAATTGACTTAGTGCTTGCTGGGGCGTGTATGGGGGCTGGTTACGCGCTTTGGAACACCGCGATATTGGGTGGCAATATGGTCTTCCTCGCCACTATGTCGTATTTCACGCCCATCTTCGCGACCTTACTGTCTTCTATGATTCTAGGCTTGTCATTGAGCATGAGTTTTTGGCAGGGCGTTTGTATGGTGACGATCGGTTCACTGGCTTGCTGGTGGGTAACCAGAGACAAAAAGCCGACGGTTAAGGCCTCGGCTTCTGAAGAGGTTCAGTCTTGAGTGTTGAACTTAAGAGAGAATGCTCTTAGCTCGCGATATTGAGATTCAATTGAAGCTCATAGGGCATCTTCGATAGGCGTCGCTTAAGTTGGCGGCGCGTACGTTCAATATCATCGACTGCAATTGCTTGTTGGTCGTTGGTATGAATATCAACGTTGATTCTTAATTCAGGACCAACTTTAGTCACACCCATTAGTTCCAAATCTTGATCCGCATCTTTGTCCACAGCGACAACATTCTTATCTACCGCGTCACAAATGTCTTTGGTTGCCGACATCATTAGCAGTTCACGCATTGCTTCTCGTAACATGTCGAACGGCACTTTGATGAAGTAGAAAGACATAAGCAACATCATCATTGGGTCGGCATATACCGCGTATTCAGCAAACGGAGAGTAAGCCACTAACCAAGCAACAACGAAACCTGCCGTAACTGCGACACTCAACAACGTATCCATTTGCCATTGCTTTGACTCAGCTTGAATCAAACCTGAAGAAATACGTTTGCTCTTGTTAGCGATGTACCACCAAGCGTAACCACAACCCAATACGTTGAAAATACCAAACAGAGTTGCGATAGAAGCATCGACTTCACGACCACCTGTCATCAGAGCACCAATCGCAGAGTAAAGCGAATAACCGACCACAAGCAGAATCACAATTGCTTTAATCGCGATTACAATTGGCTCAATGATCGCTCGACCGAACGGGAACTCCCTGTCTGATGGGCGATTAATGTATTTCGAAGCAGCTAGTGACAATAAAGTTAACAGTAAACTGATAAGAGAATAGACACCGTCAAATACTATGACTAGAGAGCCAACGAGAAGACCCAACACCAATCCGCCAATTGCGAAGCCTGATGCTAAAAGGGCTGAGAACAAGAGTACTCGGTTTTCGTTTTGGCTTTTCCTGTCACACATAATATTTTCCAGATGTTTTTGATAACTTCATTGTTCTAATATTGAGCTAGCTTTACAAACTTTATCTGATGACGTTTATATGTCTGTAACCCGTTTTACATTCAAATTCTTACTATTCAATTGCTTAGCGATAATTTCAGGTGTCAGTAAAATTGACGATGACTGTTTTTCAGGAAATGTGAAACTGGCGTTAAATGGTTTATGATTAGTAAAACACATAGGTTGTGAAGGTCTCATAGCCTAGCTGTGTAAAGGATCAGGCTGTTAAGGTTACAGAAATCGCACTGAAACCTTATACCTTAAACTTGGGTTTGAACCTTGAGCGTAGATCTGAGTTGAACTTGAAAAGGAATGGATGAAGATGAAATTTGATGATCTCAACGATAGCGAGTTGTGGGCGATTGCTAACCCGATCATGGACAACTTGATGGACGGTTCAACTAAGGTTGATCATGCTCAGCACTGCCGAGACTTTACGCAGCGCATGAAGGATATTGTGACGTCTGAGTATCTGGAAAAGGTGTGTCATCATTATCAGCACAGCAACGGATTTTTTGCTGAACGTGAGCCTGTGGCGCTATTCAGACGCTCCGATTCCATCGCCTTTGTTTGGAAGCAAGCGTATACCATTGCGAAAGGCGAGTTTGTGGCAGAAATGGTGTTGGTTGAAGAAGACGGACGCTATTTAGTGGATCACGTGATGGTATTCTAAAGGAGAGCTTTCTATTTGTTAGACGATTTTAAGTGTCGAGATAGAACATTATCTGACACTTTAGAAATCAAACAAGTAATCGCTGATCTGATCCGCTAACCAATTCATACCTGGGTGTTCTGCCATACCTGCCGCGGTAAACATACAGTAGTCTTCTTGAGTCAGGCCATAAGTGTGCTTGATCACCGCCAGTTCCTGTTCACGCAATAAATGGCGTATCAATGGCTCTGGCATTACGCCCCATGCATCTTCTCGTAGAATCGTATCCAACATAAAATCGAAGCTAGAAAAACCAATGTATCGGCGAGAGAAGGGCTCAAGCTCAGGGTTATCTTTTTCATTGAGATAAACCATGGTCGCTTGCATCGAATTTCTTAGTACTTCATCCGACACTCTTCGCATCGCACTTAAATCATGTCCTTTCTTACATACCGACATCATTCGGATTTTGCCGAGTGGGTTGTAGATAATTCTTGGATCGTCAACACGTTCGTAATCGACACCAAACGCAAAATCAACTTGCTGAGTTTCGACAAGATTAGCCAAGTCGCCGCTAGAAGCCAGAACGAAGTTGAAAGAAGTGGAAGGGTATTTGTTGTTTAGGGCGTGAGATAAACTTTGCCACATTTCATCGGGTAGGGAGTCATCTCGTGCAATCCAAATCTCGGCGTTGAATTCACCCGAAACATGTAAGCAGGTTTGTTTAATACGCGCTGCCGTCACCAGCATTCCTTCGCAATCTTTGTAGATTGCTTTGCCTGCTTCAGAAAGCTCGACATGGTTGCCACTGCGTACGAACAATTCGACATCTAACTCTTTTTCCAAGGCTTTGATCGACATGCTCAGTTTGGTTCGGTTGCATTCTAGCTGTCGCGCAGCTTCAGAGACTGATCCTAAATCAGCAACTGAACAAAAGGCTTGGACTTGAGAAAGGTTCATTTCATTTCCATATTGAGCGGGTGGCGGTGCATATTATCTGAATATTGTGCTGACTATCTTAGAAATAGTCCATCTTTGCATGATAACTCTATGACGAATTGACTAATTTGGTTTATTCTGGAGGCGTTCCGAACCTACAAGAAGTAAAGATGGAGGCCATGATGGCGAAACAATGGGACGAGTACGCACCTGATTGGGATAACGATCCCGCTACTGCTGTATTCGCACAGTCCGCATTTGACCAGTTAACACAGCTCGTTGATTTGAACGGAACCCGTGTCCTTGATTTTGGTTGTGGTACAGGATTACTCAGCCAGAAAATATCTCCTTTTGCAAAAGAGATCATCGCTCTCGATATCTCAGAAGGGATGATTGAAGAGTTAGATAAAAAAGAGCTGTCTAATGTAGAGCCTGTCGTTGATATCTTATCGCGCGGACTTGCAGCCCAACACCCAGCATTCAGAAATCAGTTTGACTTAGTGGTAGCCTCTTCGGTATGTGGCTTTATTCCGAACCTACAAGACACGGTCAGCCTTATTTATACTCTGTTAGAAAACGATGGGGTTTTTGTACACTGGGATTGGTACTTAGAAAACGACAGCGAAGATTTTGGGGTCAGCGAACAGCGCTCCCAGAATGTATTGAGCGCAGCAGGTTTTTCGATTGTTGAAGTCTCAACACCGTTCTCAATCGACACTCCACAAGGTACTTTGAAGGTACTGATGGGTGTAGGCCGTAAACAAGTGGTTCCTCATCTATAGTTCACATGTCTGCAGTTGAGTATCTGTAGTTGACGTATAGATAGCTGATCAGATAACCGCACTCACGCTTAATTGACTAAACCCACATCAACGATCTTTGGATCCGTTATGTGGGTTTTCTATTTTTACGCGTTTGTGTTTTAAACTGACAGCTGCCAGTTTTTCTGTGGTTATTTCCATTTTGGAAATATAGTCTTGCATACATTTCATTAGTGGAAATATAAGTGTGAGAGATAAAATAAGCCCATAAGAATATTAAGGGTTTAATCATGAGCCACCAATCTGCGTCATCTACTTCTTCACCACTTTCAGAGCAACAACAACGCTTTAGCAATATCATTTCAGATGCCAACCTGTCCCCAAAACAGAAGTCGAGCTATCTTGCCTTAGAAGCTGAAGCCAGCCTGCCGTATATGCCGGTAAGCAATGAAGTAGATCAAGCCTTACAACAAGGTGTGCTGTGTGACATGTTTGAAGGTCACGCCCCATTTAAGCCGCGCTATGTGCTTCCTGATTATTCTAAATACTTACATCAAGGCTCCAAGTATTTAGAGCTTAGCGCGGCAACTAATTTCGACGAAGCATTGAACATGCTCACCATCCTTTATCATCACGTTCCGTCAGTAACTTCAATTCCGGTTTACTTAGGTCAGTTGGACGATGTGTTGATGCCTTTTGTTGGCGATTTGACGGATGAGCAGGTATATCAAAAGCTGAAGCTGTTCTGGATCATGCTGGATCGCACACTGCCAGATGCCTTTATGCACGTGAATATTGGCCCGAGTGACAATATTGTATGTCGCACCATTTTACGAGTGGATGCTGAATTGAAGCAGATCGCACCTAACTTAACCTTTATGTATGACCCAGCAGTCACGCCTGATGATCTACTTCGTCATGCTGCGAGCAACATCTGTGAGTGCAGCAAACCGCACATTGCTAATTATCCTGCACATGCCGCTGCCTACGGAGATAAGCGTTTTGGCATCGTGAGTTGCTACAACTCTTTGCCTCTGGCGGGTGGTTCAAACACGCTAGTACGTATGAACCTCAAGCAAGTGGCTCTGAAATCTGAAGACAGCGTAGACTTCTTACAGCAAGTACTACCTAACTACAGCAGCATCATGATCGAATTGATGAATGCACGTAGTCGCTTCTTACATGAAGAGTCTAACTTCTTCGAAGGCTTCTTAACCAAAGAAGGTTTGATTGAGGAAGATCGCTTCGCGCCAATGTTTGGTATTTACGGCATGGCTGAGGCGGTTAACATCTTAATGGAAAAAGAAGGCAAAGCAGGGCGCTATGGTCACGATGAACAAGCAAATCAGTTAGGCCATCGTATTTCTGAAAAGCTGGCTGAGATTGTTGAAAACTCGGAAGTGAAATATGGGCTGGAAGGTAAGGCTCTGTTACACGCTCAAGGTGGTATCAGCCTAGATGAAGATGTGACGCCGGGTGTTCGCATCCCTTACGGAACAGAACCGGATCCAGTGTCTTACGTACGTGCGACGGCTGGTCACCACAAGTTCTACACGTCGGGCATCAGTGACATTCTGACCATCGACGAAACGGTGAAATCTAACCCAGAAGCGATGTTTAATCTGTGTAAAGGCGCTATTCAAGCAGGGTACCGTGAGTTCACCGCTAACGTAGCATCGAACGATTTGGTTCGTGTGACGGGTTACATGATCAAGCTGTCTGATATTGCTAAATACGACGAGCAAGGTTCACGTACCAATACCACTTTCCTTGGTGCTGAAGCTGCAAAAAATACCGGTATCCTAGAGCGTAAGCCACGCGTGGCAAGCTTAGAGATGTCGCCGACATACGAATAGCTTTAATGTGTGTGTTATGCCTGTGATGCGTTTCGAATACGAACAATGTGAACTATGAAAATTTCTGATCTAACAACTCAAATGGCTAGGGTTAATAATAATAAGACAGAAAAACAAGCGAAGGTCAGCCGTGTGCTGACCTTTTCTTGTGTTGATGGACCAGGAAATCGCTTGGTGCTATTCCTACAGGGGTGCAATTTCGATTGCATCACTTGCCATAATCCACACACCATCAACCACTGCAACCATTGTGGAGATTGCGTGAGTGGCTGCCCGAGCAGTGCTCTGAGTCTTGTGGAAGGCAAAGTGAAGTGGGATCCGGTAGCGTGTACCAACTGCGATCAGTGCATCGATACCTGTGATCATAAGTCGAGCCCTAAAATCACCACGATGACGGTATCAGATGTGCTTGAACTGGTTAGGCACAATCAATTCTTCCTGAGCGGAATAACCATTTCGGGTGGCGAGGCGACCATGCAATTACCGTTTATCATCGAGCTATTTCAAGCGATCAAAAGCGATCCGAAATTGGCACACTTAACGTGCTTTATTGATAGTAACGGTTCGTTGTCGATGCAAGGTTGGGATAGGATCTTACCTTACCTTGATGGTGCGATGATCGACCTAAAATCGTGGCAATCTGAAACGCATCAATGGCTAGTGGGTAGAGGGAACCATCGAGTGTTTGAAACCATCAACTACTTAGCTGATAAAGGTAAGTTACATGAAGTCCGGTTGCTGCATATTCCTAATAAAAGTGACCTAGATATCGAGGTAGAGCAGGTCGGGTATTACTTGAAGGGTTTGCCAAGTGATGTTCGAATTCGGTTAAATGCGTTTCAACATCATGGGGTGATTGGTGAAGCTTTAGAATGGCCTAAATGCACAGAACAACAAATGCAGAGTTTTCACGATAAGCTCTACTCAATTGTTCAAAGGCCAATGCAAACGCCCGAGGTTTATACCTAATATTTTCGGTCATCAATGACGAAAAGAGTTAGGCTTCTAAAAACAGGTCACACAACCATTTAATCGCTTGGTCGTTCATGTTTGGCTTGTTCCACACCAAACTATACGCCACTTTTCCGTAATCAAAAGGAAGCGGCTTACTTACCAAACCTTGTGCTTGTTTGGCATGCTCAGCCCATTGTTTTGAGCAAGTGAACAAGAAAGGTGTGTGGTGACACAGCACTGCCGCCGCGCCAAAGTCCGCTACTGATATCGCCATATCTCTAGGCTTATGACATTGCACTAAGTTTTGCTCAAAGTAAGGCTTAGACAGTTCGTTATCTAAGATTCCAATGTGTTTGTAATCTAAATAGCCTTCAACCGTTAGTTCTTGTTGAGCGAGAGGGTGGTGAGCGCCCATCAAACAAACCATTTCATCAGGAAGAATCGTTTCCCACACCAGCTCTTTATTATCCGTTGGGGGTTGAGAGATATCGTGTGGCAACAGGATCAAGTTGACCTTACCACTGAGCAAAGCATCGAATCCAAGTTCCTGTTTCGAATAAATATTAAGTTTGGCTTTTGGTGCAAGTTCCGTGGTGATTTTGCTGATCTTCGAGGCAAACACTTCGAAGGTACTTTCACGCATCGAAAGTGAAAAGCTGCCTTGATACTCCTGAGGAGTAAAACTCTTTTGGTGAAGTAACCCGTTCATGCTGGAAAGAATCGCGTGAACAGTGGGCGCTATTTTCAGGGCAAAGGGAGTTGGGATCAGCTTGGTGCCGTCCCGATAGAAAAGCTCGTCGTTAAGGATGTCACGTAGCTGAGACAGAGTTTTACTGACACTCGAAGGGCTGACAAAGAGTTGCTCTGACGTTTGAGTGACACTGTGTGTGTTCAGCATAATATGAAGCGCAGTGAGGTGTTTAAGGCTCACTCGCGATAAATGTAAGTAATCCATACACAACTCACTCAATACGTGACAACGGTCGGTTTAAGGTTTTATAACAGTAACTAGCGCGCTAACTTGTGATGAGCTCGCGAAAAGTGACCCGCACAGAATGCACCCACAATCGATAGTTCACCCGCCAAGCATAACGCAGCACATACTTCGGCTAAGGCTTGTGATTTACCGTTGCCGTGTAGCCCTAGTAAATCGAGACACGCTTTTTGGCTTGGTAGGCCTGTACCGCCACCGACTGTCCCTAACATCAAGTTAGGCAGCGTCACACTCGCGTATAACCCCCCTTCTTTGTTGAGCTCCATGCGAGTCATACCAATCGCAGACTCAGCAACACACGCCGCATCTTGGCCGCAAGCAATATAGAGCGCAGCAAGTGCATTCGCATAATGAGCATTGATACCAATCGTACCGCTTAGAGCACCACCGACTGTGGTCATTTGTCCAAACTGCACCATCTTCTCTGGTGTGGTGTGAAGGTACTTAGCAACAAGCTCAGCAGAGATGTTGACCTCAGCTGTTACCTTTTTACCACGAACGCTACGTAAGGTTTGAGTATTGGCTTTTTTGTCGCCCGATAAGTTGCCATCAAGGAAGGCGTGATCAGGTTTCACTGGTGTATGTTCAATGATGTACTCAAATACCGCGTTGGTCGCGATAGTCACCATATTCTGACCAGAAGCGTCGCCGGTTAGAAATTCAAACACCAAGTAAACATGGTTGCCTTCGATGTTGATATTGATGTCGGTAAGTTTGCCGTGTGACGTTGTTGATTCAGCCAAGGTTTTAAATTGGTCATATTGGGTCACCGCCCAAGCTACAAACTGTCCAGCTTCAACCAAACCTTGAAATGCGAAACCAGGCGTACGTGTTACGCCTTCATTGAGCAGCATTGCACTCGCGCCACCACAAGCCGTGATTAGCTTTGAACCACGGTTATAAGACGCAACAAGCGCCGCTTCAGTGGTTGCAAGTGGGACTAGGTAATCGCCTTTAGCAAACAGGCCGTTGACTCTTAAAGGGCCGGAGATGCCGACAGGGACTTTAACGGTGCCAATAAAGTGCTCGATGTTCTTCTCATACGCTTGAATCTGGCTTTGAGTATGAGGGTCGAGCAGTTCTTGCTGCGAGTCTGCATTATCGAGAGCAGTCCAACGACGTGTAAGATTCTTTTCAGTCAGATAAGGACTCGGAGTCAGTTTATTCACTGGCTTCTCAAAATGAGGCTGGAGCTTCTTTTCTAATTCGTCTGCGGAGATGTCGCCTCCTAATATAGAAACATAGTCACGGCGATGCAGATTTAGTTTTGGCATAAGTAATACGAAGTAAAGTTTGTGCTGCAAGAATAGTTTGCGCTGATTCTACCGAGTAATAAACCAGAAACAAGCGTCAGATATAATGAGTTACAGTTTGTGTGCTTATAGAGTCAAAAAGCATCAAAAGTCGTTGAATCAAACGGATTCAGGACATAGGAAACAAGCACTAAGTGAGAGTATAGATCAGATATGGATGTCGAGAAGACTGCCAATGGCTTCGTTTTGACGATCAACGACACTTGCGCCAACGCGATTGTAACTGGCACTTTGGGTCAGCTTTATTAGTGAATCGGTTGAGGATGAAACAGGCTCGGGTTCTTTGTCTTTTAAAGAAAGAGATTTTTCAGGTTCGATTTGGTTAAAGCTAAGATCGCTAGATTGGGAGAAGTCATTTGATTCGGGAGTGTGCTGAGCGGCTTGGTTCAGTTCAATTGCCGCTTCTTCAGCCATATTGGTAGACTGCTGAATAATGGCATAACCTGATTGAATCCCCGAAATCGACATGTCAGAACCTTTAATTGACGTATGGAATGAGTCTAGGTTGACGATATTTTGAGCGCAATGGTGAAGTGGTGTATTTTACGGTGAAACGGTGAACTTAGGCTAAAATAGTGATCTCTGTCTACTAATTAAACAGGTCGTTTAGAGCGTTTAACTCTTCGTCAGTAAGTAGAGAAGACTGTTCTGTCTCGACATTACCGTCGATTTCACCCTGTAATGCTTTCAATTGCTGAGGGCTAAGAAGCTGTATCTGTTGCTTAAATGCTTCAAATTGTTGTGTATTCATAGTGTGACCTTAGTTCAAATCCATATGCTCTATTGAGCATAGACTACCGATACAAGAAATCAACCAACATTAAATGAATATTAAAAGATGTTTGAAGGTTCTTGAAACTAAGACAACTATAAATTGCTCTGGTTGTTTTTTGTCCGAGAATTGTCAGGCAAAGTTAACGCTTGGTTAATCAAAGTCAGAAAATTCCTACAAAGTAAAAATGCTCTGATCCCTTGCCTGACGGGGCGTGCAGTTAGTTTGCTATACCTACTTATAGGTATTGGTATAATAAACCATACATACACCTATTGATCATTATGCATTCAAATTATGTATCTTTCTGTTTTTACAGTATTTTATCTTCTGGACCTGAACTCGCCTTTTCGAGGGGCTTTTCGATGTTCACTTTAACGGCAAACTTGGTGGCTAAGGTGTGTAGTTCTGGGAGCATTCGATAGATCAAATGCAACTGCTGTAGGACCATCCTGACAGAGCTTTCGTCCTCTTCTCTCCACTCACTTAAACGTTTATCAAGCTCAGGATCGTAAGCATTTTTGACTTCGCAGTGCTCACGATGAGAATAAAGCTGATCGTTCAGTGCATCTAGGTGTTCGTGTATTACTCTATGGGCGTCTAACACAAGCTTGTGCGTCGCTTCATCATCGATACGCGTTCTGTGAGCACCCAACGCAGAGATATAGCTCAGTAATGCGTGGTTTAGAGTAAGAAAACGGAAACTTTCGTCTTCAGACGTTCGATACTTGCCGGGCTCAACCAGCATGCTACTGATAGCGACAGTCAGGTTGGCATCGTTATTGTGCGCACTACGGCGAGAAATGCGGTAATTGAGTGTGTCTTTTTTGCCTACACGATATTGGCCAATGATCTGAGCCAGATAATTCTTGTTTGAATCAAGGGCGTCCGCCATTACCTTGTGCAGTCGTTTCGATTGCCAGTCAGGTAAAATGTAAATCACAGCTAAAACCGCAAGTGCACAGCCAATGAAGGTATCCGCTAGCCTTGGTAGTACCACGGCATAACCTTCGCCGAGCTGATTGAAACAGAACAACACCAGCAAGGTGATAAAGCCGGTTGCGAAGCCGTAGTTGTTTATACGGAATGCAAAGAACATCACGCCACTGATGACAATAAAGACCAACTGGCTCTCTTGAGAGGGGAAGAAGGTCAGTAGCGGAACCCCAATCAACAAACCAGCCACTGTGCCAATCACACGGGCCGTTAGCTTTTGTCGCGTGGCACTGTAGTTGGGCTGACATACGAACAGTGTTGTTAGCAAGATCCAATAGCCACGTTCGATATCAAAACCTTGAATAATGCCGTAACCGAGCGTCAGCGTGACGGCCATACGTATTGCGTGGCGAAACAGCATTGAGTCGGTGTGCAGGTTGGCTCTGATCTTTTGCCACATAGCCGTCAAGGTATGTGGGTTGGTATCATCTAACACACCTTCTTCTAGCTTCTCAGCGTCTGGGTTACTGATATTCGATAGCTGCTTTTCAACGGTTGCCAGGTTGTTGAACAGGTAATCCAATTGGTTCAGTAACGGTTTCCATTCTGGCTTATTTTGCTGATGAAGGTGAGTGAGTGAGGACATCAGCTCATCAAGCGCCAACACAGACTTATCACCATGTTGGTACTCTGCGCCAACCTTAAGTGAACTTGCGACTTCTTTACATGCGGTTGCTTGAGCTTCTAGAAGATACTTAAAGCGGAACAATACATCAGAGCGTTCGAAGTGTTTTGCGAGTTCTTGATAACGGTAATGGGTTGAACTCACACGTTCATGAATGTCTTGTGCGATGAAGTAGGTATTTAAGAATCGGTCACTCGGACCATCGATGTGCCCGCGTTTAGAACGGTTAAGCAGCGTCGCTTTACACATGTTGAGTGCATTCACTGTGCTTGCATTCAGTTTGGCTTCGATAATACGGTGTGGTTGCGGAATAAGGTCAGACACCGGATAGAACAACTCAGCCTTAGAATTCATGTAGGTGCCGATTTGATCAAACACGGTCGCGAGGTTCTGCTGCACAGGTTGCATTGGCCATACAATTTGCCAAATCATTGACATGAAGTAGTACCAAGCCGCGCCTGTTAATAGCAGTAAGGGTTGAAACCATAAGTTGATGCTCTCGTGTGCGCCGAGCATGGTGTAAATAGCGACCAGTAGTGAGCCAAATGCGATGCTGGCGTATTTAGGCCCAATCGCACCAAGCATAATGAACGAAAAAGTCGATGCGAAAAGACCTAATGCGAACAGCCAAGGTGTGTTGAAAAGTAGCTCAATAGAAAAGGCGGCGATCGCAAAACAGATAAAGGTCAAGGTGAGTGCTTTTAGGCGGCCCGTAAAGCTGTCGTCACTTTCAGCCAGTGCAGCAGCGATGACACCTAAAATTAATGGGGTGATCAGTGTGTTTTGTTCATAATACCAAGCTGGAATCACAACACCGAGCAGGGTGATGAGAATTAACACGCTGTAATTTATGGTTTTATTCGCCCAATAAAGGCGTAATTTGGCTGAAAAGTCCACAGTCGCTCACTTGACACACTAAAACCATAATCCTAACAGAAATCAAGCACAAGAATTTGATACTTATCCATAATTGGCCTTAGGTGGTCATGAAAGCGTCGATAAGATGAGAGACATTATTAATTCTCATTGCATCATGATATAAATTCAATATTCCCAATTAAAGAGCACGCTCCAATGCAGCTAAGCGCTAACAAGACTGCACAGTTTTTTATTCAAAATGAATACCATCAGGTTGAACTTGATGGTCCACGTCTATTGTTGTCTTCAGTAGGCAGTGAAGAACGTATTCCGTTTACTATTTGGAGTGGCAAGATCGCGATAAAGCGCGGGTTGTTTTGGGGATCGTTACAGTTCTTTGCTAATCAACAAGATGGCCAACAGCGTAGTTGGTTAGTGCAAGGTTTACCTTGGGATCAATGTCGTCAGTTTGCTCGTGCGTCGGTTGCCGCTTATCAACGTTGGCACGACACTCAATGTGAGCAGCTTGCAGAACATGTCCCTCAATGGGAGGCTGAACTCACGCGCCTTGAGCAACTTCCAGCTTTCCTTCCTCACTCTAAAGTGAACATCTGGGTCGACATGGTCAACTCCGGCTTAGAAAACATGAATATGACTTTGGAAGAAGCCGCTCAGCGCATGCCTAAACGTGTTGCGAGAATGCAGCCATGGTTATCTGAAACCGAGATTAAGCAAGCCGACAGAAACCAACAATGGCTAGAGACTGAAAGAAAAAATTGGGAAGTGTTGTTTGCTCAATGTGAGTCGTCTCCGTTGAACTTGTCGCAGCAATATGCGGTGTTGATGAACGATGACCACAACTTGATTCTTGCGGGCGCTGGCTCGGGGAAAACCAGTGTTCTGACTGCGCGTGTCGCGTACTTGTTGCAAAGCCATCAAGCACAAGCTGAAGAGTTATTGTTGCTCGCCTTTGGTCGTGAAGCGGCTCAAGAAATGAAACAGCGTCTTGACAGTAAAATTGGTTTGTCAGCAGAGAAGGTGCAAGTCAATACCTTCCACCAGTTAGGGTTGAAGATCCTGAATCAGGTTGAAACCGAACGTGTTGTTATTTCTCCATTGGCCTTAGATGATAATCAACGCCAAGCGTGGTGTATTGATTGGCTGAAAAAACATTGGATGACGCCAACCAACTTCAAGCGTTGGCAAAAGCACTTATCTAAATGGCCAATCGCTTATCTGACTGGCGATGATGAGCTCGGTAGCCACGTTTCTAATCTGAAATTGATTGGTTGGCTAGAGAAACAGCTTGAGCAGTTGAATGCATCGGGTCTATCAAAGAAAGAAGTACAACAGCAGCTTATCGATCATAGAGACTATACGCGTCTTAATAGTGAATTATCACTGTGTTGGCCTTGTGTGACTGCGTGGCAGAAAGCGTTAAAAGAAGAGAATCATATCGACTTCTCGACCATGATCAGCCGTGCGACTCAATATGTCGAGAAGGGCAAGTTTGTCTCTCCTTGGAAGTTCATCATGATCGATGAATATCAAGATATCTCACCAGACCGTTTAGCATTGGTTGAAGCCTTGTGTAATCAATCTAAAGCCGAGCATCAAGCTTCTATTTTTGCCGTGGGTGATGACTGGCAGTCTATTTATCAATTTGCTGGAGCGGATGTTGATTTAACGACCGGCTTTAAAGACAGATTCGAAAGCTCGACGATCCACCACCTCGATACCACTTATCGATTTAACAATCAGTTAGGTGCGGTTGCCAATCGCTTTGTGCAAGAAAACCCGATTCAATTGCCAAAAGAACTGAACAGCTTTAAGCAACAGAAACAAAAGGCGGTTTACAGTACATCAAGCAAAGATATTGAGAAGATCCTCGATCAGCTGAACAGGCAGGCTAAAGGCAAGCAAAACAAGTCGGTTATGTTGTTGGGCCGTAATCACTATCATAAACCGGAACTATTGGAAGATTGGAAAAAGATCTTCACCTCGATCGACCTGAAATTTATGACTTGCCACGCCTGTAAGGGTAAAGAAGCGGATTTTGTGATTATACTTTGTGTAGACGAAGGTCAATTCCCAGCGAAGAAGAAGCAACTTCATATAGATGGTGCTTTGACGGAATCGTCAGATGTCTTCCCTTATGCTGAAGAGAGACGTTTGTTCTACGTGGCAATGACACGTGCGAAAGAGAAGGTTTGGATTACCCACAGTGGTGATGGCTCAGGCTTCGTACAAGAACTGCATGGTTCAGATTATCCTGTCGTTCGTAAAAAATGAGCCAGAAAAGGTTTCAGAACACTAAGCTTGAGAACACCAAGGTTGAAAACACAGTTAACCAGAGGATGCTGACATGGAACACGGCTCTATCAATTACATAGAATTTCCTGCTCGCGATATTGAGGCAACCAAAACGTTTTTTATTCAAGCGTTTGCTTGGCGCTTTGAAGACTATGGACCTGAGTATTCTGCTTTTGAAGGTAAAGGCTTGATGGGTGGTTTCTATTTGGCGGATTTAGCGTCTAGCGCGGATAATGGTGCTGCACTGATGGTGTTTTACAGTCAAGATCTTGAGCAAACTGAGCGTGATGTTATTGATGCTGGTGGTAAAATTAACCGTGAAATATTTAGCTTTCCCGGTGGGCGACGTTTCCATTTCCTTGAACCGAGTGGCAATGAGATGGCTGTGTGGAGTGATAGATAAGCATCGCTATGAAGCTTAAAAAATTTGGACAAATAAAAGCCTGCGACTAAGCAGGCGTTTTTTATGTTTGATTTCCTATCCGCTAAGAAAGCGAACAGATCAGTCGGCGAAATTAAGGCTTAAGTACGCTCAGCTAGGTATGCTTCGTAGTCTGGGATCTCGATGACCACTTCTTCTTCAAGCAGTGAAGAGTTAAATAAGAAGTTAGCGGTAGCGCGGTTGGTTGCCACTGGGATGTTCCAAACACTTGCGATACGAAGCAATGCTTTTACATCCGGGTCGTGTGGTACTGCATTCAATGGATCCCAGAAGAAAATCATCATATCAATTTTGCCTTCAGAGATAAGCGCACCCAGTTGTTGGTCGCCGCCCATCGGGCCGCTGATCATGCTCTTAATCGCTAAGCCTGTTTCTTTACTTAGTAGAGAACCCGTCGTGCCCGTTGCATAAAGGAAGTGCTTTTGTAGTTTTTCTTTGTTCTCTTTGACCCATCTTAGTAGCTCAGGTTTGAAATGGTCATGAGCGACCAAAGCGATATTCTTATGCGTTGGCATAGTACGCGTTGTTTTTTGCATGAATGTTCCCTAAATGATTGTTTCGTTTTTATTGTTTTGAGTTCTTCAGCCAATATAGCACTAAGGATTCACACTGAATACCGGACGAAACTCAGAAGGTGACAAAGAGTCGGCGATAATCTGATCTTTGAGCGTTGCAGGTGTCAGCGCTTCGATAGTGGGTGCACTGTGTTTCTCGTATGGCTGATCACGCAAATAACTGACGGCCTGTTTAACGGATAATCGGCCTTGTTCAACCATTTTGTCTGTTGGCGCAAACAACACCTTATTACGCAGCAGCCCTCGATAAGTTCCGTGACTCAAATAACTTGAGATCAAACCGATTTCTTTGGTTTTTCCTGCGGCTCTTAATTCACTGATCGCCGCTTCGATTGCGACTGCGCTACCCACAATATATTGAATATCTGGCTGCTCAATGACTTGCTGTACAAGGTTTCTTTGTAGCTCTTTATCGTTATCGGCCCAATAGCTGATTTCAATCTCTACGTCACTTGATTTGATTGCATCATAGAAGCCCACAGCGACTGGTTTTGTGCCTCCGCTAGACTGAGGGCCAAGCAGCAGGGCAATAGGTGTTTTACCAGAACCTTTTGGATGTCGCTTAGCTAGAAACTCACCCACTTGAAATCCCATCTGATGCCAATCGACACCGACTGTCCCTTTAAGAACTTTTTGTTGTTCTTTACTCACAGTGAGTTCGTTTACTGTGGCAAAAACGGGTGTGTTGCCAACCCAATCAGAAAGATTATCGTGATAAGCATCAGGGGATACGGTACCTAAAATAATGGCGTCAGCGCCCCATTGAGTACAAAGCACAAGTTGAGAGGCTTGCTTGCCAATGTTGGGGTATCCGCCTGCTTCTAATACTCTTAATTCAACCTGTTGTTTTTCCGCCTCAGAGACCATACCGTAATTGACCGATAGCCAATACGAGTCTTTAAGGTGTGGGTAAATAGCACAGATTTTCTCTTTCTTAGGTTGAGAGTCGGAAGGCTTTTCTGAGTTTATTGGCTCACTGGCATGCGCCGACGAAGCCATGATAGCCAGTAACGAAAGAAGACATTTAGAAGCAAAGGGTTTAGATAGCATGAATTGCCGTTTTATTGGTTTTAGATAAGAAACACTGCAAAATATAGCGTATTCTGCATGGGTAAAGAAGAACGTTTTTAAGGTTAAGGGTTTATGTTGTTAGCCACAGCAAGTATTGGACGCAAGCTACTGGCCTCATTTTTAGTGATGGCGTTGCTGGTCCTTTTGTCTGCATTGATTGGTGTTTCTGGATTCAGTTTCGTAGCAAAAACAGAGAGAAACGTTGTTGACTCAGCGTTACCCGCGATGATTGAAGCTCGTCAGGTTTCTGAATTGAGTAATCGTATTATATCGTCTGTGCAAACCCTCTCTAGCGCGAGAAACGAAGCCGAAAGAAAGGAAGCCGGTACGATACTGTTTGACCAACTTGAATCGCTTCTTCAACACATCAAAGATTTGGGTGTGGATAGCTTCGACTCTAAGCTGCTGCATAAACTTGAAAACAATGTTCAAAGCGTTATTAATACATTGGCTGAGCTAGGGGTTTCCGTTGAGCGCAAGCTTTGGCTGACCAAGGAGCTTTCGTCACGCGTAGAAGAGATGCGTTTGCTTGCTGAAGAACTTGAACAGTTAACCCGCACACAAGTTTTGAACACAGCCACCATTGCGGTTGCCAATGTCACTCATATCTATGACCTGCTAGAAACCAAAGAAACAGACAAGGCTTATCAAGCGCTAGATGCGTTGGTTGAAGTCGATCTTGATCTGTCAGAACGCCTGCACGAATTGCATCTGTTGGCCTTTAAAATGCTCAATCAAATCGAAGAAACTCAGACCGTAACTAACGTTGAGCGTATTCACCAAATTCAAACGGAATTCGAGGCGAATCTCAGAATCATGGCGCGTCGTGTTAAAGCCGTGGAAGATCCGACTCGTTCCGCTCAAATGTCTCAACTTCTTGATGAATTACAACGACGTAAGGTCGTGTTTGATATCTCTCTAGAGCAGTATGAAAACACGCAAAAGTCGGAATTCTTAATGCAGAATACTTTGCAGCTATTCTCCGAACTCAACACCACCGTCAATCAGCTTGTTGATGACTCGAACTTGAGCACAAAAAAGGCAGTTGATGAGCTAACGTCAACCTTGAACTTGGCTCAATGGTCGCTATCGGTTATCTCAATTGTGGGCCTGATTATCGTGGCGTTTATTGTGTGGCGAGTGGTTTACATCTCCGTAGTTAAACGCTTAGGTGAGTATTCGATTGCCCTGATGTCGATTGCACAAGGGCGACTTAATATCGACATTTCCGTTAAGGGTAACGATGAGCTCGCACACATGGGTGAAGCGATTATTACGGCGAGAAACACAGCTCAAGCTCTGCAAGTGGTCGCGGTTGGTGAAGCCAAAGCAAAACGAGAACTTGAAGAACATAAAGAACACCTTGAAGAGTTGATCACTGAGCGTACTTACCAGTTACAAGACATCAACGAGAAGTTGAATGTTGAAGTCGGGAACCACGCTAAAGCTCGCAGTGCCGCTGAGCAAGCAAGCCGTGCGAAATCTGCTTTCCTGGCAACCATGAGCCATGAAATTAGAACGCCAATGAACGGGGTGTTAGGTACCGCACGACTGCTTAAAGACACAGGGTTAGATCCTTTGCAGTCGGGCTATGCAGACATCATTAACCGCAGTGGTAAGAACTTGCTGGCGATTCTGAATGATGTACTCGATTATTCAAAAATTGAGGCAGGGCATCTTGAGATTCGTGTTGCTTCCTTCGACTTGCATCAGATGGTTCAAGATACCTATCAACTAATGGAAGGTCGCGCCGCTGAGAAGAAGCTAGACTTTAACTTCCATATCGAAAGTGATGTTCACCGTTATTGGCGTGGCGACGTAACTCGAATCAGCCAGATCTTGAATAATCTTGTCGGCAATGCCATCAAGTTTACCGACAGTGGCGCTGTTGATATCTTCATAAGTTTGGATGTTGAAGATGAAAATCGCGTTATGTTTGAGGTGTCAGATACCGGCGTTGGTATCCATGAAGCTGAACAGAAGTGCCTGTTCGATGCATTTAGCCAAACTGATAGCGGTCGCAATAAAACGGGTGGCACAGGGCTAGGCCTAGCAATCAGTAAAAGCATTATGTTGGCAATGAATGGCGATATTGGTGTTCACTCAGAAGAAGGAGATGGCAGTCAATTTTGGTTCTCTTTACCGCTACAAGTGGGTGAGAAGATTGAAACCAAAGTTGTGGCTATTGAAACCTGTATTCGCGCCAAGGTATTGTTAATTGAAGATAATCCGGTTAACTGCATTGTTGCGGAAGGATTCTTACATAACTTAGGGCATGAGGTTGTCATCGCGACTACGGGCCAAGAAGCTCGGACCATTTTTAGCGAACAAGCCTTCGACATTGCGTTGGTCGATATTAACCTTCCTGACTGCGATGGCGTGGAGTTAATCCAACAACTGAAAGACATAGTTGTGATGTCATCAGGTGTTCCAGAGCAGTACGCGCCGCCAATGGTTGCGGTATCGGCTCATGTGTTCAATGAGGAAGTTGAAAACTATTTAGCGTCTGGGTTTGATGGTTTTTTACCTAAGCCGTTAGAAAAAGAGGCACTTGCTCAACTCATTGTGACTCAGCTTGATGGCAAAACTTTGCTATTATCACAACCTGATCCAAACGACTCGATATGTAGTCAAAACAACAAGCCTCAACGCAATAAAGGTAACGAGTTGTATTCATCTCAGATGGCGAGTGTCGTCTCTGATCTGGCCATCAAGGCTCCGCAAACTGAAGACGAAGGAGAGACTCCTGTGAAATTGATTGATTCCAATGTCATCAAAGGTGACTTGTCTATTCTTGGCTTAGACAAGATGAAGCAGATTGTGGGACTGTTTGAAGAGAGTAGCCGAGTGACTTTAAGCGAAATGGTCGAAGCGAGTGATTCGGACAATGGACGTGAAGTGAAGTCTCTCGCTCATAAACTGAAAGGTTCCGCAGGCAGTTTAGGTTTGTTGCAACTTTACAATGCTTGCCAAGTGATAGAGGCGAGCAGCGATCCATTAGGTGAATACCGAGGCAAAGATAGCGAGCTGTCGACGTTGGTTCAAGAGTCGCTTGAGGCGTTACAAGAGCAGTTCTAAAA
Source organism: Vibrio sp. FE10 (assembly GCF_030297155.1). Lineage (NCBI taxonomy): Bacteria > Pseudomonadati > Pseudomonadota > Gammaproteobacteria > Vibrionales > Vibrionaceae > Vibrio > Vibrio apostichopi. The sequence continues at coordinate 31,504 of NZ_AP028068.1, read as the reverse complement.
ACAAACCTTAGGTTGCGACAGAAACGTATCGTGAGCTAGAAGCCAAAAGTCACAACATAAAAAAGCAGCCAATTTCTTCGTTTTTGTATGAAAGAATGGGCTGCTTTTTCGTTATGGGGCTTGGTTGAATACAACTGTCACTGATTCGCTTTAAATCATCTTGATGTGTCCAGCGGCTTTGATCTTCACGTGAACCATGTTGCCTTGAAGATAACTTAGCGGGATCTCGCTACGTTCAATAATGGCTACGTTGTCGCTGCATGCGCCAGCCTCAACCGCCATTTGCTTGGATTGTTCTTCTAAGCCCTTTAAGGTTTGCTCTCGAGAAGCCGGATCAATCGATACGATTTTATCGAACTGACCTGATATTTCACCCAGCGCAACACCAATCGCATTAGCCACTTCAAAGTGTTCAGGGCGAACCACTTGGCTTACGCCTTCAAAGTGGTCGGGGAATAGGGCACTGCCACCACCAACCATGATCACCGGAACACTCGCTGCAGAAGTCTTCATCTTATCGATGCCTTCCTCTACGTCAGTCACCATTTGTTGATAAACCTGACTTGCTTGCTCGGTCGAGATACCAATCTCATCACTTAGCTGATGCTCTGCTTGCCACTGCAATTGACCTGTTTTGAGTGCGATGTCGGTTAACGTAAGTTCATCACCACCAAAGCTGCGTGCCGTTTGCGTTAAGGTATGGCCAACACTTTCTGGCCCTAACTGGGTACGCTCTTGTTCAAAACGAACTTTGGTGCCACCACCAATCGCTAGCGCTAGGATGTCAGGCATGCGGAAGTTGGTTCTCACTTCGCCAATTTCTACCGCTAAGCTCGATTCTCTTGGGTAACCATGGGTGAGCACACCAATATCAGACGTAGTACCGCCTACATCGACCACAATCGCGTCTTTGAGCTTAGTTAGGTGACTAGCTCCACGAATCGAGTTTGTTGGCCCACAAGCCACGGTGAGAATCGGGTACATCAACGCGAACTGCTGCGACATTAAGGTTCCATCGTTCTGACCGAAGTATGGTGTGGTGTGAATCTCATGGTTCACTAACGCATTGCAGAAACCATCAACGAATCGCTTTGCTGTGCCTTGTAAGGCTGCGTTCAGAATCGTGGCGTTTTCACGTTCTAGAAGCCCTAAGCTGCCGACTTTATGGGAGAGCGATAGGTTCACGCCCGGAAGCTCTTGTTGAATCCATTCTGCGGCTTGCAGCTCTTGGTCGCCATTAACGGGTGAGAACACGCCGCATATGGCAATTGAATCGACGTGGCCTTTCATTTTCTGACAAAGCTCGCGGATCTCAGACTCTTGAATGTCGGCAATCAATTGGCCATCGTATTCATAGCCGCCGTGTGCTTGGTAGAAGTGTTCACCAAGCAGGTTTTGCCACGCTTCACTCCAACCACAAAGGGGCGGGACGCTGTCACCACTCGGAAGGGCTAAACGAATCATACCGACTCTGTCTAAGCCTTTCCTTTCAACGATTGCATTGGTGCACTGCGTGGTACCAAGCATCGCGTGTTTTACTTGCTTACCATCAATGTTTGCTTGGCTTAGTAGCGCAGAGATCGCGTTATCAATACCCGTTGAAATATCATGTGTGGTTGCGGTTTTTACTTTGGCAATCACATTTAAGTCTGCGTCGAGCAACACACCATCGGTATTCGTGCCACCAACGTCAATGCCTAAACGGCAGTAATCAAGTGTAATGTTTGTCATGCTACTACCTCTTCAATGCAGACTTTAATTGTTCAATGGTTTGGTATTCGACGGTGTAGCCAAAGTAACCTGGTCCTGCGACTTCGATGCCTTTGTCAGTGCGCCATTTTGGGTCGCAAGGGTAGGCGATAAGGTCGATGCGTTGTCCGTAACGAAGCTGTTCGGTTGTGATTGGCTTACCAGTTTCGTGATCTAATATCGAGATTAGGTCTGGTGTTGAAGCCAGCAGGTTCTCTTGGTTCATGTCTGCGCGGCTTGTGCCTTTATGCGCCAGAAGCAATTCGTTTTGGAACTGTACGAATACGTTATCCACGCCAGTATCTTCAAACTGAGCCAGTTTCTCGATCACGACACCACCAGTAGCAAAGCCGCCATCGGTTTCGCGCTGAATATCAACAATCTTGCCACTGATGATGGTATGGCCGCCGACAATGTCTAATACGGCCTGGGCGCCACTTTGATTGTTGTCATTCGCCAGTCTAATCGCTTCACCAATCTTCATTGCTTGAGTCAGTGTTGCAGGCAGTGCGCTGCGCTTTAGGCTTTTACCGTTCATTGGGTAGTCACACATTGCTGCCGAGCCGCCCATTTGTTCTGTAATCGGTCTAGCAAACTTTTCAGACCAAATACCGTCTATCGGATAAAGGGTGACCACATTGCCACGCTCGTCGGCCAATGTGTTGGGTGCTGAAGGCAAACCGTCGAGGAAGAAGGTAACCATTTGCGCTTCAGGAAACGCACGTCCCATTGCATCACAGTCAATTACAGGAATGTTCTTTTGCGCTGCAACGAGAATTGGAATCAGTGAGTTAAAGCCGCCCACTTCGATAGGGAATGTTGCCGCTACCTCAGTACCAAGTGCTTTTTCCATCGCTTCGAATGCAACCAGCATTTGATCTTTTGAGTTGAGTTTTTCTACTGCGACGGTTGGCGCGCCAATCATAGAAGAGGGCACTGTCATCCAATCGTCTTGCACTTCTTCCAGAGGAATCATGCGCACAGGTTGTTTTGCTGTTGCGATAGCGACTTTCGCCATCAATGCTCCGCTGTATGGGTCACCGCCGCCGCCCGTACCTAATACAGTGGCACCAAGCGCGATATCATCAATCATTTGTTCAGTAATAATCACAACTACTATTCCTTATCACTTGAAGGAGAAAGCTTCATTAGGGCTAGGTAAATACCGCCAGCTGCAAGAATGCCGTCTAATGCCGAGATGCTGGTTAATGAAAACAGGTTAAAAAACTCTGGTGCGGTACAGGCGCTGAATGCAGTACCAAATGCCCAAGAAGCTAGGCCTTTAAACATCCAAGCTGGAACCTGTTGGATGTTCTCAAAGCTCATCTTTGTTGAATCTAAAACGTAGTATTGAACGATGTAGACACCCGCAGCAGGCGCAATGGTCACGCTCAGTAGCATTAAGAAGTCGGTAAACTTGTTCACCATGCCGAGTTGAGCAATGCCAATGCCGACGATGGTCATGATCACAACCAGAACAGGGCGAGGAATTTTAGGCAGCACCATCGACATGCATAAGCCACCGGAAGTCAGGTTGCTACTGTTGGTCGTCCATTGAGCAAACACCAGAACGATGATGGCAGCCATACCTAAACCAAGTGTGAAGAAGACTTCAACGAGGTCGTCGGTGCCGGTCATTTTGGTCAGGATCAATGCGATAAGAATGATGGCACTGTTGCCAACTAGAAAGCCGATACCAGCTCCTAGAATCGCGTCGCGACGGGTTTTGGCGTAACGAGCAATATCAGGTGCGGCAACTGCTGCAAGAATCCAGATAGACATAACGAAAGAGATGGCTTGACCAAGAGTTAGAGGATCTTCAATGGTGGGTGCTGCGCCGCCTTGGTAGTCGGCAGCCATGAACAAGCCAATCGTAATCAGAGTTACCATAAGAGGAACAGAATAGGTGCTGAGTTTACCCAAGGCACGAACGCCATAGATGGCGGTCATCATCATTAACACGCTGCCGCCAATCAGAGCGGTTAGGTGAGAAATAACGATGTCGTATTTCGCCAGAGCATCGACCATGATGAAAGCGAAGAAGTCAGCTTGGAAAGCGAACCAGCCAACTAACGAGATGCCATTGATGAAACCAAGAATCTTACCGCCGTTACGGCCAAACACTGCGCTACTCACGAGTGGGGTCGAGACACCCGCTTGAAAACCAATGTTGGCGCACAACATCGCAATCACTGCGAGTAAGCCTGAGCCGATAAACGTAGCAAGCAATGCGTCCTCAAAGCCAATCCCACTGCTCAGAATTGAACCTAAAAACAAGCCTGAGATATCGATGCCGATAGCCAACCAGATAAGGCTGATCACCCACCAAGAGCGCTTGGCTTTCTCGGGAACGGGCTCCAACTCGAAGTCATCTATCTTTTTGTGGCTGCGTGTTGCTTCGGGTTTATTCATGTAAGCTTCTGTCGCCATAGCGCCATCCGCGCATTGTTATTCCAAAAGTGTGAATAAAGCATACTGATGTATTTATTGTTAATAAATGAATATAATCAGATGTAAACATAACAAAATCCAAATGTGAGTGGCAAAGTGAACCCAAACAATAAGTTAGATAAAAGAGACCTACGAAGATTAGAACTTTTTTGTGAAATTGTTGAGCAGGGAGGCATCAATCAAGCGGTCGCGAGCACCGGAATTAGCCAACCTGTGCTGAGTAATCAACTTATTGCCTTGGAAAAAAGCTTAGAATTAACATTATGCCAACGTGGTCGGCGTGGTTTTAAGCTCACCCATGAAGGTGAGCAAGTGTATAAATATGCGAACCAACTAAAATCAACATTAACCGACTTTGCTTACAAGTTGCGAGGCGTACAGACCGAACTCTCTGGACATGTACGAATCGGCTGTTTGGACAACACGGTGACTTTACCCTACAACCCACTTCCAAAAGCGATTGAGACATTTTACCAACGCAGTAACAGTGTTGAGGTGAGTGTTGATGTGGGCGATTTCACCCAGTTGAATGAGAAGCTGGCAAAGAACCAGATAGATATGATGATCGTCGTTCTGGGGTCACATCAAAAATCAGCCTTTCAACATAAATACCCACTGTTTGAAGAGCACAGTTATTTATATGCGCGTAAAGATCTGGCCGAGAAGATCATGGACAACGATTTTTCCCTTGATGGCTGTCGTATCAACATGGGCGGCTATGCCAAAGATGAGATGTTTCGATTGCTCAATATTGAACAGTACGATTCGGTAAAGCCTTTTGATGGCTGGCATGTCGAGTCGGGCGTAATTCTAACGCTGGCAGGAACGCACTTGAGTTTCCTGCCTTCCCACTTAATCGATCGTGGTCACTATGATCAGGCTTTGATACCGCTTCAACCGGAGAAGTGGAGCTTGAAAAGTCAGTTCTATCTGGTGTTAAAGCAGCCTTTGGATTCTCTTTCTCCTGCCGCTCGTGCGTTTTTTGATGAGTTAAACCCACAGGAAAGTCCAGATTCAATCTAGAGATCTTTCAGATTCTAAATAGCACTTAAGATTCTTCCCCATATACAAAAAATCCTCTGCCAAGACAGAGGATTTTTGCTTTTATGCTTTATGAGTGAGAATTAACGGTTCTCGAAGCGATTGTAATCTAACAGGCCGAACTCAATCGGTTGGTTTTGTCGATACCAGCGATGAACACGGTCACTGAATGGCCAGAATTCAGGAGAGCTGCGTCGCACTGCAAACTTATCAAGTAACGCCACGTAGTCTTCTTTTGTGTTCAACCTCTGTAGCATTTTAACTAGAGCCGGAATCTCGCTCTCGGTTAATGATAGGTAAGCCGCTGGGTAGCTGCCCACAACGCCACGGACGAGCGTTAAGTCGTCGTTGGCGTAATCACGGTTACCTTCTTCATTAAACAAGCTCGAAATGTTGCTGTGAGCGTTGTTGTGAATCATGGTGAACAGTTGATCTTCGCCATTTTCGCCTTCAATCATGATCATTACTAATTGAGGAACATGACGTAGGCCTTCGCCTTTAATCAAACTCACTTGATTCAGCAGTGCTTCGTTCTTCTTACCAAAACCCGTGTCGACAATATCAAAACGGTTATCGAGAATAGGCTCGAGTTTATCTTTGATCATATTCAACAGTTCACGCTTAGGATCGGCTGTTTTGTAAACCACACTGGTAGGCTGATCAAAAGGTGCAATGTTTCGCTGTAAGTAGTCGCTCAGTTGTGCGCTTTGGTTTTGGTACCAACTTGAGTGTTCGATGTGGCGAACGTCTTTAGGAAGAAGGGTTAAGAAGTTACTTTCACCTTCAAGACGCAAGAAATCCATAAACATACGAGTCATCAGCTGGTGGCCAAAGTTACCGTAAACATCGAAGCCCGCAACGAGAAGGTAATGAATACGTTCTAGAAGGGCATAATCAAGAATCCACGCAGTCTTAGGTTGTGTGCCAACTAACCCTTGTACAACAGATGCGCTATCGAAGTGCCTAAAGACGGTGAGAGCAGCATTCTGGTTGATGCCATCGCCATCCCAAATGATGCCCGTGTCTAGGTTTACACCACTCTCAAACCACTGGTTGGTGAAGTCTGATTTCGCGTTTAGGTATCGCGCTTGTTGCTTCGCGTATCTTACCCAGTGCGTCACTGGAACCGTGTTGCTTTTTAGTTCGCTAGGTAGCTTTAAGTTTTTCTTTTGGCTTGCGTAGAAGGCGTTAATTTCTGGTACATCGGCTTTCTCTGGGTCGATGAAGAAAACCCAAAAACGGTCGTTAATCACGTTCAAGGCAAGTTGACCACGACACACCGGTCCTTTGATATAGGCCATGATGGTGTTCTGTGCGTTATCCAACATGAAGTTAAATCGAGAGTTCACCGGTAGGGCTTCAAACGAGGTCATTGGGTTCGCGGCAACATCAATCTTGTAGCTAGGTAACTGTTTTACTTCATAATCTGCATCAACAAACCATGTCTTCCATTTCTGTAAGCGCTCTTTGTTTAGAGCAAATGGCATGTGTGTCTTGTCGACAATCGTGCCTTGTTCGGGAATGAGTCGGTAGTAAACACGGTCAACCTTTGGATCACTGTAAGGACGGCGAGTGCTGATACGTTCTACGGCTTGACCTGGAGGGGTTGCTGAGCGAACGATTGAAAAGAAACGTATCGGTTGCTCTAGCTCTGAGAAATAGACATGCGACAAAAACAGGTGCTCATAGATGTAACGAGCTGAAAGTTGGCTTTTAAGGTCGCTTTTGTTGAGAAGATCTTCATAGATAGTGACCAGCTCTTGTTCACTTTCATTGAGTGGGATGTGGTCATTCATGAGCGCGCCATTTTCCAGCCAGCTCATCAATGTTGCGTACTCCGTTTTGTCCAAATTAGGCATCCCATAAGGCATTCCCCAAGTCGGATAGTCTCTTTCATATTGAGCATATTCTTCGATGGTCGGACACTGTTGGTCACGGTCGGTTGAAAAATCGAAACCTTCGAGCTGAGTTTGATCGGGAAGAGGGTGGTTCTCTTTCTGAATCAACATTCGAGATACAAGACCCGCATCGAGGTTAGCGGTAGGAGTTTGAATTCGCTCGTTGAGTACCGGATGAAAATCAGCTTCACGCCATTCTTGCGTGGTTATCGCATCTTCAAAGAGGCGAGTCGGGGCAGAAGCCGTCAAACGTGTGCCTTGGTAAACCAGTACCTTGCTTGCACCACGGTCGATTCCTTCCACAGAAGACATCTTTAACTGGCAGGGCGCGTCGTAGCAGGCGTGGCAAACCACACATCGGTTATCAATGATGGGCTTTACTTCATCAATGAAGTGCTGGGCTTGAGCTGAAAGAATCGGCGCTTGGCGATCACGTACTTGTGGCTTACCAAACAGCTCGTCAAAGTTTAAGCCCGCGTACACGGCACAACCTGAGAAGACGCTAACTAAAGCTAAAATGAAGAGTTTTTTCAAATTCATACGTATTTAAATATTAGGTATTTTCTATAATTATATCGAAAATGATTGAAAATGCTCATGTTCTAACAATTTTGTAGACAAGATATTGATAGGACGGTGTGACTGGTTGTGTGAACCCTTTACTCAGATCAGGATATAGAAAGCTTAGCCAAGGCTATTGATTGACGTAGCAAACCGAGAAAGGGACAGACAATCGTTCAAATTCTTTGATCCATCGCCACTGGTTATCTTGCAATTTATCTCCTGGCCCTTTGACTTCAATCCAATGAAATTCATCGTTCTTGAACGCAATCAAATCCGGCATCCCGGTTCGGAATAGTTTTAGGTCACTCAATATCACCTTGAAGAGGTCGACAACTAGTGCATTTGGAATTGAATTCAAACTATGTTCGATGAGCGACTTAGGGAAATGACTCCAATGAACGAAGGGATTAGCGATACCGTTTTTTTGGTCGTAGATATCAAGCAATTGGTTGAGCCCGTGTTTGTATAGGGTTTGGAAAACGGCTTCGATCTGCTCTGCTCGTTTGTCTACGAAATCTGAGTGGTACAGATCCAGCGGTCGATGTTGGTAACGGTTGATAAAAGCCCCTTCGACATCTGCGAAAATCACCTCCCAGAAAGCCAAACCAAACAAGCCACATAGAAAACTGTTTTCTGAGAAGTAGACATCCCAACCTTGGCTTTCAAAGTGTTGCTTTACCGCAAGTTCGACTCGCATTTGGCTTAGGTCTAACTCCAGTTTTATCTGCGTACAACTTGGTTTTGAAGCGCGTGGCACTTTGTGGCCTTTCTTTGTAGATAACATTTGCTTGCGAAATAGCCTCTGATCAAGCTTAGCGGCGACCTCTAACTCTGATACATCCGATGGATTCGCTTTCATTTGCGTGACAATGTCACACATCAAGTCTAACTCGTCTTGCTTGTCATAGATGCGTGCAAGTCGCTCTCTGCTCGGAGGAAGTACAGATTGTTTGAACCAAAAGATAGCTTGATCGTTTTGGTTGAGCCTTTCTAGATCGCGAGCGATGTCGTTGATCAAGCGCGATCGTTTTCTGGCAATACTTCTGTGTTCCGATTCAGCGGGTATCGATTGCAAAAGGAGTTCAAGAAACTCTGGGTCTTTACGGTCGCCCTCAGAATATTGGCGTTGAATATCACGCATCTGAAGCAATTGATTGAGCTGTTCTCTAGAGGTGAAGAAACGACGATGTTTGCTTAACGGGTAGTTTTCGAAGGTGTTGAGTCCAAGATCACTAAGAACGAATTGGCTTAGGTCTTGATAAGTATTAGCAAAAAACAGTAATAGCAAGACATCAATAACTTCAGATTCGACAACGTAAATACAATCGAATGCTAGGGTTTGGTACTGATCAAAAGGTTGATGATCGAGTAAAGCCAAGAGTTCGTCTTTCTTCGCTGTTTTATTGTTCTTAAGATGCGGGAATGCGCTCAACAGCTCTGGTTTAGTGAGTAGATGCAATCCTAATTCAAGATCACTAATGACGAGGTTATATTGTTCAGTTAGGTGACTTAACGCAATGAAGCTCGATGCGTTTAGCTCTTGCAGGGCGCTTTTTAGATCTGGAATCTCAACATAATTGAGTTTATCACTTCGAAACCAACAGCCCTTGCGAGAAAGTAAACGAACCATTAGACACTGGCTTGCAACTGAAAGACGTTTGTATTCAGACAACCAACGGCATTCATCGTCACTCAGAAGATCGGGGTAGAGCGTTTGAGCGTGTTCAATCAGTCGATTGAAGTTGTCGAGATAATAAGTAGGGGAGAGCTGAGGAGTGGTTTCTATCGTCAATGGGTTAGTCGCTTGATACAAAAAGAGCCTAACCCTAAGGTTAAGCTCTTCAGTAACAAATTCAATCTTTTCTGACGATTAAGCTTGAGATGCTTTTAGTTCAGACACTTTAGCTTCAGAGATTGGCTTAGTGATGATTGCTAGAACAATACACACTGCCATCATAGCTGCAGAGATTGTGTAAGCTAGGCCGTAACCTTCGCCATTTGTCATTGAGTAACCAACAACCGCTGCGCCGATAGCACCGCCGATACCCCATGCCGTGTATAGCACGCCGTAGTTAGTACCGTAGTTTTTCAGGCCGTAGAACTCAGCAGTTAGTGTTGGGAATACTGCTAGAAGCGTACCGTAACCAACAGCTGCGATAGCCGTACCAATGATTAGCGTGAATTCAGAGTTGAACGTAGCGAATAGAGCCATGTTCGCGCCTTGAAGGATGAACGCTAGAAGTAGAGTACGTACGCCACCGATTTTATCTGCAAGCATACCCGCAGCAACACGGCCGCCTGAGTTGAATACAGCAAGAATAGACGCTAGGTAAACTGCGTTTGGCAGGTTCGCTTGAACGCTAGCAATCGTAGTGATGTTACCGATGATCATAAGACCAACAGAAGCAGCAAATGCGTACATGATCCATAGAGAGTAGAACTGAGGAGTCTTCAGCATTACTTTCCAAGTTAGGTCTTCAGTCTTCTTAACCGCTTTAGGTGCTTGGCCTTCTTTTACTTTAGGCTCAGCTGGCGTGTAATCCGCTGGTGGGTTGTTGATCGTTGCTGCTAGAGGTACTGCAATTGCAAGTACACCAACACCAAGAATCATAAAGCTTGTTTGGATACCCATGCTATCGATAAGCGCAGAAGTTAGTGGTGCTAGGTAAATAGCAGCAAGACCGAAGCCTGCAGCGATTAGACCGTTAACCATACCTTTCTTAGAAGAATGGAACCATTTCATTGCTGATGGAGAAAGACATGCGTAACCGAAGCCGATACCAGCACCTGTCATCACACCAAACGTTAGGTTTAGCATCATAGGAGTCGTAGCGAAACCAGAAGCGATCATACCAAGGCCAGTAAGCGCTGTACCTAGGATAAGGATCTTACGTGGACCCATACGGTCTTGTAGGATGCCTGCAACAAGAAGACAAACAGAGAATGTGATAGTTGCAATAGCGTAAGGTGAAGATGCTTCAGCAGCACTCCAACCAGCTTCAGTGACTAGCGCCTTGTTAAATACACTCCAAGCATACAGGATGCCAAGACAAAGGTTGATACAGAAGCCTGCTAGCAGGATACGTGATGCTTTATCAATCTTGCTCATTTTTATTCTCAGTTTTGTCGTTGGTCAGTGGTGAGCCACTTAACTAAAGACGGGTTATTGTGATTGTTTCTTCAAAATTAGTTTGCGTTTATCAACAGACAGCGCAAAAGAGCGCGGATTATAACCAATAAAAATGTGATTGGAATCTCTTTTTCCATTTTTGGTAAATAAACTCAAACTTGTTAATGGGTTGTTTTTTATTGGTTTTGCAATTGTATTTAATACCTTTCTATTTTGTTCTTTTTCACGTGACGGGCTTATTTTTTAAGGGATTCTTCAATAAGTATTTCTGAATGGCCACGTATTCCGTGCGGATATCACAGAGTTACGAATTATTTTAAATATTTTCTAAGGTTAATTTTGTGTAACAAAATAAATCAAAATAGAGCTTTGTCCATATGAGACAAGGAGTAACGGAGTTTTATGAAAAACAAAATGTTAACCAGTTGTTAATAGTGGTTTTTGATAGCACTTTTGCTTACATTTTGTTCGATCGAAGGGGTTGTGTTGTTGAGAAAAAGTGGGAAAATAGTACGCAAACTGAGATTCCAAATTTGAAAGGATGCGTTTCCAACTTATGGCGAGGCGAGTATTATGAAACTGTTTTTAATTCTATTGATGTCAATTTCTGGTGGTTTAGCGGCAGCTGACCATATCCACTCTTTCTTGTTTGGCTTCTATATTGCTGCATTGGCAGTGGGTAGTTGCTATTGGTTAGCTTTCCGTAGCACGCGTTTCCCACAGTTGGCTTTAATGCTATTGATGTGTGGCTTTTTCGCAAAAATTGCAGTGACGGTTGTCGGTGTTTCTTGGGGTATCTCGAACGATATCATTCAATCGCCGTTCATTTTCTCATTGTCATACCTGTTCTTCTTAGTGGTTGTGTCTTACGTTTGGTTTACATACCGCGATAAGTTGATTCTAAAAAAACGCGCTAAGCAGGTAGAAGAGTCTCGCAAGGAAGCAGCAGCTTAATTGCAGTACTAATACAGAATTCTAAAAAGAGCTTTCTTCGGAAGGCTCTTTTTGATCCTGCCTACCTGAACTCTATCTTTGGTTATGACGGCAGATAAAAGAAACCCCAGTATGGCGACATACTGGGGTTTCTTATTATTCGAACGACTCGCTTTTACAAAGAAGGAAGCGTTTACTTCTTCATCAACTTCGCTAGATCGGCGAACGGGTTGTGCGTCGCTGATTGGTGGTCGTCTAAACGAGCCTTGGCATCAACACCGTAACGGTCATGGTCTGTGTATTTTGAGTGTTCATGATCGTGACAGTACAGGCACAATAGTTCCCAGTTACTTCCGTCTTCAGGGTTGTTTGTATGGTCGTGATCGACGTGGTGAACGGTCAGCTCTCTTAAGTTCGAGTAAACAAATTCACGCGCACACTTACCACAAACCCATGGGTACAGTTTTAGTGCTTTTTCGCGGTAGCCTTTCTCTTGGCGAGCGTACGCTGCACTCGAGCCTGTGTAATCAGAAGACATTGCCAAATCCTTATTAATTGTAATCCTCCGATTTTATCACAGCTTTCTTGAAGCTGTAGGAATGTCGTCGCTAAATCATGCTTTGCACTAACCAACGTTGAGTGGGGGCTTGAGCGAGCACTCGTCTTTTATCTAATCCACGTCTTCACGCAGGTTATGTCTTTCTGGAATAAGGCATGCTTAACAGTTTGAAAATAAATCGTATTCAGGGGTTTTAACTCGGAGTCGGTGACCTAATATCAGTTAAAGCTACCCTATATTAATAAGGAAATATCATGTCAGAACAATACACTCCGCCAAAAGTTTGGGTTAACGATACCGATGGTGGAAACAAATGGGCGAATATCAACAGTCCTGAATCTGGCGCTCGGTTTGATAAAGATCTTGCCGTTGGTGAGCATGCTTTACAGCTGTATTCTCTTGGAACACCTAATGGCCAGAAGGTGACTATTCTTCTGGAAGAGCTATTAGCGCTAGGTGTCAAAGAAGCTGAATATGATGCGTACTTGATCAATATTGGTGAGTCGGATCAGTTCTCATCTGGCTTTGTTGGTGTAAACCCAAACTCGAAGATTCCAGCTCTTGTTGATAAATCTGGCGATGAAGATGTCAATGTCTTTGAATCTGCGTCTATTTTGATGCATCTGGCTGAAAAATTTGGTCACTTCTTACCGAAGGAGGGAGCGGCAAGAACGCAAACCATTAACTGGTTGTTCTGGGCGCAAGGCTCTGCACCTTTCCTTGGTGGTGGTTTTGGTCACTTCTACGCTTACGCTGATGAAAAGCAAGAGTACCCAATTAACCGTTTTGCGATGGAAGCGAAGCGCCAGCTAGACGTGTTAGACAAACAGTTAGCAAATAACACTTTTGTTGCGGGCGAAGAGCTGTCTATTGCAGATATCGCGATTTGGCCTTGGTACGGCAACTTAGTGCTTGGCAAAATTTATGACGCAGCAGAGTTCTTACAAGTGGAGTCTTACACCAATGTTGTTCGTTGGGCGAAGCAACTTGAAGCTCGTGAAGGTTTTCAGCGTGGCCGAGTAGTGAACCGTTCATTTGGTGAAGAGTGGGAGCAAGTACCCGAGCGCCATTCAGCTGAAGATATTGATGCGGTCTTGAAGCTTAAACCTTAGCTTGTATTTGAGAGCTACTCTTGGGTGATACCTTCTCACTAGCTTAATACTAGTGATCAATTGCAAATGCTATATCTCGATCGAGGTATGGCATTTTTTTGTGGTGGACGAAGGTGAACTCGGAATGTTTTGTGTTTTTAATCGAAATTTAATCTTTTTATTCAATTAATTACGAGTAATGCTCTTTGTGGTGAAGACAAAAAACAATAGTCATCATGATGGACTAAATCTATAAAATGACGGTCCACTTAAAACTACGATTAACATCGCTCAATGAAAAAAAATATAATCGCACTGGCTATCATATCTGCGACTCTCTCTGGGTGTAATGACGATTCCCCTAATTACAATGAGACCCCTGATATTATTCCCCCAACGGATATACTTCCACCGACTGACATTATTCCTCCAACCGATATTATCCCTCCAGCAACTTATATTGGCTCGTTGTTATCGAGTGGAACCGTTGTCTCTGGAGAGGTGTACTGTGATGGTATAAGCCTTGAAAGTGGCACATTCAGTGTAAACCAAGGCGTAAGCTTCAGTTGTACATTGGGTCATCTTGTTCTGGGTGATTTTACAGCGCCTTTTCCTGATGTTACAGAAAGCACAATTTCAAATAATGGACTTCGAGCGGCATTTGAGTTGACTGCTTTACATGGAGATAACGTCACTAAGGTACTCCAATCAATTGATGTTTGTGGCAATGAAAGCGCTATCTGTTTAAAAGAACTCGATGTTTTTGATATTGAGGAAGTGTTCTCGCAACTTGATGATCAAGATGCTGTCGATGCGTACTTTTCATCGAAAGAAGAAGAGTCTACAGATGAAATAGGTAAGGCTCCTAGTTCACACGTAGACACAACTGTTGTTCCTGCGGTTGACCCTAATGCGGACAATAACCTTAACGCTGGTTTTGTTTCTGCAGACGCAGAGTCTACCTATGCTTATAAGCCAAGTATTGAAAGTAAGGTGTTAACTCGCAGTAAACTTACTGATGCAAATGGCAAAGCGGTATCCGGAATCAGTTTTTTTTCGGCTAACGCAACAGGCGTGACGGATGAAGGGGGAAGCTTTGAATATTTATGGGGTGACAGAATCGTTTTTGGTATTGATACGTTTGAGTTTGGTTATATCACTGGTAACCAAATCACTTATAGGTTGTCTGATGTCACTAACAATGTAGTTGAAAAAGCGAACATCCAATCTTTGATTGAGCGCTACGCGGTTGATCATGTCAGTCATTATGAGATATCTGAAGAAGTCCAAGATACCTTTTCAAAGTACCCTAATGTTATAAATGAACTGATAAACCTAAACCTGCCAAATGGAGGGTTGATAGAGGGTACCGGCTTCGAACTTCCTAATGAGTTTGTTGGCCAGTTTAGCCAAGGGTTAACGGCAGTAATCGATGAAGAGTTGCGTCAAACGCCGCAATTTATGGATTGTGCGCGCCAACCCGTGTCGTTAACAATGGGTTCTGGTCACTATGTAACAGAGTCTCTGCAGAAAATTTTCCACAACGTCACCACATTCCATGTCTTTAACGACAATGGCAGTTTTTATGGTGCGACGGGTTATACCCGTGGAATGCGTGCTCTGAACATTTCGAACAGAGCCTTCCCTGTGATGATGCCGAGAGCAGACAAGAACCGAGAGATTCCTTTTGGAGAGCATCAAGCTTGGACTCGTGAAGGCAAACCTTACATTGCGGAACATCCAAGTATTACGATGTTGCCTATTCCTTTGGTCTCTGAAGATAACGCAACTTATGGTTTTCCATTTGTTACAGCTGGGGAGATCGGCAAGGGTAAGGTTGTGTTTATGGGTAATGGCTTATATCCAAGTATTCTGTCATGCCCTGACAATTATTGGGCTAACCGTGCTTTAAACATTGATAGTAAAGCTGAGCGTTGTCTAGTAACAGAATTCGAAAATGCAGAGCATGATGACCACGGCAGCATGAGGTTGTTTTTCTCGAACTTGTTTGAGTGGTTCAATAACGGTTCACCTGTTGCAGGGATGAACGCTGTCACCAATATTGACCAAGCTTATTCCGCTTATCACCATTCCACCATGGGTAAGCAGTACACCTTCTTTGTTAGTCCGCAGTATGGTTTTGCATCGGTAGAAAAGCGTGGATCAGGTGAGTTTGATGGTTTGGATGCGAGCACTACGCCGATTTTGATCCTTCAGGCGTATCCACCTAAGTTGGTTCAAGATGGCATGACCAACCAGTTTGTTTCTGACTTGGATAACCCGAACTTAAGCCAAGACGATATTACTGCGCTTATTAACTATGTTAATGAGGGTGGCAATATCTTGTTTATGGATGCGATTCAAACGACTAATCCTGAACCGATTGGACGCTTGGCTGATGCTGCAGGCGTTTCTCTGGGAGGTGAGAACGTAACACCGACCAACCAAGCTTTCTGCGGTAGCTCTTATTACTGTCAAGCACCGTATCCAAATCTTCACGTGAAGAGTGAAAAGGAAATGGCGGTACTAGAGCGCTTTGAAGATAACCAAGGAGAGCCTCCATTCACGGTAAATCAAGATGGTACGGTTGAGTGGATCAAAGATGAATCCAAAATCAAGTTTGAAATCCCGACTTATGAAGTTACCAAGCTAGACGCTGAAGGTAACCTAGTGCTTGATGAGTCTGGCGTACCAGTCATTGAGACCAAATCCGCACGTATCTTTGTTGAATCGGCAGAAGAGCGTGAAGCGGCGATCAAAGAACTGCAGTCGGCATTCGTTGGCACTGAGCTTTGCAAGAATGAGTATGAATACGAATTTAACTGTATAGAGACTCGTTCTGGCGACGGCATCACTGTTCGTGGCGCTTATCATCGTGCAGACTTTGAACGCTATGAAGTGAGTAAAACCGTTGTCGACAGTATGGTGAAAGCAGCGAACTTGGGAACCAACTTTACGGCGCTTTATGAGCATGAAATCTACTATCGCACGAAGGGCACTCAAGGCAAGCGTCTGTCTAACAGCGAATTGAATCAAGCGTTTGATAACCTGTCTGTTTGGATGTGGAATGACAACGCATACCGATTTGAAACAGACATACAAGATGAGTTGGGGTTCAAGCAAGCTGTTCAGCTCCTTAACTGTTATACCGAAGACTTACATCAAACAGATACAGTAGAAGCACAGTGTCCTGTTGACCTAAAAGCGTCGTTAGTTGCTAATGGGATGATATATGGCGAAGGTGAGTTGTCGGGACAGTTGAATCCGAGCTATCCATTAAATTACATGGAGAAACCTCTGACTCGCATTATGTTGGGGCGCTCATTCTGGGATCATGAAATTGTTGTTGATACCACAATGTATCCGGGTCGAACTTCAGGTGCATCTTCGTCAAGTTCGGTTCTTATCCAAACAGATGGCAAGGGCGTCACATATTCGGCTGGGAACAATCAATCGACAGGTTTATGGGCTCCTCAGCTACAAGATGTGACGATTAGTCATGGTGTCGCTGCAACGATCACTGTGATGATGGCGGATGACCTTACAGGCAAAGCAAATCATGAAACCAGTTTGAAGCGGCCTCCGCGTATGCAAACTAACTATGCGTACGACGGTTCGAACTTAACCTTCAAGGTTCCATATGGCGGCCTTATCTACATTCAACCGAAAGTAAAAGAGGTTGGTGAAGTCTCATTCACCATTGATGGCGCCTTAAAAGCTGCTTGGTGGAAAGAGGGAGAGTGGATTAACCCAGTTCAATCGGCAGATGCGCCTATTGCGGAAGTCGACACGGGTTCATTTATCTATACCACGCCCGTTAGTAACATAGAATCCGCTGATTTAGGACAGTTTGCTTCGGACATGAATCGATTCGCTGACGCTGCAAGTGACTT
The DNA here is from genome assembly GCF_030297155.1 of Vibrio sp. FE10. NCBI lineage: Bacteria > Pseudomonadati > Pseudomonadota > Gammaproteobacteria > Vibrionales > Vibrionaceae > Vibrio > Vibrio apostichopi. The sequence goes on along the minus strand of NZ_AP028068.1, from coordinate 14,195 downwards.
CTACGGGCGTGATGAGATTCAAAACGATGGTTTACACCGTAGGTTCACTTATCCAGAACTGAAGGCGTTCCGCCATCGTTTTGTGAATGACGTGCAAATTTCGATTGGTGCTGCTCACTCTGGCTACCCAGTGATGAATTCCAGTTTTAATGCAAACCGCACATACATTCCAACTAACCCTGTGAATGATTGGCTATTGTGGCATGAAGTTGGTCATAACTTGGCATCTGCACCTTTCTCAGCAGCGGGCAGTACTGAGGTGACGAACAACCTGCTTGCACTTTATATGCAGGAGTTAGAGGGACGTAACGAAAATCCAGAAATGGATCGTATTAAAACGGATATTAAGAAGGCTCTAAAATGGCTAGAACAAAACGATAGACACGCTTGGTCACATGGTGATGCTGGTTTACGTCTAGTTATGTTTGGGCAACTAAAAATCTGGGCAAAATCGAACTTTGCTATCGATGATTGGTATGCTCGTGGTGCCAGCCAATCTGCGGTTTACGGTGATGATGAAGGTTGGAACATGTTCAAGCTTATGCATCGCAAAGCGCGAGGCGACAGAAAAGGCGACTCGAATACTAACTATTGTAGCGCTAGCGAGACTGGGCTTTCTGGTGGAGACCTAATGATGGTGTGTGCTTCTTATGTTTCTAACTATGACTTAAGTGACTTCTTTGTTGCTTGGAACGTAGGTGAAACCTCCATGACTAATGCTGATGGTTCAAAGTCTTATAGTGGCGGAATTAGCCCCAAAGGTCTTCGTTTGGTAGAGCAATTAAACTTGCAGAAGCCAAAGAATAGTCCTTTGAAGATCGACTCTATCTAATAGGGACAACCTTTGTTTAAACTGCCTATTGCTTGAATCAAACGCCACACTTCACTTTAGTGTGGCGTTTTTACAGCCATAAAAGAGATCTATGCGAAAAAGCAGGTTAAACTGCGCCTATCATAATTCTAAAGGATGGTGCCATGTACCACGGTCATATCTATTTCCCTCTGCGATTTGCAGAGCAAGCAGAAACACTGCGTCAGAAAATTCTATCAGAGCGTAAAGACGTGTTAGAGACTTTCCCATTAATACAGCGTTTGGTTGGCCCACATAAGATGCCGATGTTTGAGATTCACTTTGCGAACAAAGAGTCGGGTATTGTTGAGTGGCTTGAGCAAGAGCGCGGCGATATGTCGGTGCTTATTCACCCAGTAACGGGCGGTGAAGAAACGCTAGACCACACAGTACGTGCGATTTGGCTTGGTCGTGAACTAGGTGTATTCGAAGAAACGCTGACTAGCTAATTTAATTCGCGCCCGACAGTTTGTACCTAATATTTGTACTTAGTAGCTTAGTAACTTAGTAATTTAGGTGCTGTCGGGTGTGTCGGTGCACACCTCGTTTTGCTCATTGTCTTCTTGCCTAAATTCTAGCTTCTCCAGCTATTCCCCAATAATAGCGATACCGCTACCGACACGCCTAATGCGATTAATATATTAGGTAAGTAAAGACCCCAAATCGCGACACAAACCGCCACGGTTACCACAGCCCACAATAGCGTTTCTAAAATCCAAGTGCCCATAACATAACTCCTAACTAGATTGTGCGACTAGCATAACCAAGCAAGGGTAAACTTTTGGTCACCATCCAATAACCATTTGGGCAAATCGCTACAGCATGACTTTAACGATGAACTTATTGTTATGAGTTTCATGAGTAAACTGCCAACCTTGGTTCTGACAAACGCGATCAATGAGCTCTAGACCGATACCAAAAGAGGTTTGTTGTTCAGAGTCGTTTGCTAGGTTTTGATCTTCCAAACGGTTGGTTACCTCAAACTGATATTCTGTCAGTGTGATACTGATATCTCCGCTGCCACCATGTTGAAATGCATTTCGGACCAAGTTGGTTAGCACAACTTCAGTGAGCTCTCGGGGAAGGTTATGTTTTTCTTGAGCAACCTTGGTTTGAATATCTACTTCTTTGTTTTTTAAAAGATAACGTTGGCTTTCGATAATGTTATTGAGCAGGGGAGTCAGCTTGATTTGCTCATAGTTGGTTTCCATTTTGCTATTACGACTCATCCACAGCAGAGTCGTTATCAAGGCTTTCATGCTGGTGGCTGAACGTTGGATTCTTGCTACCGCTCGTTGACCGCTGTTGGGAATGCTTTCAGACAACCGCACCAGCATATCGCCACTGGCTGAAATGGTGGCAATCGGCGTTCTTAATTCGTGGCTGGCTGCTCTTAAGAAAAAGCTCTCGCGCTCATTGGCTTGTCGTTCGCCTTGAACGCTTTTAACCAGTTGCGAAGCCAACTGATCGATCTCTTTGTACCGAAACTGAGTTAGCCCTTCAGTGTTGTCCACATCCAGAGATTCCGACCATTTTGAGAGCGTAATAATCGGTTTGGTGACTCTGTGTATCAGCAGGCGAATGATCAAAAACACCAAGAGTAAAAGGGCGCCGATGGCAATGAAGGCATTGTTAATTTGGTTTACGGAATCGGGTGGGTTGAGCTCGAATAGATTCAAGTAGATCGCTTCGTCGTACTCAGAAATGATGTACAAGGCTTCGTCTTTACCAGAAACTTGATGCTTTGCGGCATAGAGGTATTGCCCTGATTCATTGTCAGGTGAAGGCTGGTAATGGTCATAAATAGCGTCGTTATCAAATGCTTTCCAATCAAATGCTTGTTGAAACTTAGTGGGCAGTTCCGAATAGCTTAGAAAAGCTTGGAATGTCGGGTTTTGATAGTCTGGTAATTGCCCGGTTTCGATGTAACGTTGCTCTGCGACTTCCAATTCATATAAGAATCCATATTTTGCCGATTCATTAAGGCCAATGTGGTAGCTCTGTGAAACCATCAAACTGTAGATGGCAGTCAGTAGCACGACGATGCCAAATAAATAGAGGTAGATGTCGCGCTTAATACTGACTCGATTTATGTCCGCGTGTTTCATGATGGCTCCTCATGCAAGACCACGCCAATACCATGAACCGTGTGGATTAGCTTTGAGTCAAAGGGCGCATCAACCACTTGTCGAAGCTTAAATAGGTGCGCTTTCATACTATCCGAACTTGGCATCTCATCTTCCCATGCTTCTTCAAGCTTGGCTTTGCTCACCACGTTAGGGCTGTTTCGCACTAACATCACGAGCATTCGCCAACATACCGGAGAGAGCTTCAATAGCTTGCCGTCTCTAACGGCTTGGTGCTTGTCTAAGTCCAGTTTGAGATCTGCCACAGACAGAGATGTTACGGAACCTTGAGAGCGACGTATCAGCGCCATCAGTCGTACTTTGAGTTCTTCCATCGCAAAAGGCTTCACTAGATAATCATCTGAACCGACCTCAAACCCCGCGATCTTGTCTTCTAACGTGTCTCTTGCGGTCAGCATGAGAATCGGAGTGGTCACGCCTTGCGTCCTAAGAGATTGGCAGACATCAAGCCCATCCATTTTAGGCATGTTGATGTCCGTTAAGATGATGTCATAACGCCCCTCTAGCGCAAGATTGAGTCCAGCGCTGCCATTGTAAGCAAAATCGAATTCGAAACCGTCGAGTTCCATATAGTCTGCAATGGCTTCTGCCAAGTCGCTGTCGTCTTCAATCAACAGGGCGTTAATACTCATAAGTGTCCTTACTTTGTTTCTCGTTCTCTTTTCCAAGCCCAGATAGGCGGCTGAATAAGAAGTTGTAGTCGGTAGTTCCAATTTGGCGCGTGCCATAATTGTTGGCACAGTTTAACGTAGCCGTGGAAATATACCTTAAATGGGTTCACAGAGTTGATTCTCGGGAACACGCCATATCTGACTTCTTCCTCTTCTTTGGCGAACGTGCCGAACATACGATCCCAAATAATAAAGATCCCAGCGTAGTTTTTATCAAGATACTGCTTGTTCGTCGCGTGATGCACTCTGTGGTGGGAAGGCGTATTAAGCACCGCTTCAACAGGGCGGGGCAGGCGCTTAACTGTTTCGGTGTGCAATAACGTTTGATAAAGCTGCACAAAGGTTTCACACATCAGCACTACAAACGGGTTGAAGCCGAGCAGAATTAACGGCAAGTGAAAGAAGAATGGGAAGAACCAATCCAAAGGCCCAAAGCGGTAAGCGACCGAGATATTAAAGTAAGGCGAGCTATGGTGAACCGAGTGCGTTCCCCATGCTAAACCGTTGCTGTGCAAGAATCTGTGTTCCCAGTAATACGCGAGATCGGCCAAGATCAAGCAACCAAGAATTGTCCAACCAGATATTGGTAATTGAGTCAGGCTGAAATTCTCGTAAGCGTAAATAAACGCGCCCACATAGGCTAACCCGACAAAGAAAACGGTAACCAATAAGAAGAACAAGGTGACTAAGTTGGTCGCGCTGTCCCCCAACATATTCCAGCTGAGCTTTTTCTTAAAGAAATAGCGGATAAGCTCAAAGATAAACAGAGCCAGAGCAAGCAATAGAAAGTTGTCATCTACCCAAGTCTCGGTAAGGATGATGCTCGTTTCTGTGAATGTTTGAGAGAGAAAATTCCCAATGCTATCCATAGTGAAATCCATAACTAAATCCTTTACTGGTTGTTCTTATAATAGACGTATAACTCGCTAGAATCTGGCAACCCGTGCTGATTCAGTTGGTGGTACTCAATGACCATATCCACTTCTTTTAAAATCGCGATACCTTCCCAAGCTTGTGCCAGTTCCTGTTCAGTATGTTCGCCTTTGCTAAGTAGAAGGGTGCCTTTGGCTTTGTTTGGGATCTTAATTAAGGGTTTGTTTTTATTTAATTTTGATTGCTGAGTCGGGAAGCCAATCGTGATTGTTGCTTCGCTGAAATCTAGGCTGATGTCTTGATAGATCACAATGACTTGTTGCTGCTTCTGTTTCTGGTGTTTAGGTAATGCTTCGTCATTGGTTTCGAGGTTCTGGTAGAAGTCCACCCATAGGTTTGGCACGTCTTCTAAAGGAATCGTCTTACTTAAACCTTGCAGGTAAGTAGTGTTTGCAGTGACTTGTGGTTTTACCTCTACGGGCTTAGTTGCTTCTGACTGAGCTATTGCTGATTGAGTTACTGCCGTTTCAGCTGTTGCTGCTTTTTTAATTGGCTGTGCTGTCGAATTAATTGGCTGCTCTGTCGATGCATCTGCAATCGCAGGCTGAATATGTAATAGCCCCCAGACAACACCAGTAATACCGACTGTCGTGAGTAGTGAAGCGAATAATTTCATGCTCTTTCCTTGTTGTTCATTTTTTCTTATCAAGGACAATAAAGGAGGCGAGGTAAACAAAAGGTAACCGAGCTAGTGATTAAGCGAGTCTGTCGTCTAATTTGTTAATACAGCAATTTGGGACACTTTTTTCCATGTCGGATTGGTAATACTGGCGCCATATTCATTTATGGGCTCAATAATGCTATTCAAATATCCCATCTCTCTGCTGACGATTATTCGGCTTAATCCATTAAAGGTCGCTGCGACTTGGTTAATGGTATTGGCTGAAAACGTGATGCTTATTCTGTTGCCGTTGTTTATTGGTTACGCCATCGACGGCGTGTTAAACCAAAGCTTTCAGCCTTTGATGATGTTGGCACTGATTCTTTTTGTACTGGTGATCATCAGTGTCGTTCGTCGTTTTTACGATACCCGTGTGTATGGTGCCATTCGCGTAAAACTGGCAAACCTTGTTGAGCGCAACCTGCGCGGTTTATCTATTTCGACCAAAGACGCGCGGCTAACCATGTCTCGTGAGCTGGTTGATTTCCTAGAAGATGATTTGCCTACTTTGATGACCGCGATCGTTCAGCTTGTCGCGACGGTCGTTATCCTCTCAACTTTTCACTTCTCGTTGGCGCTTTGCATGTTGTTTGCAGGGTTGTCGATGCTGGTTATCTACGGCGTATTCCACCGGACATTTACACGACTCAATGGCCAATTTAACGACCAAGTTGAACAGCAAGTGAAGTTGCTGAGTGGTGTTCGCTTATCTGCACTTCGTTGGCACTTTGAGCGCCTAAAACAGTATGAAATCAAACTGTCTGATACCGAAGCTGTTGTTTATGGCCTGATTTTTATCGTGTTGTTTGGCGCGGTCATCGGCAATTTATGGATGGTGAGTCTGCTTATCGAGCCGACCGCAGGGCAAGTGTTCTCCATCGTCACTTATTCATTGGAGTTTGTTGAAACCGCAGTGATGCTACCAATCACGCTACAAACCCTTTCTCGTCTCACTGAAATCAGTCAGCGCCTTAATCACACCTCCACTCAACAGGTTACCAAGGAGATACCTCATGAAATTTAAAAAGCCACTTTCTGTATTAGTCGGTTGCGCAGCCATCTTTATCGCGTTGGTTGTCGTTGATGAATTGGAACCTGAAGCTATCCAACCAGTGAAGAAAGAAGCCGTCCTTGCCCCAGTTTCAGTATTAGAGGTGACACCATCACAGCATCAATCGACGTTAACGGTATTAGGTGTGACCGCTGCTCGTTGGCCTGTGCAGTTGAAAGCGTCCAGTAGCGCACAGTTGAAATGGCTAGATGAAAGCATTGAACCGGGGAATTTGGTTAACAAAGGCGATGTGTTAGCAAGGTTAGATACTAGCGCAGTTGATGCGAACTTGGCTCAGGCGTTGAGCTCATTGAAACAAGCAGAATTGGAATTGAAGCAGGCTAAGCATGAGCAAACGGTCGCGTTAAAAATGCTGAACCCGAAAACGAGTTCGTCTTTTGCGCGCAGAGAGCCTCAATTACTTGCAGCAAAAGCTAATCTGAAACAAGCGAAACAGGCTTACCTGAGTGCACAGAAGTTGTTGGAGGAATCAGAGATTACCGCGCCCTTTGATGCGGTGATCATGAAGCGTCACATTAGCCCGAGAGAGTGGATAGAGGCGGGGCAAGTGACCTTTGAATTGGCCGCCAGTGATTCGATTGATATTGAGTTGCCGATTTCTGAAATGCATTGGCAACAAGTCCAAGTTGCTCTGACTGAGCCGAGTATCACGGTGGTGAACCGCTCTGGGAATCAGTGGCCTGCCAAGGTGCGCTATGTGTCGCCGCAAGTTGACTCGGTCACCCGCCAAAGACAAGTCGTGTTGTCGGTTGCTGCGCCTTATCAAAGCAAACCAAGGTTGTTTCCAAATCAGCAGGTTCAGGCGGTGGTTAATCTAGGGCTGAAGGATAACGTAGTCAGCGTGCCTTTAAGTGCGATGACACGAGACGGATATGTGTGGACGTTAGACAGCAATGATCGTCTACGTAAAGAGTCGGTATCCTTGATTGGGCAAGGTAATCAGGTGCTCGACATTCGGTTTAATCAGCAAAGTGAACAGGTTCGCAGAGTGGTGCAATATCCGCTTTCTTCAATGTTAATTGGTAAGCAAGTCGAGCCTAACTTTTATCAAGATGATAGTTCAGAATCCATGATCGCCAGCCAACCTGATGATGAGCTGATTGGGGAGGCAAACCAATGAGTTGGATGACCAAATGGTTTATCAATAACCCTGTTGCTGCCAATTTATTGATGATGGCGATTGTTATCAGTGGTGTGCTTGCGTTCGGACAATTGCGTGTCGAGTCGTTCCCACAAATCGCTCCTTCTTCTATCAGTATCAGCGTTACTTACCCTGGCGGTACGGCGCAACAGATCGATGAGAGTGTTACGCAGCGAATCGAAGAGTCAATCAGCGGTATTGCAGGCATCAAACAGATCACCAGTCAGTCGAGTGCTGGGGTTTCTCAGGTCATGGTCCGTAAAACCAGTAGCACTGATTTAGACAAGCTTCTGGACGACATTCGTAATCAAGTCAACGCGATTAATGGTTTTCCCGTACAAGCGGACAGGCCACAAGTTGTGCGAAACGAATTTACCAATCTAGCGGCGTTTGTGGTGGTCTCAGGGCCAAGAACCGATGACGAGCTGCAACTCATCGCCAAGCAACTTGAACAAGCACTGAAGAAGAATCCTCGAATTTCGAAGGTATCAAATTGGGGAGCTCGCACATCTCAATTGGTTATTGAGCCCGATTCTGACCAACTCAAAGCGTTGGGGTTGAGCTTAGAAGACCTCGCAGAGCTCGTTGAGCAGCGTTCGCTTGAGACTCGCAGCGGTGAACTGATTAGTGACAAAGGTCGAATGGTGATTCGTGGTGACGGTTACGCAGATGATTTACAGAAGTTGAACCAGCTTGTTGTGATTTCAGGAATCAACGGAAAAATACTGCTGGGAGACATCGCCAAGTTAAGTCGTGGTTACCAATACAGTGGTTCTATCGTGCGTAACAACGGCTCTAACGCCATCGCGTTATTGGTCAGTACGAGCCAAACCGACAACCTGCTCAAAGTCAGTGAAGCGATTAGAGAAACGCTTGATGCCCAACGTGCGATTTTGCCGTCGGATATTGAGTTGAATACCATGGCCGACATGGCGCCTTACATTGAAGAACAACTCTTTCGTTTGAGTGAGAATGCATGGCAAGGCTTATTGATCGTCGTAGTTCTGCTTGGGATCTTTCTTGAAATCAGGCTCGCCTTTTGGGTCGCGATGGGCATTCCAATTGCGCTGACTGGAACGTTGGCAGCAATGCAGTTGTTCAACTACAGCATCAACGACATCACTCTATTTGGGTTTATCTTGGTTCTTGGTGTGCTGGTGGACGATGCGGTTGTTGTAGGTGAAGCGATACATGAAAAAAAGACGGGGAACGGCAGCTATTCTCCTAATACAACTGGCTCATTAAATATAAACGGCTCTTCAAATCTAAACGGAAAGACAGCCGCTTGGCAGGGCGTTAACTCAGTATCAGTAGCAACCGTGTTTGGTGTGCTCACAACCATCGCTGCGTTTTCTCCAATGCTATGGATTAATAACGAGCTAGCCAAAGTGCTTGCAGGGTTTTCAGCCGTGGTGATCTTTGCGCTGATATTCTCGCTTATCGAAAGTAAATTTATCTTGCCGTCACACTTGGCTCAGCTCTCTGTGAAAAAGCCATCAACGGGTTTGTTCGCCAAGGTTCAGAATGCCGCTCAAGGTGGGTTGCAGTGGTTTAATCTCAACATCTACAAGCCAGTATTGGAGTTTGCTCTTGGCTACAAAGTCGCGTCCCTGCTTGGGTTTGTGGCAGCTATCTCACTGGCTTATGGCATGTGGTCTAACGGTGCGATTCGCAGTGCGCTTTTTCCTGAAATTCCGGGGCGTTACATCACTGCGGTTATTGAGTTGGAAGATGGCGCGCCGTTGCCTTTGCAGCGCCAAGCTTTGTTGCAAGTTGAGCAAGCAATGACGCAGGTCGAAAAGAGTTTAATGGAAGATTATCCGTTGCAGGAAAAGCCTGTTGTGAATCTGCTTGCTTGGTCTGATGGCTATGGCGAAATCGAAGTCACAGCTGAGCTCACCAACGAATCCTTAAGCTCACTGCCGGGCAATTTATTGTTGAAGCGATGGAGAGAAAATACAGGCCAAATCGAAGGCGCTTATTCGGTTAAGTTCAGCGCGGCAGAGGAGCCAGCTGGTGGAACATTCTTAACGATCTCTTCCAATGATCGTGAGCTTGCCTCTCTAGTTAGCGAGGAGCTAGCGGATACTTTGGCTTCGTTGAAAGGCGTATCCGATGTCTACGACGATGGTCAGGACGGTTTACCGCAAGTTCGCTTGGTATTGAATCAATATGGTCAGCAGCTAGGGTTAACGCAAGCGAAACTGGCTCAGCTAGCAGGTGAAGCGTTTGGCGAAAGAGAAGTTCATCGCCTGTTAGAAAATGGGCAAGAGACCAAGGTGCTTCTGCAATACCCGAGAGAGGAACGCAGAACCTTAGCTCAGCTACAACAGGCAATCATCATGTTACCTAATGGCGGAAGCGTGATGATGGGTGATATTGCCGAGTTTCGTCATGAGCAAGAGCCGCAAGTGGTTTACCGCCGCGACCGAGAGCAAGTGATCAATCTGTATTGGAAGCAGAATCGAGATCTGCAATCACCAGAGAAAACACGTGAGCAACTTGAAGATACGATTGAATCTCTGCACTTACAGTTTCCAAGTGTAACGATAAAAGCGGGCGGCGAATTTGAAGAGATAGGTGAGGTGTCGAACGGCTTCAAATCAGCGATGATACTCACGCTTATCATGATCTACATTTTGCTGGCGGTGCCTTTGAAGTCCTATTGGCAACCGATGATCATAATGGCCGTGATACCGTTTGGTTTTGCAGGCGCGATTTTTGGTCACTACTTGATGGACTTACCTATCAGTATTCTTTCGATGTTCGGCATGATGGCCATGACAGGCATTGTGATTAACGACTCGTTAGTGTTGATCACGCGCTTTAATAGTGAATATCGCCAAGGCGTACCGTTACAGCAAGCGTTAGTGATTGCGGGTACTAGCCGCTTGAGAGCGATTTTCTTAACCACGATAACCACTGTGTGTGGATTGTTACCATTGCTAAGCGAAACCGCAGAACAGGCGCAATACTTGAAACCAGCGGCAGTCTCTTTGGTGTTTGGTGAGTTGTTTGCCACTGCGGTAACTTTGATTTTGATCCCTGTGCTGCTTGGTTTGTTTTGTCGCAAGCCGCCGCTAATTGAAAATCTAATCGAACAAGAAGCACATGAACAAGATTCATTAGAAGAACTCACTTTGGAACGCTCGTGATTGATTTTATAAAGGACAAAGACGATAGTGAAGCCAAGCTATCCGGTTCAATGAAGCTATCCAGTTCAATAAAGCTATCCAGCTCGGCGATGCTAGCCGACAGTAAGGTTAAAGTTAATGTACCCGAGACCAAAGAGTGTATGACGAAAGAGAACAAACCTGCTTTGCATTTGGAGCCAGCTTTTAAACTGGTGCCTGAGATTGCATTGATCGAATCTTTGCCAGAGCATCTTCAAAAACGTTTTACGCATGCATTGACCTTGATGCATGAAGAGTGGGGTGAGCGTCGCACGTGGGAAGAGATCGCAACCGAGAGTGCGATTTCGCCATACCACTTTCATCGTCAGTTTACCGAGCTCTTTAATGAAACACCGGGTCAGTATCTGAGTCGTGTTCGATTACAAATTGCGGTGGGTTTGTTGATCAATGATGAGCCGTGGAGCGTGATTGAAATAGCTCAGTATTGCGGCTTCTCATCATCGCAGTCATTAGGTAAGGCGCTTAAGCGTGAGCTCGGTGTCACGGCAAAACATATTCGAGAAATGGGCTACAACGCGACTCCTAAGGAGACGGCGGATTTCATTCAGAAACTGGCACATCCAGGTGTGCAGTCTTCGATGGAGAAAGAGCTGGTTAAGTCTATGCCGATCGAGCTGGTTTGGTATCCAGAGCGCGGTATGCAAAAGCTTAAGTTGGAAGATCCTGATTGGGACACAGTGTTTGAAATCTATGGTCAGAAGTCGACGCATTTGATGGGCACCACGCCGATCAAGCAAATGAATAATAAGTGGGACGACATCGACGCTGAAATCGGAAATTGGCAAGTTGCGAAAGACCGCTACGATATGACGATTCCTGAAGGATACTACTTATGCAGCGACGTTTATCTGGTTTCGGATGTGGCGTACAGCACAGCGTTAGAAGCTCTGTTTCAGGCGGTTGAGCAACAAGGTTTGAAGTTAGATGTGCAAGGTTATTTGGTGGAAATGATTCGTCAGATCGACACGGATGATGTCGAAGGTGTGACGTTTTCATTCCAGTTGCCCGTTTTAGCAACATTAGAAAAGTAACACCAAACCGAGCGTTTCAGTTTGTTAGCTAATTCCAATAAAAAGGCTCCTCAAATGAGGAGCCTTTATTCTGTTTCAAGGAACAGTTTATCAAGAGCCTCTGTTCGACGGGTTTAGCCGTTAAACAGAGTAGGGGGATTAAGCCTCTGCTATCACTTTATCGCTGCTCATCTTTTTAAGAGCTGCGTAACCGAAGCCTGTTACTGCCGTACCAGCTGCAATCGCCACTAGGTACATAAGAACTGGAGAGATAGCACCAGGAATCAGTAGTACGAACAAGCCGCCGTGTGGAGCCATTAGCTGTGCGCCAAACATCATTGATAGTGCGCCCGTTAGTGCGCCACCTGCCATACAAGCTGGGATAACACGCATTGGATCTTTCGCTGCGAATGGGATTGCACCTTCAGAGATGAAACATAGGCCAAGAACGAATGATGCTTTACCTGCTTCACGCTCGCCTGCTTCAAACTTGTCTTTCACTAGGAAAGTCGCAAGGCCCATACCTAGAGCTGGAACCATACCTGCTGCCATGATTGCAGCCATTGGTGCGTAAGTTTGCGAAGCCAGTAGACCAACACCGAATGTGTAAGCTGCTTTGTTTACAGGGCCACCAAGGTCGAAACACATCATTGCGCCTAGAATCACACCCAGAAGAATCGCGTTAGACGTTCCCATGTTGTTTAGGAAAGTTGTCATTGCGCTCATCACGCCAGAAACAGGGCCACCTACGATGTAAACCATCACAAGACCAGTGAACAAACTCGCGATAAACGGAATGATCAGGATTGGCTTAAGGGCTTCCATGGATTGTGGAAGTTGAACCTTGTCGGCAATGAATTTCGCTGCGTAACCGGCAATGAAACCTGCTGCGATACCACCTAGGAAACCTGCGCCCGTTGAGCTAGCCAACATACCGCCGATTAGACCTGGAGCCAGACCCGGACGGTCAGCAATTGAGAAGGCAATGAAACCAGCAAGAACAGGAATCATCAGTGCGAATGCAGAACCACCACCGATAGTCATCAGTGCTGCTGCTAACGTGCCTTCTTCTTTAAACGCTTCGATACCGAATACGAAAGAGAGTGCAATGATCAAACCACCTGCAACAACTACAGGAAGCATGTGCGATACACCTGTCATTAGGTGCTTGTACACGCCTTTCTTCTCGTCAGCAGGCGCTGAATTAGAAGATGCTGTGTGTTGGTATGGTTTAGCTTCTGCGAATGCTTTTTCCATTTCTTGCTTTGTTTTCTTCAAAGCAGGACTTGTTGTTGTTTTGTATAGCGCTTTGCCGTTAAAACGATCCAGAGGAACGTCAATGTCGGCTGCGATGATAACAAGATCAGCGTCGGCGATTTCTTGGTCTGTCAGTTGGTTCTTCGCACCTACAGAGCCGCGAGTTTCCACTTTGATTTGGTGACCTAGGCGTTTGCCTTCTGCTTCAAGCGCTTCAGCTGCCATAAAGGTATGTGCAACACCCGTTGGGCAAGCGGTAATCGCTACGATCTTCTTGCTGCCTGTTGCTGGAGAGGTGCCAGTAACTTGGATAGATTCTTCAATTTGAGAAGCATCTAGTACTGTTGCTTCTGCTACCGCTTTCTCAAGAAATGCTTTTGCATCAGCTGTGCATTCAGAGATAGCCGCTTGGTACACTTTTTTGCCAACAAAGCGCGCTTTATCAACGTTTGTGTTGGCTGCGATAACCACAACGTCGCTGTTGTCGATAGTGTCTTGCGATACGGTTGAGTCAGGTAGCACGCTTGATTGACATTCAATAGCGGCGTTCCAACCCAGTGCTTTTGTCGCTTGCTCTAACAAGCCTGCGGCGATGATGCTGTTTGCTACGCCACTAGGGCAAGCTGTGATAATGGTAATATTCATAATAAACCTTTTGTCCTATTTGCTTGTGTCTAACTGGCTAGTTGGAGCACTAAGCGACTGTAATTGGATATTTTGTAGTACTGAATCCAGCTCTTGTTGGCTGGTGATGCCCACGCCTACCTGTGAAACTGCTAGAGCAGATAGGGCGGTTGCGAATTTAATAAGTTCTGGTTTTGGCATTTGTTGCATGTGACCCCAACATAGGCCAGCAACTAAGGTGTCGCCTGCGCCTACCGTGCTTACCACTCGCATACGCGGCGGTTGAGCATGTAACCATTCACCTTGGTTAAGCCACATCACGCCTTCTGCGCCAAGTGATACCACGATGTTATCAATGCCTTTTTCACTCAGGGCTTGGCCTGCGTGTTGGCATTGGTCACGTGTTGTCAGTTCTGCGTTGAAAAGCTGAGAAAGCTCTTCGTCGTTTGGCTTGATTAACCAAGGCTGTGCATTGATACCGGCTTTAAGTGCGTCACGGCTGCTGTCGAACAACACTTTTTTACCTAGGTCACGTAAGCGTTGTACCCAAGAAGCACAAAGCTCTGGTGATACGCCTTGTGGCAAGCTGCCTGCAATCACGAAGTAATCGTGCGTTTCAGCCAGTTCTAACAAGG